>DALI01000038.1:744-23411 GCA_002496725.1 Euryarchaeota archaeon UBA181 | reverse complement strand
GAGTGGGTGATTCCCCTGTGTAGTACCCTGCCGTGAGTTCCTCGAGTGGTTATTGTTGTGGAGCGTCGCTACTATATCAGCGCTGATATCTGCTCCACTACCTCGAAATCGGGGTAGTACTTCTCGTTCTCCCATACTATCTGACCGTCTGAACCCAAGACCTGGAGGGTGGGGGTCTTGGGGGACCCGAACGCCTCGTCCAGCGGGACCTCACTAGGGGACCCGCTCTCCGCGTCCCATGCTACTGCAGAGGCATGTGGAACTAGTACCGGCCATGGCGAGTATTGCTCTGATGAGTTGTTACCATATGTCTCATAGAATGACTCTCGGCTCTCGAAGCTAGGATACCTGTGTACTGTGATGACATTCGACTCGTTAGATATCGTACCATTAGAGATTGACTCTCTGATCATCTCAGTCCACTCGTGGCACCCACGACAACCGGAGGCCGCCCAGAGGATGAGCGTGTTCTGCCCTGACGAGTTCTCAAGTACGTTGTAATCGCTGTGTCGATCTACATCTCTATCGAGCGTCTGCGCAACGATATTCATCCTCGTCAGTTGGGGCTCTCCCTCTGTCTCTGGGGTCGTCTTTTCAATAGTCTCCGACAAGCAACCGGACAGGGGAAGAATGAGGCACAATACCATCAGGAAGGTCCACTTCATGTCTGTTACGTATGTCGGATGCGGGATAAAGAGTTGTTTCATTTTCTTTTGAGTGAGGGAAACAAAACCGGCGTAGTGGAGCGATATTCGAGATACCCCGGTTCCTCACCCCACTTCTCGAATCCCCTTCTATCCAAAATTGGGACTCCGCTGATTTTTGTCAGAAGCAGGTATACAAATAATGGTGAAACCCAAGATAGATATTCTAGACCGGTAAAGCACGGTATTCCAAAGCAGGCTATACCAGTCCAAAGCAGAATCTCTCCAAGGTAGTTGGGGTGTCTGGAGACGGACCACAGGCCCTCTTCAATCCACTTTCCTTCATTCTCTGGCTTTGCATTGAATGCTGATTTCTGGTTATCTGCGATAATCTCGATACCGAATCCTAGGACCCAAATCACGAGTCCAATAAGATCCCAGAGTCCCAGAGGTGGAGAAGTAGTGGCTTGGCTGTTTAACACGATAACTACGTTCATTGTGATAAAGACCCAGAGTCCTTGTAGTGTCCAAGGCACTAGAAATCTCGTTGCGGATGTCTTAAGATCGTCGAAACGCCCATCTTTTCCAGAATGGTGAATTCTGAGGAATAGGAATCTCGAGAGTCTCAAGGCCCATACAATCACTAGTAAACTGACGATTATTTCTCTGGGGCTTGGGGCTTGATATCTAGCACCGGCCCATAAGCTGAAAATCACAACTATCAGGTAGGTGAAACCCCCTGTGAGATCATAAAAGCGCTCTGTTTGTCTGAGGGAGGCTGGTAACCATGACAACCACTGTATTCCAAAAATGATTACCGCGCAGTAAGCTACAGCTGAGTAACCCTGTATCTCAACTGATTCTACCGCTATGGCACTTACCATTAGGCTAACGATTGAGACGGCGCTAATCACAACCAGTGAAGTCAGGCCAAGGTCTTGTCTAGTGGAAGTCATATTTCAGTTTGAGGAGCTTTTCTGTTAAAATGTTGCTTTCGCCCATTGGTGGTACGAATCGATACCTTGCAGGAAATCTGATTCAACGGGTAATCAGCAACAGCTCTTATCGATACTATCCTGTGCGCAGAAGCATGTTTTTGCTGGCATGATATCAGCTCGTGAACTGCGTTCTTCGAACAAAGCTGAAACCTCGGCAAGCTCCTCTGGAGCATTCCCTCTGGATTCAAGACAGAGTTTGAGTCCTAGCAGGCCCCACATGTTATCCTTCCAGAGTTTGATATCAGCTCGATATACTGCTTCAGCCTCCTCAACCTCGCCTTGTTCTAGTAGTAACGCACCTAGGATATGTCGAACTGGTTGCATTTGCCCCCATGGCTCGTTGTAGGCAAGATTGAGCGATAGATCGACCCCTCGGCGTAAGTGATCAAATGCATCACTGAAGTCATATCCTTCGCCTTTAGCCTTGGCCTGAAACTGCCTTCGATATTCTATCTCCCCGTCCAGAACAGCGTCATTCACCAAAAGGATACATGGACCATCACTGGGATCTTGATACATCAGATTGTTATGCAATACTCGGCCCTGGAGTGCAGGATTCTCAAGAGCCTCTTTGAAGAGAGCTCGCTCTGCTTCTGCCTCAGGAACCATTCCCTTGGAAGCATATGCTACTCCTCTAGCGTAATGCTGAGTCGCTATAGCAGCAGGGAATACATCCCTATCAGAGTGGAGGGGCTCATTGATGATCTCGTCCCACTTACCGAATCTAATCATGACATGCCACGGCATTGTTACATATGATTCGAGGAAGATTGCACCCATAGGAATGATTCCAGCCAGCATGAACTGTACACCGGATTCTGCATCTCCGGCAGGAAGTGTGCTTACTGCCTTGCGTGCATACTTTAGTGCAGTTTCATATTGTCCTTCGAACATTGCACACCAAACTACGAAGTGATGGTTGTGCATTCTGTAAAACTTGTAGAATTGAGACTCATTTCCAGTAATCTCAACATATCTGTCATCTGCTTCCACAGCGGCAATATTGCAGTCCATTGCTTCTTTCCACTGTCCTACCCAAGCATCAATGTGTGATGGCATATGAACTAAGTGCCCTAAACCGGGCATTAGTGTACGTAGGACATCTGCAGCTGGAAGTGCTCTTTCTGGGAAAGGGGATAGTTCTAGTGCGTGGCAGTATAGATGACAGAGGGCTGGATGAACTTTTGCTTCTTCACTACTTTCGAAAGCATCTTCTAATAACTTGACCAGAAGTAATGTATTGTCATCAGCAGGGGTGATTTCACCAGTAGCAGTGTTCTTATCCCACAATTGCCATGCTTTTAGGTTCATCAGAGCTTCAACGTAAATAGCTGTGACATCTAGGTTCCCATCATATTTCTCATAAAGTGGGGCCATGGCTTCTGCGAATGCAACATTTAGTTCTGGACTGTTGCCCATGTTAAGGACGGATGGATCCGCTGCATCACGTGCCTCTGCTGAGTGGCGCTCTGCTAGTGCATCAATGAGGTCTTTTTCCAGTTCTGAACATCCATCTTTCAGAGTAATTGCTGTTTGAATAAAATCATGACCCGATCCTAGACCTGGACTCCAGTTGTAGTTAGAGGATACACAATATGCGATTCCCCAATATGCCATAGCACAGTTTGGGTCCAGTTCGGCACATTTACTGAAACATGCAATAGCTTCCTCATGATTGTAGTTCAACATATGGCCATATGCCAGAACATACATTTTTCGGGCTTCTTCATTAGAACAAGTTATCGTTTCGGCAAAGGAATAGTTAAATTCTACTCCAAAATCATATTCGGTCGGTGCAACTGACATATACATCGGAGACAGGGTCATGGTATAACTGAGTCCCCCGTAATCGGGATATAATCACTTTAATGAATGATTGTTATACTAATCTACTGATACTGGAAGTATTCTTGTTGTCCTATATCCCTGTAGTACCTTGAGATATTTTTTCTCAGAGAATCTCTCATCCATCTCTGGATCTCCAGTTTCGATTCTAAGGCTACGTAAGGTAAGCATTTTTGCGGGCGTGACTATTCCCAGCACTCTATCCACACCTACCTCTCTGAGTACGTCAGGAGAAAGCTGTAAGTTTCCCCTTCCAATGAGGAATCCCTGGCCCCCCATGGGAGATAGTAGTAGAGTCACATCGCCGTCATGACTCCCTAGATACTCTAAGATCTCCTTCTCATTGAGGTCTGATGCTAGAATCTCTTTACCCACAGTGATGTCAATCCCAAGTGTGTTTAGATCAAATCCCAAGATAGAGCCAATAGTTCTCAGAGTACCACCAGAACCCCAGATAATCATCATGTTGTCATCGATTAAAGTGTCGCTGATGTGATTAGCTAGTCCCTCTATTATCTCCTCTTCACCTGATGCTTCTACCCTCATTTTTGATCCTTGCATCCAACGGGGGCTAGCTGGAGTAGTGGCCTCAGCATAGAGTCTAACGACCCATTTCCCCTTTCTGTATAGATCTTCATCCAAGTCTAGAACTTCTGTCGATGCCAGAAGAAGATCGCCATTTAGCCATGCACTGAGGACCTCCGCAGCCGCCTTTGGGGATGAAGCGAAACACCCAGAGTGCATCTTTACCCCCGTTGGAACCCCTATGACGGGAAGATCTGGTTTTCCATGTTCGGATAGAGCGGCTACAACATCTCTAGTCGTTCCATCTCCACCTGCATAGACTAGTAGGTCTATTCCACTATCTATCATTGACCTAATCGCCTGACTAGTGTCATCGGCATTGGTGACGCCGATAGATGAATGGACTAATTCGAGAGGAGAAATATTAGATGGAACCCACTGTGTCCCCATTCTACCCTCGCTTAGGTACCATTCGATTTCCTGATTATTGTCATTTCTGATTGCAATAAAATGATTCAGCATTAGCCTCATTCTAGGTCCAGACCTGTCTTTGGCCCCTCTTGATCTAGCGACTTCAGCTTGACCATCGGATCCCTTTAGACCTAATCTTCCACCTAGGCCAGCATCGGGATTGACGAGTAGACCCAACCTAACCATGACTCTGGCAGGGGGGGATTGGTCTTATCGCTTCGTGATGTTCATGCTGATTTTTTGATATCTGGTCGTTATGACAAGAACTGGTATTTATGCCAATACTACGATTTACTATAGACGCCTTCAAACGAGATTACGGGGCCGACTATACGGAGGAGAGAGTACTGATGATAAGTATCAAAGTTAGCGAGGGGGAAGTTCATGAGTACGCCGGAGGAATTTCGGCCGGCGAAGTTATTGCCAATGTCCATGGAAGGAAGTCAGGTGCAGTGGCCGCCTTAGTAGACGGAATCGAGCGAGATATGTCTCATGAGTTAGATGTCGATTGCTCCGTTATTCCAATTCTTGGCAATTCCCCGGAGGGACACTACATTCTGAGGCACTCTTGTGCTCATCTATTGGCTCAAGCAGTTACCGAGATGTTTCCTGATGCAAAACCAACTATTGGCCCCCCTATTGATCATGGGTTCTACTATGATTTCCACATGGACCCTATATCCGAAGATGATTTGAAGTCGATAGAGAAGAGGATGAAGGAGCTGGTGAAGAAGAACATGCTAATCTCCAGAGAGGAGTATGATAACGATGACCTTCGTTCTATATTTGGGAAAAACAAATTCAAGCTGGAGATTATGGATGAGAAGATTGGCCATGATGTTGGATCTTCTGCATACAGACAGGGCGATTTCATTGATCTATGCAGAGGGCCCCATGTTCCAAGTACCTCTCATTTGAGATGGTTCCGGCTAACTAGTACCAGCCAAGCTTACTGGAGGGCCGATAGAAAAAGAGAGTCGCTGACGAGAATCTATGGGATGTGCTATCCAGACAAAGAAGGGCTGCAACAGAGAATGAGGCAACTTGAGGAAGCGGCCAAGAGGGATCACAAAAAAATAGGTAAAGAAATGGAGCTGTACATGACCGATGAGATGATCGGAAAGGGACTTCCAGTATGGTTGCCCAATGGAGAGACTCTGAAAAGCGAGATCGAGAAGTTTGCAATCGAAACGGAAGAGGCGTATGGGTACGTTAGAGTTACGACTCCCGTTCTTGGAAAGAAGGAGTTGTTCGAGACCAGTGGCCATCTTCCACATTATGCAGACGGAATGTACCCCCCGATGGAGATGGATGATGGGGAGTACTACATGAAAGCCATGAATTGTCCTTTCCACCATCTGGTATACAGGAACAAGAGACGATCATACAGGGAGCTCCCCCTGAGAATAGCCGAATATGGGACTGTTTACAGGAACGAGCTGTCTGGAACTTTGGCAGGACTACTGAGGGTAAGAATGCTGACGATGAACGACGCGCATATCTACTGCACTCTGGATCAAGTTGCCTCAGAGGTTGCTGATAATATCAGAATGGTACAGGACTATTACTCGGCTTTTGGATTTGATGATTACTTCTTCAGGCTATCACTCTGGGATCCTGAGAACGTAGACAAATACATTGATCAGCCTGAAAATTGGGAGGCCACACAGAATCATCTGAGAGAAATTCTGGATAGCATAGGTGTGGAGTATGTGGAAGCGATAGGGGAGGCCGCCTTCTACGGGCCAAAGATAGATATTCAATTTAGAACTCTTCTTGGCAGGGAAGAATCAATGTCAACCATCCAGCTAGACTTCGCGGCCAAGGAGAGGTTTGGCCTCACTTATACAGATGAAACCGGACAGGAAAATGGAGAGGTATTCGTTATCCATCGAGCACCTCTCTCTACTCATGAGAGGTTTGTAGCGTTCCTGACGGAACACTGGGCAGGAAACTTCCCCACCTGGCTTTCACCGATCCAAGTACAAGTCATAACTATCTCTGAAAAACACAAGATCCATGCCGCTACAGTAGCTAACTCGCTCTATGAATCCGGCGTCAGGGTAAGGGTTGATGACTCAGATAACACTGTTGGCAAGAAAATAAGGACCCATAGAAAAATGAGGCCGGCGTATATGCTTATTATCGGAGACGAAGAGACTGAGGATGGAACAGTTTCCATTAGATCGAGGCAGGGCAATCAACTGAAAGGAGTCCCCATGGAAGAGTTTGTTGCTGGTATCTATGCCGAGATTACGACGCGTGATAGGAATCTTTCTCTGATCCCGTCGGAGTGATTCATTTGAGTCCCGACTCTAGCGGCCGATCACCAATGACTGTCCTCTTCCTAGTAGTCTTAGTGGACATGCTAGGATTCACAATAGTGATTCCCTTCCTGACCTACTTCATACAGGATTTAGCCACAGGGCAAGGAATTAACGATGTTGGAAACAGGGACTTGTGGGTTGGGATAGTAATTGCTGTATATTCTCTGGCACAGTTCCTGTTCACACCAATTCTAGGTTCCCTAAGCGATAGCCTCGGGAGGAGGCCAGTAATCATGTTTGGACTCGTATCCAACTCGATTTTCTTTATTGTATTCGGACTATCAAATAGCCTAGAGATGGCAATTGTTGCAAGATTCATGGCAGGGGCCGGGAATGGGAACATAGCTGTGGCTAGGGCCTACATTGGAGATATCAGTTCATCTGAAATGATCACTAGGAGAATGGGGATGCTTGGAGCAGCTTTTGGCCTTGGTTTTATGATAGGCCCATTCATAGGTGGAATTTTATCGGATCCAGCAACCAGTATCGGAGGGGCCTTCAACTCTAGTTTCTGGAGGGGGCATGAGTATCTTCTACCTTGTATATTCTCCAGTCTACTATCGCTCTTCTCTCTGACTCTAGCATACTTCTGGCTTGAAGAAAGCCTGGATACAGAGTCACAAGTGAGTACTGTTCAGATGAGTGCTTGGGGGAAGCTCGGCGAAACATTCTCAAATATAGCAGGAATAAGGAAAATTCCAGTGGTTTCAACACTCGTGACGATCAATTTTCTATTCCTTATGGCTTTCAGCATGATGCATGGGACGTTCATTCTTTTCACTGCGATGCCCGTTGAAAGTGGGGGACTGGGGTGGAGTGAAATGGACAACGGTTGGATTTTCGCTTTCATCGGACTTCTGGGTGTAATAGTTCAAGGAGGCCTGATTGGCCCGTTGAGTGACAGATTCGGAATGCATAGGCTAATGGTAATTGGAACAATTCTTTGTGGATTGGGGATAGCGAGTCTCCCCTATGTGCCATCAGAGGCCTCATGGCTCATCCTAGGTTCATCAGCTGGACTTGCAATCGGGAATGGCCTATTTTCGCCCACTCAATCTTCACTTCTGACTTTCGAGGCTCAGAATAGAGGTCATGAATTGGGACTGGTGATGGGAGCACAAGAGGGATATGGGGCACTGGCGAGAATATTAGGGCCCCTTTTAGCCGCATACATCTGGTCCGAAACTGTGGAGGGAACTGGAATCTGGACATTCCACACCTGCTTCAGAGTCGCAGGAGTCATATTCATGATTGCAGTGTTAATGCAAATGATGCTGAAAACAAGGATGAAGGAGCAAGAAAATCACGTCACTGTCTGATTGATTGACCTCAGTGACAGGGACTTTGCAGTCTACACCCAAATATCGTTCGAAGCAGTCAAATCGTCCTCTTTGTCACCTGTGTTTACAACATTACGGGGCTCCACGAGCATTATCTTACACTCCTCTTGGGCGTATGGCTTGTGATTAACTCCCTTGGGTACCACGTACATCTCACCTTCCGAGAGCTCGATTGTTCTGTCCTCGAATTCTATGCACATAGAACCCTCTATCACGATGAAAACCTCGTCAGTATCAGCATGGTTATGCCATATGAAATCCCCCTTGATCTTGACTAGCTTGAACTGGTAATCATTCATCTCAGCTATCACCTTGGGAGACCAATGATCAGAGAAACTGGATAGTTTCTCCATGAGGTTAATCTTAGTCATGCTACACCAACTAATGAGTCGAAACAGTAAGGACAGTGCTCCTCTATTGAGTACTTATCTGATTCTAGATCTTCTGCAGAGAGGGGTTCTCGGCATTTGAAGCACATCTCATGATCCGCCTCAATGAGATTCTTATCCACGGATACGCGCTGATCGAAAACGAAGCAGTCCCCATCCCAATGAGTGCCTCCCGTATCCTTGAAGTAACCAAGTATTCCTCCTCTAATCTGATACACCTCACTCCAGCCCTGATCTTCCATGACCATGCTAGCTTTCTCGCACCTTATGCCGCCTGTGCAGAACATTACCACAGGTATCGACTTGTCATATTCGAGTTTCTTAACTGCCTCAGGGAACTCTCGGAAGGATTTGATATCTAGATCGACAGCTTTTTCGAACGTTCCGACCCTGAGCTCATAGTCATTCCTAGTATCCAAAACGAGAACCTCTCTTTCTTCGTCCAGCCACTGCTTGAAGTCGTTTGGTTCGATGTAATTGCCAGTATTTTCTCCTGGCCTTATCGAATCTATGCCAAGGGAAATTATCTCTCTCTTGAGGCGTACTAGCATTCTGCGGAACGGTTGATAATCAGTATGGGACAAATGCATAGGAATCCCTTGTAACCTCTTATCCTCATTCAGGAAGGACACGTATTCATTGATTGATTCTTGAGTTCCTGCCAAGAAGAAATTTATCCCATTATGACTCAGTAGAATCGTCCCTTTCAGTCCCAAATCGATGCATTTCTCTCTGAAAGGCTCCCTGAGGGAATCCCTGTCTGGAAGGTCAATGAATCTGTAACCTGCTATGTTTACGAACATCTCATCCCTCACGGTACCTCGGATAGCCACTTCTTCATCGTACATGACTGGCACACCGATCTGGAAGTTGCCTCACCGCAAAGTGAGCATCTTCCGATTTTACTATTATGATCTGGGTTCACCTCTCTATGTATTTCTCTTATCTGATCAAGAGAGTGCAGTAGCCCATGTCTTGCCCCTGGGGTCAGGGTTTCCAGTTGGGCAACTATTGCCCTACTCTGCTGCCTCTGAGCTCCTGGCGCATGTGGGCAATCTCCATGATGAATCGGTAAATTGTTAAACAGTGCAAAGGCATGAATCTCTTGCTCTGGAATCCATCTTAGAGGGACTATTCTAGGAACCATTCCCTCTATTGGTGAAGAGGTATGAGGGGCGAGTCTGACAGATCTCTCGATTTCTCCTTTTTGTAGGTTCATCAGGATTGACTGTGCCATATCATCAAGATTATGACCCAGAGCCATTACATCGGCCCCTACCTTTTCTGCAAGTGAATTGAGGCTCTGCCTTCTGAACACGCCACAGAACGAGCAAGGCATCATTCCACTAGCCTCATCATGAAGCTCCCCCATGCCAGGAATCTTGGAGACGACTTCATCCATTCTGTCATATCCCATTTCTTGGTAACTCAGTGTAACAAAATCTACGCCGAGATCTTCTGAGAGATCCCTGGCACACTCGAGAGAGGGGGACCTGTAGCCATCTATTCCCTCATCGATACATCCTGCCACTAGCTTAACGTCCCTTCTACTTCCAATTATGTCCTTGATCATAGTGAGTAAAACTGCGGAGTCTTTTCCACCTGAGACCGCGATAAGTACCACATATGGGCTACCATCATCTTTTCTTGCATCCTTCGGGAGGCTGAGTTGCCTTCTTAGTTCCCTAGAGGTCCTTCTACGAACTGAGTCAGAAAGGTGCCTTCCACAGAGGTGTTGTCCACTATATGGCTGGTGAACTATGGAAGGAAGTCTACAGCGACTGCAAGTAGACACGGATATGGCCTCATCCATGCCCCTGCCCGGAGGGAGCTGAACTTGAACCCAGTGTGGAGATATGATAACCAATGAGCGCATTTTTGATATTGAAAGTTGCCTTCAGCGATAACATGGAGGAGCGGCGGACCTTGCTTGGACGATCTTTTAGAAGAGGAGAATCTCATTCTTCACAACCTGAACGTATTGTCATAATCTCAGTCTTGTGTTGTTCAATGATATTCTTTAACGATATCAACAAGGGGGTTAATTCTATTCTGGGAACCGATTCTTTCCTTCTGACAATTTTATTGATGGTGTTTCTAGTTCCGTTAGCTTGTGATCTGATATTTAGAATGATTACGGCACTATTTGGAGTCAGGTAATCAAGACTCATTTGTCCTAAATCTAAGGAATGCTGTTTCTACAATTCCTGTAACTCTCTGCCAAGGCAGAATAAATCTCATTCCTGCTACGACAACCAAGAAAAGTCCTGCAGAAATGACTTTTCCATAAGTAAGTTGTAACTCTAGGGACTCTCTTACCTGACCTGCCCACTGCCCGCCCGATAAGGCACTTACAGTAGATATCAAGAAGTCATCAAATTCCAATGCTATGGCAGTGGTGAGAGCTACCAGTGCCATGACACTGATCAGATGAACGATGTGCCCATTAACAACGTTATTGAATTGCCTCACATACTCTGGATCCCTTCTGGTATCCCCTGGAAGAATAGATGCGTACTCCATATGGGATATTACTGCTGATCCGGATTCCAAATAGACTAGCAGAAGTATGGCCACTTCCAGTAGGCTTAGAGAGAGAGGAGACACAAGTCCTCCCAGCAAGGTTGCCTCACCTATTTGTGCAGGAAGTGGGGAGAGCCCTAGGTCTACCGATTGTGTTATTCCCTCGAACGTAAGAATTGCGTGTATCCCTATGATTGTCAGATAATATCCAATGGTCCAAGTCAGTAGCTTCCTAGAGAGTCCCCATATACCCATCAAACCAGATAGGACTGGTGCGAAAACTATTCCCAGGAAGATGAGCTCAATTACGAAAAGTAACGGGTCTAACAGGTATTCCAGATGATTTAGTTCATCGGTTGGCCCCCAAGGTAAATGAAAGCCGAAATTTGAGATGGCTAAGACCCATGAAATCACAAATGGTAGTAAGCCCCACGCCAGCATACCGCCAAATACCAACCTCCTGATATTATTACGGATATTCTCTTTGGCAGTCAGAGTGTATATCCAAATGATAGTAGCTATCACACAAAGAAGAAGCGGGGCCGCTAATGCCATATTTCCAGTTTGATCTAAGCCATGAACGGCATCGGGAAGGAGAAGTGAACCAGTCTGTTCTTGGAACCACAATAGGCCTCTGGTGTGCTCATAAGCAGGGCACCAGTACATAGAGTCGCCATAGGATTCAACGAATGAGTCAGAGCATGATCCGTAAAGCTTGATCATTCTCTGCATCAGAGCTAGAAGTGCTACTGTTGATATTAGCTGCAGAAGGATGATTTTCCACCTCTTTCTGAGGCTTGATATCTCGAGGGATTGCTTCTCCGGTACAGAATTCTTAGCCATATTTATCCATCCTAACCCAAATTAATTTGCAATAGTGCCTGAGAGAGTTCGACATCGGGAGTCCAGTCAATTACCTTTGCACCATATCCGGCGATTGCTGTTAGTCTGTTCTGCCTCTCTAGTTTCAGAACCTCATAGGACATCCTAGGAATCCTACTAACTAGCCTCTCTAAATCAATACTGCTTGGAGAGAGTACGATAACTTGGTGGCCCTTTCCGGATAAGCTCCTGATTGCGGGGAGAGTTGTGCCGTCCCCTTCTAGGCTACTAATAATGAATACTGGAGAGCCTCTGCTTATTCTTGGAGAGAGAGCATTGGTAACGGCTTGAAGTGGCATAGATCCCTTGGATTGTACTGAAGCTAGTCCACTCAGGATTTTGAAGTACTGCTTATCACCGGTCTCAGGAGGGAGATAGTCCATTCTTGACCCGTATGTTACTAAGGCCACTGAGTCCCTCCTCCTGAGGAAATAATTTGATACTGAGGCGGCGGCTACGGTACCCATCTCCAGAGGATTCTTGAGGACCGTACCAATCCTTGAAACATCCCTGGTATCGACGATTACGAATACATCAGTAACTGCATCCCTAGTCTTCTCATTAACCATCATCTCACCAGTTCTAGCCAAGGCTTTCCAGTTGATAGAGCGGAATGAGTCACCGGGCATATACTCCCTTAGAGCATAGAATTCCATTCCTGGTCCCGGAGTCTTTAGAGTCGTGGCCCCAGAATACATCTTCGGAACATCTGAACGAAGAAGCGCTTCCTCGATATCTCTAATCTGTGGGAATACCGTGATATCGGATCTGTCATTGACTTTGGTTTCACTGACAAAGAGATTGAACGCATTCCTGTACCTTACGGATACTGGACCTACTGTGTAATGCCCCCTCAATGGGCATCTTACTACGTATTTCATCGTGGTAGACTGACCAGGGCCAAGGTTCATCCTCATCTGATTTATTCCTTTTCGCATCTTCATTTCATGGGGGACATTGTCGAATAGTTCCAACTGCTGGGTCCTCCGATAGGACTTATTGGTTATTGTGAGTGAAATTACTATGTCGTCGCCCTTGTATACGTTAGTTGCAGAGGTCTCCCTGTGAATGATTAGTTCAGAATGTCCAGATACCCAGCCATTTATTGCGAGCATAGAGATGAATGAAAGGCCTATTATCATCAACTGGAAGTTTGAAATCATCATTCCGATTAGAATCAAACTGATTCCACTGGTTAGCATGATTGCAGCTTTCCTTGTCCACATAATCAGACTCCCCCTTCTGTGTCGGTAGATCCCCATTCCTTAATTCGCTTGACTATTCCTACTAGCTCATCTGATTTGTATCTCCTATCATTGAATATGAATTCAGTCAGAACCTTATCATCTACCATCCTCTGAAGTTCTGCTGCAGGTAGAGCATCAAACTCCTCTCTGGACATGGCATTCACATTCCTAATCCTAGTGAGCAGTACTTGTCGAATTTTTTCTGGCCTTTGGTAATACTCATACCTTCTAGCATCTCCGAAACCATAGTAAATTATTCTGAAAACGTGCCTCCATTCATCTGGATCTTCCTTCCTTATGAGGACTGCCTCAAGTGAAATGAACAAACCTAAGAACAATATGAGCATGGCCATCCAATCATTAGTGAAATAAATCAACAGATAATACAGAAGATTGTAGGTATCTCCACCAATGTTGGACTGTTGATGTCTGCTTTCATCAAAGATGACAATTGCATTTTCACTTGCTGAAGTACTGGAGTTGCCTACTAGGAGGGCTTCTGCTATGATGTCAAGTGCCCATTTTCGATTATCATTTCCGGGAACCAAGCCAGAGTACTCAGAGTCAAAATCTGGATCATACAAGGAATTGATGAGAAGGGAGCCATCGGATACGAAATGGACTCTTCCAGAATCTGAATCAAGACACAGCCGTTCAAAGCAATACCTCACGTAGACTGCGAAAGGACCCTGTTCGTCATCTTCTATTCCTGCCGCTTCGAATCCAACTGTGAGATTTCCATCATCATTAGTGTCCAAGTAAGAGTCAAGAGTTGATCTACCAATCGCATACCTATTCTCAACCGGGTTGTATGAGCTTTCTTTCTCAAAGGCAGAAGGGCCATTTGTGAGAATATTGTAGCCTTCGGAGAAATCCCAAGATGATGTGGTCACATCGAATCTGTGAGAACACAGCCCGGCATCCCCCATAGAAATTCCAGAAGTAGTAATCTCCGAGTCGAGGGGGTCAATGTCAAGGAGATCGATCACCCCGTCCCTGTCAGAGTCCTTGAGACATGGGTTCACTGAAGACAGTGATCCTGAATTCGTAGTGAAGTTGAAGGCCGAGGATGAGTTTATCCATACGTAGTTGTAGTCAAGTCCGTGAGCATATGCCTGTCCATCATAGAGCCTGTGTCCAGAGTAGTCAAGGCCGAATTGACTGGCTAATTGTGCTGAGTATCCGAAGTCATCCATCAGGACCACAGTCCCTCCTCTTTGGACGAAATTCTCTATAGCCAAGATCTCGGAGTTTGTATAGCCGTCACTTTCCGTGAGTTCAATGACACTCTCATCACCTGTAAATCTAGGAAGTGATATTGTATCTCTCTCGACCCCTGAAACGATGAACACGGCTTCCTCCGGATAGTCTATCTCACTGAGAAGTAATGGGCTTGAAACAAGTGCATTGGTTTCTATCCCCATATCATTGATATCTGACCTGAATGATCCCAAATCATTCCAATCATCACCATAAGCAGATTGTTGAGTCTCTCCATCTATGAGATAAGTCTGGAGGATTTCTGTGGCCAGAATGCCGATCAAAATCCAGAAGGCAGCAATTGATGCACCCCTCCTAAATTTAGGCGATGAGAGCTTTTTGATTGAACCATTGAAGTCTACCATGCCAAGACCTCCATCATAGGGATAACCATCGAGCCTTAACTTCGTATTAATACCGTTGTGGGGCCATGGACGCGCACGCATCAGGAGTTCAACGCGAAAGTTGTATCGCGGAACCTATGTTTGCTACCTCGGAAACGGGTACAGACAACAGACCATCTGAAGTTGGCCAAGGGAGGAACTTCGGGTCTATGCCCTGATCTATAACAACCAGAAGCGAGACAATTGAACCGGTATCCATATCGACGCTGAAATCAGCCATAGTTCCTAGCTTATCATTGGATGCATCTACAACATCCCTCCCAAGAAGCTCTCGACCAAATGTGGTTGGCACATCTTCACCTCAAACAGATTCTATACCTGCAAGACTGTCTGGCAATCTACGAACCGACTGTAGGCCGCTTGTTAGCAAGTCTTCCATCCTATTGTAGTAAAGCATCATTTCATCTGTCACTGTGGGCCTTACTCTCTCGACTGCTTCCTCGAAGTGCTTCTTGGAGACCGTCTTCTTATTCGCCCTCATAGCAATTAGGCCAGCTTCCCTGCATACTGCTTCTATATCGGCACCAGTGTAATTCTCCAGCTTAGCGGCGATATCATCAATGGAGAATTTTCCTAGAGGCATATTTTCTGTGTGTATCTTCAATATTGCCTTCAGAGCCTCAGGATCAGGAGGAGGAACGTGCATTACCCTCTCAAAGCGCCCACTTCTGAGTAGTGCTGGATCAATCATCTCTGGGCGATTAGTGGCCGCTACAACAATGACTCCTTCCATGCCCTCGACTCCATCCATACTGCTCAGAAGCTGGTTTACTACTCTATTGATGACATCAGAGCCCTCCCCTGAGCTTGACCTCCTTATTCCCGCTATACTTTCGAACTCGTCTAAGAAAATTATCGACGGGCTAGACTGCTTGGCTTTCTTGAAGACCTCCCTAACCGCTTTCTCTGACTCTCCGACCCACTTAGAAATTAGCTCGGGCCCCTTGATCGTGATGAAGTTGGCCTTCGCCTCACTGGCAATGGCCTTGGCTAAGAGCGTCTTTCCAGTTCCAGGAGCGCCGAATAGCACTATTCCCCTTGGGGGGTTTATCCCGAAGTGCTCGAATAACTCGGGCTTAGTCAGGGGCCACTCAATACTCTCTTTCAGCCTATCTTTGATTTCTTGTAGTCCACCGACCTCATCCCATGAGACCTCTGGGACCTCTAGGTAGATCTCCCTTAGCGCACTGGGCTCGACCTCTTTGATGGCTAGCCTGAAATCTGCCATAATAACAGCCATCTTTTCCAGGACCTCTGGGGGAATATGCTCCTCATCGAGATCGATCTCTGGAAGATATCTCCTAAGGGCCTTCATAGCAGATTCCCTTACTAGGGCCGAGATGTCGGCACCGACGAATCCATTTGTATTATCTAGAAGCCAATCTACATCAAAATCATCGCTTATTGGCATGCCTCTGGTGTGAATCCCAATTATCTCAGATCTACCATTCTTATCAGGCACACCGATTTCTATCTCACGATCAAATCTACCAGGCCTCCTGAGAGCGGGATCAATGGCATCCTGTCTATTAGTAGCTCCAATTACCACTACATTGTCCCTCCCCTGCATTCCATCTAGTAGCGTCAGTAGCTGGGCAACTACTCTCCTCTCAACTTCACCGCTGACGTCTTCCCTCTTGGGTGCAATACTATCCAGTTCATCGATGAATATTATTGCTGGAGCGTTTGCGGCGGCTTCTTCGAAAATTTCCCTTAGCTGCTTCTCACTTTCTCCATAGTACTTAGAAATAATTTCTGGACCATTGATGGATGTAAAGTGCGCATTTGTCTCAGAAGCTACGGCTTTGGCGATTAATGTCTTTCCAGTTCCAGGAGGTCCATGTAGCAAAACCCCTCTAGGTGGATCTATTCCCAATCTCCTGAAAAGAATAGGATGCTTCAAAGGGAGTTCGATCATCTCCCTGACTTTTTGTAACTGATCTCCAAGACCGCCAATATCTTCGTATGATATTGTTTGCACACTGCCTTGCTCTTCCTCATCGACTGGTTCTTCCTTGATTACGATATCAGTATCTGGGAGTACCTGAACGATTCCCTTTGGCTTCGTAGACACAATAGCGAAAGGCAGTGCCTCTGCGAAAAGAGTCATTCCTGGAATGAAAATTCTATCTCCTGCTACGACTGGTCTCTTGTTTAGGCCTCTACGAGCAAATCCTTCTATTCCGGGACCAAACCTTACCTTCTGTTGCTTAGCCATTACTGGACTCAAGACCAAACGCTGACAAGGCTGTGTTTCGACTTTCTTGATATCTACTCTGTCTCCAAGACTTACACCGGCATTTTTTCGGATAATTCCATCTACCCTGATAACTCCCAAATTGGCATCTTCAGGTCTGCATCTCCAGACAATAGCAGCAGTTTTTCTCTCACCTGAAACCTCTATGATATCTCCGGGCTTGAGATTTAAATCGTTGTCAAAGGGAACTCTGGCTCTACCGTGTCCGACATCACTTGGTATGGCCTTGGCTACTCTTAATGTGAGAGAATCGGAATTGTCGTTGGTCATGTGCTTAGGCTCCTAACGGGTATCTCTCGTTAGCCGACGTTGTTAAACCCACCAATCAAAGGATGTCTGAAATAGCGATTGGTTATCAGAACGATAGGTCTCGATAAGTAGCATTATGTCTAGTGGGTGATTCGGTGCACACATGACTCACGTACTGGAAACTGGCTTCGAAATAATGGAAATACAAAATCCCAATGGTAGCCCTGCTATTAAGGGATACAATATAATCGCAGGCAAGCTCAGTCAATCAAGTGACGGTAAGACGTTTATGAGCCATAATCCTGCATGGTTAGATGACTCTCTTGGTGAGTTTCCACTATCTACCAAAGATGATGTGCATGAAGCCCTAGTAGCTGCACGGGAGGCGTTTCCATCATGGGCTTCGACCCCTGCTCCCACAAGAGGCCAGGTAATCGGAAATATGGGTCGTCTATTGATGGAAAGGAAGGAAGATCTGGTTAGATTACAGGCACGTGAAATTGGGAAGACTATGAAAGAGTGTGGGGGAGAGATTCAGGAAGCCATAGATACATGTCTCTTTTTCCAATCAGAGGGTAGGAGGCTTTACGGTCAAACTGTCAACTCTGAGCTACCGGATAAAGAGCTCTTCACATACAGAAGGCCTTTGGGGGTTTGTGGCATCATTAATGCCTGTAATTTTCCATCTGCTGTACCTTTCTGGAAGATGATTCCTGCAATAATGTGTGGAAACACATGCGTATGGAAGTCTCCTCAAGACTCCCCACTACTATCATTCGCTCTGGCTAGAATTATGCATGAAGCAGGACTTCCAAACGGGGTTATCAACCTCATCCATGGCAAGGGCAGTGGAGCGGGGCAGCACCTAGTAGATGCTGCAGATCTGGGGATGGTAGACAAAATTTCGTTCACTGGGAGTACCCCAGTTGGAAAGATGATAGGGGAAACATGTGGAAGAAATCTTGTCAGTGCTTCATTGGAGCTAGGAGGGAAGAATCCGCTTGTTGTAATGCCCTCTGCCAATATAGAAAACGCCGTAGAGGGTGCTTATTGGGCTGGTTTTGGAACTGCTGGTCAGCGTTGCACTAGTCTTGGGAATTTGATTATCCATGAAGATGTGTATGACGACTTCATGTCCAGATTCATGGAGAAGGTGATGGCTACCCCAATAGGTGACTCAATGCGATATGAGGGGGTACTGTACGGTTCGATGCTCTCAGAGAAATATGCTGATGATTTCCTGAAGGGGCTTGAAATGTGTGAAGCCGATGGAGCCGTTAAATTGTGGGGCTCTGGTAGGGTCACTAATGAGAATAGGCCAACAGGATTCCAAGGAGAAGCTGGTGAGGGAGTATACATGTGGCCACATGTATACGAAAATGTAAATGAAGATATGAGATGCTTCCATGAAGAGATCTTCGGACCAGTTGTTACTGTAGTTAAGGCCAAGGATTTCGATGATGCTTTGCGTCTAGCCAATGCTTCCCCATTCGGACTCTCTAGTGCTTGCTATACAAATGACAGGTTAGAGGCTTTCAGGTTCAAGACTGGAATCAAAGCTGGAATGACGGGTATCAATAACTCAACTACCGGAGCTGAGGCCCATCTGCCTTTCGGAGGGGTGAAAGAAAGCGGGAATGGAAGTCGTGAATCTGGTATTTGGGTAATTGAGTCATACTCATATTGGCATGCGGTCAATGATGAGCTTTCTGGGAAACTACAACTAGCACAGATGGATGTAGAAGAAATCGAGATGGAAGAGGCGGATGCAGACTATTCTGGACTAGCTTAGATCAACATTTCCCCGCACTCTGGACATGGGAGCCCTGGGAGCCAGGCCCCGGGCATGTAGCCACAGTTGTGACAGATTGATGATTCGATTTCTAGTCCGTCCATGATTATCGTTGACGAGTTCAATCTTTCAACGTTTAGTATCTCAATTGGACAGAAGCAATTGCTTAAGGGGGCAGTCCATGCCCTAGGGTCAGGTTTACCATGACTAATTGGGACCGAGACCATTTGAGTTCGCTTGGCATTAATGTCAAGCTCCCTTTGAAGCGGGGTTTTGGAAGGACTGATAGAATCGATAGATGGTGGAATGAGCCAATCTGGATGGCAGTTGCATTGACTGTAGCCTTGGTTTACACTGCTCTCAGAGTTGTTGTCTGGGACGGTAGCATACATTATGACGACCACAGAGTTACTTCGCCGATATTTTCTCCT
Organism: Euryarchaeota archaeon UBA181; assembly: GCA_002496725.1. GTDB lineage: Archaea > Thermoplasmatota > Poseidoniia > Poseidoniales > Thalassarchaeaceae > MGIIb-O5. The sequence goes on along the minus strand of DALI01000038.1, from coordinate 3,827 downwards.
GACGTTCTGCATATGCTACATATTACGGGACATCCTGGTTGGATGAACTCTGCAATGCTAATTCTCTGGATTCCTTTTGGTTTTAGAGGAACTTGCTACTACATGAGAAGAGTATACCACAGGACATTCTTTCAGAATCCAACAGGCTGTATGGTATCCAAACCTGATGTAAGCTACTCACTTGGTTACAAGGGAGAAAAGGGGCTTTTCATCCTCAATAACATCCACAGATATATGCTCTACTTGGCAATTATAATACTCTCGGTAAAATTCTACGATGTACTTCTAACAACTGAGTTTGATGATGGAACAAGAGCAGTTTCAATAGGTACACTAGTTCTAGGTATTGAAGCATTCTTACTATTCATGTACGTAGCCTCTTGCCATGCCTTCAGGCATCTTTTCGGAGGAGGCATGGATCAATGGAGAGGTGGGATTTCGGGAATATTCGGTTCTATCTACAGATGGGTAAGTGGAGTGAATGTACATCATGCATTTTGGTTCTGGACAAGTTTAGCCATGGTTTTCCTCGGAGATTTATTCGTCTGGGCCGTAGCTGAGGACATCATTAGTGATCAGATATTGGTGGGGTGGTAAGTTGGAGGAAGAGTACTCAGTTCACGAATATGACGTAGTGGTCATTGGGGCTGGTGGAGCTGGACTCAGGGCGGCAATAGGAGCTAGTGCTTCTGGGGCAACCGTTGCAATGATATCGAAATCAATGCTAGGAAAGGCGCATACAGTCATGGCAGAGGGGGGAGCGGCCGCTGCACTTGCAAACAAGGATGACAGAGACTCCTGGGAGACTCACTTTCGAGATACGATGAAAGGTGGGAAATACCTGAATGATTGGAGAATGGCGAGAATTCATGCTCAGCAGGCCCCTGATAGAATTAGAGAGCTTGAACAGTGGGGAGCTGTTTTTGATAGGACACCGAAAGGACTGACTAGTCAGAGGAACTTTGGAGGGCACACATATCCCAGATTGGCTCACATTGGAGATGCTACCGGCCTTGAGCTGATCAGAACGCTTCAACAGAAGGGCATCCACATGGGGATGGATGTATTTATGGAATTTACAGTCAGGAAACTGTTCAAGTCGGATGGCAGGGTTACTGGTTGCTTCGCATATAGCAGGAACGATGGTTCACTCCATGTCTTCAAAGCAAAATCTGTAATTCTTGCCACTGGTGGTGCCACGAGATGTTGGGAAGTCTGCTCTGGTTCTTGGGAATATACTGGTGAAGGTTATGCATTGGCCTACTGGGCCGGTGCGGAGATGGGGGATATGGAATTCATTCAATTCCATCCCACGGGGATGATATGGCCGCCCTCGGTAAAAGGAATTCTCGTAACTGAGGGAGTAAGGGGAGAGGGCGGTATGCTTAGGAATGCTGAAGGAAATCGCTTCATGTTTGACTATGTTCCTGAGATGTACAAAGATGAGTTTGCCGATACAGAAGAGGAGGCCCTTGCGTGGGTCGATGAAGTGGTATCAGGTAAGCTTGCAACGAAAAGGAGGCCTCCTGAATTACTTACTAGAGACGTTGTTGCCAAGGCCATCAACAGTGAAAGAGACGCCGGTAGGGCATCTGAACATGGAGGAGCCTATCTTGACATATCTTGGAGAGATGAAGAAGAGGTAAAGAAGAAGCTCCCCGGGATGTATCATCAATTCAAGGAATTAGCAGCGGTTGATATTACAAAAGAACAGATGGAGGTAGGGCCGACAGCTCACTATGTAATGGGAGGAGTGAAGGTGGATCCTGAAACTCAGGAGACCTGTATTAGCGGATTATTTGCTGCAGGTGAGGCGGCCACGGGACTCCATGGTGCGAATCGCCTTGGAGGAAACTCTCTTTCCGACCTTATTGTATTCGGAAAAATCGCAGGTGAGCATGCCGCCTCTTCGGCGAAGAAAATTAGTGAATTCAAAGAAATTGAAGACTCCGAGATTAGAGAGGTAATTGATGACACCTTGGCCCCCCTGCTCAGACAAGAGGGCGAGAATCCAGCTTCTGTGGTATCCGATCTAAGGGAAATGATGCAAAAAAAGGTGGGAATCATTAGGACGCGTTCCCTTCTTGAAGAAGCACTTGTTGATCTTGATGAATTGGAGGCGAGGTCATTGGGAGTTTTCGGAGGAAGTGGGAAAGTATACAATCCGGGGTGGCATCAATCTCTCGAAATCAAGGCCATGATAGACGTTAGTAGAATGTGTACCCTGGCTGCTCTGAAGAGAGAGGAAAGTCGAGGAGGACATACTAGAGATGATTTTCCCACACCAGATCATTCACACTGGGGAAAGATAAACAGCTTGATATCAATGTCAGATGATGGTAGTATGCAGATAGGCTTCGTATCGTATCCGCCGATTCCTAATGAGCTGAAGTCATTGCTAGACTTGGAAGATTTACATGAGGAGGAATGAATATGGGGGCTGTAACATTTAGTGTCTTCAGGGGCGAACCTGACCAAGACGGTGATCCCTTTGGAAAAATGGTTGACTACACGATAGATTTAGATGAAGGGATGGTGGTCCTAGACGCTATTCATTCTATCCAAGCAGAGTTCGCACCCGATCTTGCTTGCAGGTGGAACTGCAAGGCTGGAAAGTGTGGATCTTGCAGTGCGGAAGTCAATGGAAAATCCAGACTAATGTGTATGACTAGGATGGATGAAATCTTGGAAGAGACACCAGAAGGAGAAGCAGTGATTATCAAACCCATGCAGACATTTCCCCTAGTCAGAGATTTGGTTACCGATACATCATGGGCATATCAAACAGATAGGAAAATAACCCCCATTAGTGGACCTGCAAGTGTTGATTGGGAGTACTCACAGGACGAAGCGGATAGGATACAGGAATTTCGGTCATGCATCGAATGTATGCTGTGCGTAAATACTTGTCATGTTATGAGGGAGCATCAAAAGTTCGATGAGTTCGCTGGCCCTCGGTTCTTTGTCAGATTAGCTGGTTTAGAAATGCATCCATTGGACACGAAGAGTCGTATTCCGGAGATCAAGGATGACTTTGGAATAGGGTACTGTAATATTACAAAATGCTGTACTGAAGTGTGTCC
>DALI01000038.1:0-448 GCA_002496725.1 Euryarchaeota archaeon UBA181 | reverse complement strand
AAAATGCTGTACTGAAGTGTGTCCTGCCGGAATTAATATCACAGATAATGCAATAATTCCCCTGAAGGAAAGAGTAGTTACTGAGTTCTATGACCCTATTGCTATGATTGGACGAAAGCTAGGCCTCAAGAGCTAGCTTAAATGATTCTCTAAGGTACTCGCGAATTCAGTTCCGTTCCAATGGACTATTATTCTCTAGACCTAAAGACGTTTGATACCGTTCTTCTTGACGTTGGCCTTCCAGATCTTCTCTGGAAGGTAGTCTGGAGCACCGGCACCTGGGGCTTCTAGGGTTCTCCATCCCTCAAAGCAATGCACCCTATTTGTGCCCCTCTCCCTCAAGTCAATGTTTGTGTGCCCCCTTCGAGCCGCTTTGAGCGCGGCCCCTCTGGGCTGACTATTAACAAACACCTGACTGGTGTCTTCTCCATTCTCCATTAGTACGAAG
>DALI01000071.1 GCA_002496725.1 Euryarchaeota archaeon UBA181 | reverse complement strand
CTGCGGAGCTTCGAGGCCGGGCGGTGGAGGGGGCATTGTACCTGAATCTGAAGCTGTAGCATCTGCTTCTACGGCCACATCTATACTCTCTTCTTCTCCTTCATTTTCAAATCCAGGAGGGGGAGGGGGAGGGGGAATTGAGAATCCAGGAGGGGGAGGGGGAGGTTGTTCAGTCATGGTTCGGTGCCACCTGTCTGAACACAGAGGCAACATGGCTCTGTATAACGGTTGCTTGTCAACAACTTGGAACAAGTCATCAATCCTTGAAGTCTATTAGGCTAGACGGTATCGTGGAGGCATGGACGGGACATCTCCACCGGTACTATTCGTTGTAGGAACTGCGGGCGCAGGCAAGAGTACTCTTGTTACCTCCTTCCAGAGATGGTCGAGATTTCTAGAAGTTGAGACACTTGCTATCAATCTTGATCCAGGCGCTGAGAGGGTACACTACGACCCTGAATTTGATGTTAGGGATTTGATTTCCTTGTCCGAAGTAATGGATGAATACGACTTGGGGCCGAATGGTGCTCAAATTCTAGCTGCTGATTTGGTAGCCTCGCAGGCCATTGATATCCATGAAGAATTAGATGGCCTTTCTGGAGATGTGATGATTATCGATACACCGGGCCAAGTGGAATTATTCGCGTTCAGAGAAGCTTCTAGTCACTTAGTAGAAGTTCTTGGCAGAGGAAGGGCGTGCCTAGCATTCCTTTTCGATCCAATGTTGTCTCAGACCCCTAGTGGATTCGTATCTCAGATGCTACTTTCTTCTATAGTCCATTTCAGGCTTGGCCTCCCAACAGCTAACTTTCTCTCCAAATCAGATTTGCTAGATCCTGAGACGCTGGAGAAAATTGTTGAATGGGGGGACAATCTCAGTGCATTGGAAGCCGCACTCTATGAGGAGTCATCGAATCAATCCATGAGTCAGGGCTCCGGTAGTCAACGAGCGGAGTTTGCAATTGGGCAACTAAGGATGATGCAGCATGCTTCAATTCAACCAGGACTAATCCCCCTATCGAGTGAGAATGAAGAGGGATTAGCTGACGTACTGACATTTGTCCAGAGCGTGTACGGGGGCATGGCGGATACACGTGATGGTTTTGCAGGGGATATAGAACATGAAAGAAACTGAGCCCAAGAGAGATCTTCTATCGATAGATGATTTTGAGAAGGAGCTATCTGGAATAATTGACTGGGCCATCAAAATGAAGAATGATGATGGTTTTGCAGAGAACTTCAAGCCACTAGATGGGATGACAATTGGTTCGATTTATGAGAAGCCTTCGACTAGGACTAGGGTTTCTTTTGAGGTAGGAGTGCATAAACTAGGTGGGCAACCCCTTACGCTACTTGCTAATGACATACAATTGGGTAAAAGTGAGTCCATAGCTGATACAGCTGCAGTTTTATCAAGATTTATGGACGGAATTACCTACAGGTGCTTCGGGCATTCAGATGTTCAAGAGCTAGCAAGTCACGCTACTGTTCCAGTGATAAATGCGCTTTCGGATATGCACCACCCATGTCAGGCAGCGGCTGATTTGATGGCCGTTACTGAGAATTCTGATTCTGTTAAGGGGCATGTTTCTTGGGTGGGCGATGGCAACAATGTCCTCCATGACTTGATGTTGGCGTGCGCGTCTCTAGGAATCGATATAAAATACGCTACTCCAGAAGGATTTGAGCCTGATCCAGATATAGTCTCCAGAGCGGTTTCAATCGCTAGTGGCAATTCGTGTAGCATCTCTGCTACCAATGACCCCGTGGAGGCTGTAAGTGACGCCGGAGTGATTTATACAGATGTATTCGTCTCAATGGGAGAGGAAGGGATGAAAGGAAAAATTGACGCCTTCAATGGGTTTCAAGTGAATGAAGAACTAGTTTCTAATGCTCATCCAGATTATTTGTTTATGCATTGTCTCCCTGCACACCGAGGTGAAGAAGTAACAGATGCAGTTATCGATTCTAAGAATAGCATAGTTTTCGATCAGGCTGAGAATAGGATGTGGGCCCAGATGTCACTATTGACTAAAATGTGTAACGATGCCGCATGGCATACGTACAACGAATTGTTTTAGATTAAAGAGCTTGTTAAAAGAGCGCCCAAGCAAAGTAACATTGACTTCTTCAGAAGGCTGGAGGCGGATTTATCCTCGCCTAGGATTATTCTCCCCTTAACCATCATCAAAGTCATTACAGCTGGAATTACCAAAACTACATGCAACGGTGGGAAAATGCCTATTGCAAATGGGATAATGACGGAGGTTAATGCTAGAATTGACATCACCCATGCTACCGTTCTTGCATTTTCAGGACCTATTCTCATTGCAAGAGTATTTCTCCCCTCATCACCATCCATATCTTCAACGTCCTTGATGATCTCCCTGGATATATTGTAAAATATACCGACGAAGAACAAAGACCATGCCTTTTCATTAAAGGGCTGGAAGACCGCTGCTGAACCGAAAACAACTACCAAGCCAACAGAAATACTGATTGCAATATTTCCCGGAAGGCCTCTGTCTTTGAGCCTGAGGCCGAATGGAAATTCATAATTTATCAGAAGCAATAGTGCAATTACCCATATGGCGAGAGAGGGGTACCAATCCGTGAGACTGAAGCCAACGCCTAAGTCTGCATCCAAAATCAACCAGTAGCACAAGATGATGCTAGTAACAGAGGAAAGCATGGTTAGAATTGTAGCTATTTTTGCGGCCCTCAAAGAAATTCTGCCACTGGGCAATGGCCTATTCGGACGATTTTTTATATCGATATCAAAATCATAAATATCATTCAAAGCGTTCCAGGAACACATGAAAAATAGTACAGAGGATGCATGCAATACGGTTAATTGGGCTAGAATACCTTCTGGCATCGTACCAAGAGCCACGATTGAACCCAGTAATACGCCGAATACACCTGTAAGGTTGTTACCTAGGCGGAATAATGTAGTCCAGTCTGACACGGAACCGTAGCCCTTCACAGCCTTGTGTAGCCATTACATGACTTGAGCGTTGCCTATGTGAGGGCTGGCGTAACTTCTCCAACTCTGAGGCCCCAGACGCATACAGTGTAAGTACTTCCTCGGAACTGTCCTCTGACATGTCCAATCTTGTCGAAACGCCTGTCTTTTGCCATGATGTTACCAACCTGATTCATCGTGGCTCCCCAACGGAATCTTTCGTTCAAGTGATCAAAAATTTCTACCGTATTGGCAGTCCCTCTCTCCTCGAGCATGCATCTGACTTCCTCTCTTAGCCTGGTCGTCTTTGACATCAGACCATCCCCTCTATTCCGTCTGAATACGCTAGCATCCTAGATCTGAGTCCTTTCCAGGAAGAGGGGCTAACCTCAACGGGAGTAGCGAGTCTTGGAAGAGGCTTCCATGAACCTAGATTAGCCAGTCGCCCTCCCGAGCATACTAGAGATTTATCACTGGTCCTTAGATCACTATTGGTCTTTCTTAAGGAATCTAATGGGACTATTCTGTAGGGGTTCGATCTCCTTCTGTAGATAATTTCTGCAATGTGGCTCTTTCTTCTGTTCATACAACGATGTCATTAGGATTCAGATATTAACTAAGGCAACAGAGTGAAGGTGAAAGTGAAAGTGAAAATATTGCCTGTGAGTCAGCCACTGTTTTCAAATATGGAAGGTGGG
>DALI01000030.1 GCA_002496725.1 Euryarchaeota archaeon UBA181 | reverse complement strand
GCGATCTGAGCGACACTACAGGTAAGTTACAACAAGTGCCATTGTGTTCCACATAGAATGAGCAACAATACCTGGTATCAGGCTACCTGTTCTGATTCTGATCCATCCATAGAGTACACCTCCGATAGTCGCCATTCCAATTGTATATGGGTCTATATGAACCAAGCCAAAAATTACTGCGCTGATTAGAATTGCTGGCCATTTTCCATGAACTCGATTTATTGAATCGAGCACATACCCCCTGAACATCAGCTCTTCACCAATCGGCGTAAGTATGCATATTCCGACGAAAGCTAAGAATATCTCCAGACTCGATGAATCCCAAGTGGTGCCTATATCGGTGTTTGTCATTGGTTCACCGAAAATTCCAATGAAAATTATTGCGTATATCAAGACAGCAATATTGTCAACGACCATAGCAATAAGGGGAATTCCAAGTACTAGTAAAACAGCTCTTTTAGGAGATCCAAATCTAAGTAACTCCCTTGTCCTCGTCAGGCTTCCATCTACGTAAATGAACAGTAATATCAGTGGAATCAGAAATAATTCAATGATAATTGAGCTAATTGAGAATGAAACTCCTTCTCCCGCGCCAGCAATCAACAAAATTATCATTATAGCCACAATTCCGACAAATGTAACAATTAGATAGGCGGCAGTGAATGATATGATCACTGCCCAAGATGTAGTTTTGTTTTTACTGACCCCTTCATTTGAGTAATCAAAATGAGGGGCAGGAGGGAAAACAGGTTTCATAGTAAAGAAATTAATGAAAGCTAACTGTAGCCCTCGCGACCCATCTCCCATGGCATGTGAGCATAAATCGCCCTATTCACTTGTTCCCCGACAAGGTATCCCTGAGTCATGAAACTAGGGAATCATTCTTGACCAGTGCACGAGGCAATTAGTACGGTTGTATCCATGATTGGCCTCGCTGAAGACCAGATTATCTCATTGGTTCTGGTTTCAGGATTGCTAATAATCACCAAGCTCAGGGACATGCTCGACAACGGGGGGATTATCGCAGCGCTAACAGTGGGGCTCACAGTTTCCCTTGCGGGACACTGGACTTGGTTGGCCATCTTGATGGCATTTCTGGTAATCGGCTCAAATGCAACCAAATGGAAATTCGAAGAGAAGCTTGCTATCTCCCTTGCCGAGGGAAACGAGGGCCTCAGGGGGTGGAGGAATGTTCTGGCAAATGGAGCGGCCCCCATGGCAGTTTCAATTATGCACTGGCAGTTCCCAGGAACAGGTTGGGACTATCTCGCACTCTCTTCCTGCGTTGCTGTAGCCTGCTCAGACACGCTCGCTTCCGAAATAGGATCACTTGACACTAGAACTAGGAGCATCATAAACCTCCAAGCCGTCCCTCAGGGGACAAACGGTGGCATGTCTCCCACTGGGACGATAGCGGCAGTAGCGGGCGCTGTCTCAATCGCTGTTTTAGCGACTATATTGTCTCCCTCAGAGGGGTATGAAATCTCCTCTCTATCCCTCATCGCAATCGTGTCTGCAATTGGGTGGGCAGGATGTCAGATAGACTCCCTACTGGGGGCGCTTCTGGAGAATGATGGATATATCGGAAAACATACCGTCAACCTCCTGGCTACGACATCAGGAGCGGTGATGGCAGTACTCTTCACCAATCAGTTCCTCTAGGAACTGGTAGCCGTTGGGTTTGAACGCCATCGCCCTCAGCGATGGACATGTCAGACGGGCCCCTCTCATCCAGAGTGATGATATCTACGGCTCTAATTGCCCTATGCCTAATGATATGCTCTCCCCTGGTGATGAGCCAGTCAGCATCCGGCCCAGAAGGGCCAGGGGAGACATGGGATCTCCCTCAGGAGCACAACCTGTTCTTGAAGGGGGACTTGAATGACCCCTTTCTAGACAGAAATTGGTCAAAACTCACAGGTGAGCCACTCGGAAGGGCAGAATTCACGAAGACAAGCTCCGATCTATCTCCAAACCTAATCGACATACAGTCAGCCGCATTATCGGAGTCATTGAGATTCCAGGGAAATGTTACCGTGAAACTATTCGCCTCCTTGGAAACTACAAATGACGCCTGCCGCCTTTCAAACGTATTGCCCGGCTCTGCCGGATCAGAGACATCTTTCACAGTGTGGCTTAGTTTGGGGTCAAGTCCAATAATGACCGAGGTCATTACCAATTCTATCGCTATGGAAGAATCATTCGGTATGGCACATGAATTCATAGTTCAGGCTAATGACGTGAATGTATCGCTTTCATCGGGAGATACTATCTCTTTGAGGGTCGATGTTCAGCATGAGTGCATCCAAGGGGGCGTTTTGTGGTGGGGCTCCTATGATGCAGGCTCTGGAATAATTCTCGATGGGCAAATACTGGAGCCTTCTCTGGAAGTAAAAATAGACTCAAACAGAATGGCTAGGGTACAGTTCACCCCACTCTCTCCCTGGGGGGACTCTGACTTTGACTGGCAGATAATTGAGATAGTTGGGCCAATGGAGTGGGATGAGATGGTTCATGGAAATGGGGATGAGGAGCAGAGATTAGATCACTTTGAATCTCCCCATACCACGATGATCGGCGAGGCAAATAGGAGTGTGAGGGCGTGGTCTGCGGACAAGCCCCTATCTCCTGGCAAGTATATGATTGATGGATGTTTCATCCTCACGGACCAGGACCCTAGTAACACCTGTCACTCCGAAGGAATGCTAAGGTTCGAGGTATTCGAAGAGCCAGATCCTCTCCTTGGCAGTTTCTGGGCCGCAATCATGATCCCCCTGTCGATAATATTGTGGATAGCTTTCTCTATCCGTGAGGCTTCTCTTCCCCTGATGTCATACTTGGTAATCATTTTCCTCGCACTATCCGTGCTAGGTCCTGCCACAAGTCTTCCAGATATTGATCCCGAAACACAGGGAGGCAGAGGTGCGGCACCATCGTTCGTTTTGTTATCGCATAGCGCTGATCAAGTATCCGTGTCCCTAGATCAGCTAATGGACGGTTCTGATGCCGTCGTAGTGGGGCTCTTCCAGTCTGGCTCTCCCTATGCGGAGCATCAGAGAGACGATTTTGAGTCTGCGAAGATTATCATCGATGACAATGTTAAATTCGTGCAGATCGCAACTGGTGGCGAGTTATCAGCCGTGAACTTGGATGGGCACGCCCTCTCTATCAATGAGTCTTGGCCGTTATTGATGGACGAGGCCGACTCGAGTACTGGTTTTGCATTCCCTAGTGGGCCAACAGATGCGGTAGTGGTAATCGATCCTGCTGGATTCGTAGCTTCTTGGAGCCCAGGGACAATGCCCCCTAATCAGATTAAAGATGCTGTTGAATCGGGCCTTAGGGGCTCTGGAAATGGCCCCTATGGACTACTTTCCCTGATTCTGTCTACAGCACTTGTTCCGTTGCTAGTCCTCTCCCTTCCAACGAGTAGGATGGAGGGTGAGCCAGAGAAGGGGATGAACCCGTTCATAGGCTCTATTTTGACTGTAGCGGCCGCATCACTAGGTTTTGCAATATGGGCAGTACCTGTATCGGCCATGGCAACTCTGGGGTTATCATCGTCATGGCTGATTATTGAAGTCATATTATCGCTATTGCTGATTTACCACGGACTATCGACTCTCTTCAGAGGGACTATAATAGAGGTAGAAGTACTGTCTTCAATCCTGTACTCAAAGCTACCCTTAGCATATAGGGAATGGAGGGGATTGGGAGAATTCACTCGAGACTCCTACTTGGGACTATGGCTAGCGTGGCTAGCATGGCTGAGGGTCCCATACCTAATCCCACAGGGAGTTGGCGCTATTGCGAGATCAGGCATAGTTGGTGCATTTTCATCCATAATTGTACTCGCATTGTTCCTTATTACAGCTGGAATAGTTATCACAATTATACGCACAATCTCCTCTTCATTCGGCAAAACATCGTATATTCTGGGACAGATGAGTAAAGGAATTAGGCCAAGGGCGTGGGGAGTGGCATCCTCTGTTTTTGGACTTTGGATGCTCACAAGCCTGATCGTTCTAATGCTCCAAGTCGGAGTGTGAGCCTTTTTCTAGCCATCCAGACCGTGACCATCATAAGAGCGGTGCCCTACGGACAACTACTCCTACGGGGGTATAGTATAA
>DALI01000029.1 GCA_002496725.1 Euryarchaeota archaeon UBA181 | reverse complement strand
CCCCCTGACTATCTCAGCAACTACCGATGCTGTAAAGAGTGTCAGCGCTGTTACTATGTATATGAAGGGACTCGAAATCTTGAATCCGGTGTCTTCTACGATATACCAAGAACCAGGAGATTCCAAGTTCGGCTTGATGAGCTCAGGTATACTGAAATCTCCGGATAGTAAAACAGCGAGTGAGGTAATGAATGCAAGAGCCCAGATAGCAATCCTTCTGCTGACTCCCTCGTTCGAGTCATCGATTCCGTCCTTGTCGAGATAGCGAGTAAGAATTCGAGTTCCTATCAATATGGAGATTGCTAGGATGAGATTAGCAGTCTCTGGTTGAGGTATCCAGTGGCCTTCCTTGCTTATATAGAATAAGTCAAACAGAAAGAATTCCTCTGAGAAGGCTGGTGCCCACTCTCTGATTTGGATGGATACGAAGAAGAGCAGGATTGCTAGTGGGATGTTTCTGAAGAACTCGACATAAGCGGTCGCGAGGCCTGCAGCGAGCCTGTTGTTAGAGAGTCTGGAGACTCCTATGAATATTCCTAGAATAGTACAAAGGACAATACTGATGAGAGTAACTCTCGCGGAGTTGATGACTCCCGCTCGGTAGAAGGTCCAACGGGAATCGTTAGATGGATCTATTTGCCATGGCCAATTTGTCACAGGGAAACCACCGACATCATCCATGAAATCGTAAGATAGTATCCAGTCCTCGCTGGTCTTGACTAAGTACATCACTCTAAGTACTAGGAATAGAATGAATGGGATTGCGAAGAGGAAGACCGTTGATGATAATTTCTGGTCTTGTGTATTGGGATTGTGCCTTTCGAGGGAAAGATCCCATGCAGAGTATAGGAATACTGCAAGGAGAAGGAGTGAAAGGAATGAAACGACGTTTTCAAATATGCCAATGAAATATATTCCGAAGGCAGGAAGTAGGATTGGAACTAGAAGGATGATAAGATATAACGATATTACGAGAAAAGTTAGTGAAGACTCAAGAGGTGCTTCGAACCAAATTTTCCTCACGTCTTTCGGTGACCTAAGGGTCTTCACCAAGGAGTCTAACATCCCATTTACTTCATCGAATACGAGTATCAAACCTCCGGTTAGTAGCCCGGCCATGATCATCCATACTTGGTATTTAGGCCTGAAATCTAAAGTGCTAGAAAGTCCAATCAGAAGCAAAAATCCGAGAATCATTATGATGGTCTTGGAATAGCCCCTCCATTCTCGTGGATTTAAGAAGAAGGACCTGTATTCGTTACACGCCAAGGTGAAAAAGAGGAGGAAAATAGGTCCGAGAACCCATATGGTTTCAGATAGAGAGTAGTAAGATTCGTTCAGTTGTATATCGTTCACAATGACGCTGAAGGCAATACTGTCAATTATCTCCTTGGAGAGCGAGAAAAACTTAGTGAAGTATTGCCACAATAAGAAGATAATCACTAGGTAGGCAGCGACCCTAGGTGCGTCATTACGACTCGGTCTGAATTTCGATGTCGTATCTTGGGAATTTTCAATTACAGTATCCACTAGAACATCTCCAAAATTGATTTAAATTTTTGTTGGGCCCGGGGAGTACATGCCCCCCCGGGCTTTACGTACGCTATTGGACTAAGAGTTCAATCAGCGCCAAGCTGGTGCGTACATGAGACCACCCTCGGAAACGAGTGCATTCTCAGTTCCTGCACGAGGCAGGACGCATCCAGTCATTGCATCGGAACCACTGGTTCCGTCGTAAGTACCGTCGCAGAACGAGTTGTCATATGCCTCACCATAGTTACCTACAGCTGTTAAAACATCTGACATGAAGTCGGCATCAAGAGGATTATCCGCTGTTCCTAGCCAACTGCTTCCGGACAAGAATCTAGTAGTTGCCGTATCGGTTGGCGCACTATCAAGGTTAGTTGAGGTTAGCCCCATCTCCTCGGCTGTGACCATTCCGAACCATACCCACTGAACAACTTCCTTCCACTCAGTATCATAGTCTCTTACGGCTGCTGTCAGAGGTTCCTTGGAAAGATATTCTGCACCTATCCAAAGGTCCACACAGGTGGTTCCATCTGCTTGCTTCATAGCGCACTCAGTAGCGCCTCCCTCTCCGTCAAGCTGCCACTTGTAGGCTGCCATAGCGGAATTATCACCGGTATATGCGTCGCACTCTCCGCCAACGAAGGCAGCTCTTGCGGCTGTAGCGTCATCAGCGACGAACGCAGTAGGAGTTGCACCCCAACTTTCGTCCCAGTCAGAGATGAAATCCTGAATGTTACCCTCGGTAGTGGTACCAGTAGCAACACAAATAGATGCACCGCCCATGTCATATACAGATGGAGTTCCATCGTTTGCTAACTTTTCACCGTTGACCAAAATTGCTTGTCCATCATAGAAGTTTATTCCAGCGAAGTCAGCATTTAGATCAGCATCCCTGCTAGTGGTCCAAGTTGTAGTCCTGATTAGCACGTCTATCTCGCTGTCTCTTAGGAGGTTGAACCTTTCAGAGCCACTCGAATAGACGTATGTGACGTCATTCTCAGGGTCAAGGCCGATTGCAGCAGCAATTGCCTTACAGTACTCGACATCCAGACCGGTGTACTCCGAGTCTGTGTTCAAGTATCCCATACCCCACTGCTCAGACTTAACTCCGCAGTTCATCATTGGCGGGTCTCTCGCCATGATTACGTCTAGGGTGCTTACGGTCGTGGCTTGGGCAATACCTTCGGCCAATCCATCAGCTTTTGCTTGATCCACGTCGTCTTGTGTGACGTCAGAACCAGCACAGCCCGCTAGGGCTGC
>DALI01000059.1 GCA_002496725.1 Euryarchaeota archaeon UBA181 | reverse complement strand
CTTACTACAGCACAAACCAGTGAAAGTTGGACGAATTACAAAAATATGATATTGATAGCTCAAGATGCAGCATTAGCAGGCTTTAGTTCTGACGATATTATGGACGAAGATTGGAGAACTGGGCCGAACGAACCAATCCATGACCAAATAAGAGAAGTAGCAGAATCAATCAACGAAGCCATCTCAGAAGTCATAGAGGACAATACAGAGGAAGAGGAACGCCTCCTTGACCCAGAATACGACGAACAACTCTTCCTAGACTTGGAAGATGACTCAAAAGATATTCTCGAGAGCTTTGCTAACATCAAAGACCGAATAGAATACTACGAAGCAAGGGCGAAAATAATTCGCCGAGAAGCAGATGAGGCCGCAGAACAGTATGCTAGGGACATCAGGAGGTCGTTAGATTGACTGATGAAATGACCTGGCCGCAGTTCAAACACGCCCACTCTGGAATGGAAAACGAAGAAATATCAAAACTCTGGAAGAGATTCAAAGAAGGAAAGTACATGGTTGAGGCTGAATCAAGCACTCCAACTCAAGAAGCACCGAGAAAAGAGGAAGAAATTGCACAACTAGCACAAATACAACCAGTTGCGCTCGAATCTGACAGCGTGGGTACGCAAGATCAGTCAGACGATGAGGCAAAGAGTGGAGAGGGGGAAATCGGTGAAGCCCCCTCTCCCTCGGAGCCCGAAGAAGAACAAATAGAACCTGCTCAGAGCGAAGAAACACCTCCAGAGCCAGAGAAGGTGCCAGAACCGATTCCCGAGCCTGTAGCAGAACCCAAACCAACAAAATCAAACACATCAGACGAAGAAAGGCTTACTGATTATGTCCTCTTCGGGATCTAAAGCGAAAGCTCAGACATAATATCCTCAATCTTCCGATTGTAATTAGCGATTTCTTCTACAAGCCTCTTTGTCTTATCATCAGACATCAGTTCCTCATATCTCTCCTTGACAACAGAAGGAGCCTTTGGATTTGAGTAATCGTCGTACAACCTACCAAATCCAACCCCAAATGCCTCAAAGCAGATAGATTCTAGACTGAACTTTGCTAATTTCCGTTCGTCCTTGAGGACTATCAACTCATCAACCAAAGAAAGCTTGTCCCCCTGGCTCCTGTGTGGGGTGCCAGAATAACCTGTTCCCTTGAAAACACCTGTGAATCCCTGCGCCTTCACAGTGGCTATTGGATCTATGACTCCCATTGGTACGGCATCAAACAGGACTCTATGAGCAGTTTCGTAGGAAGCGATAGTCAATATGTCTGAATAGTTGTCAAAGCCCCCATCTGGTCTCTCCACTGACCTAGACCCTTTCTTTGATACCACTCCCTTGCCACCTTGTATAGCAGACGCACTCAGAATAGTCGAGACAGAAATCCCATTGCAGAGGGTATCGGATAACAGGGTCATGTGGGAATTATGAACTTCCAAACCAGCACTAGCAATTCCATATTCGGCGATGTTGGCATCATCGTTCGTTATGATGTGGTACATATTCTCCATCAAAACCATTCTAGCAGGCTCTATTCCTAAAGCGTGATAGACCTGTCTAGGGCAATCACAGGTAGAACGAAGGAAATCAAACCTATTATCTCCATCGACAAAGGCTAGATAGCCTCCAAACGAAGCTCTCAACCCCCGTGTGAACTCTATCCCCTCGAATCCTTTGCCGTTATTGGGGCCATTAGCGTATATGCCTCTAGCAGCAGGCCCAGTAAGCGTGGCATTTACGAAGTTCTTCTTATCTACTCCAACAATGTAGATGTAGTATTCACCATCTACGCCATCACCAATGCCCCTGCCCGAAGAAAGTGTCTGTACTGGGTAATCTGTTAGGGAACCCTCTCTCCCAGAACCAGGATAAACTCCCTCATACATGGTACCGCCAGAAATATCATCAAGAGGCTCATCTGAAATCTTGGTTAAGGATGAGTAGAGGTTGCTATACCCTGTATCTGCCATCATGGACTTGTCTCCGATATTCACATCATCACCAAGTAGGTAATCAAAGTCTATCTCGCCTACTTCTCGGAGAGTAGCAGATGATAATTCCCAACCAAGTCCACACCATCTGCAGCACTTGAAATCCGAATGCCTGTCTAATTCGAGTTGGTATTTGGAAGGCGTAGCAGACCAAAACTTCCTAATCCCAATCACATGATCGGGAGAACCATAGGCAAAACCTTCTGGAATATCTCCTCTCGCAAGCAATCTCGCTAGGAGCTTGTCTTCATCACTAAGATTATCTCCCACCTCTATTTCTTTAGATTCCTCAACAAAATCCCCGATCTCGTCTTCTTCTACCACTAAACTAGTTTCGGCCTGTATTGCCGCTGCCGTCATTTCGCCCTTCTCTACACTCTCAAGCCACTGATCTACCATCTTAAGATAATCAACATCTACATCTTCTCTCGCAGTTTCAGTCAATACACCATGTTGATAATGAAACTTCATTTTCTGTATCGGTTTCAAACAGGAATTACACAATTCTAGATTCTCCAGAACATAGACTAGTCCAGTTCGGTATCTAAAAGGAAAATGAGGGACTCTAATTCTTACAAATCCTTCACTGGTTTCTTCGACTCTTACATTTGACCTAATTCCTGGTAACAATGGAATCTTCATCTTGGTTATTGGATCTCTCTTGTATGGCTCGCCTAGTGCCTTTCCATGAAAGTCATCGAAAATAACATTTTGAAGAGATGAGATAATGTCCTCTGCTGTTAAGTATGAATTGTCTCTCTCTTCGAGATTTTGCTCTTCGAGGGGAGGCTCGGGTAATGGCTTGATTATGATGTTTTCAAGGGTCGCTTTTTCCATGAGAGCTAGACTCTGATTAAATATCTTTTTTGCTTTTTCATCTTCTTCCATATCTTCATCATCAAAATCACTCAATAATTCCTCATCATCTTCATCTTCAAAGTAAATCTCGCAA
>DALI01000045.1 GCA_002496725.1 Euryarchaeota archaeon UBA181 | reverse complement strand
GTTGGATACACACCAGTATTCCACGCTCACACTGCTCAGGTAGCTGTACGATTTGTTGAGCTAATCAAGAATCTGAAGACCGGAGAGACTCCAGCCTTCCTCAAGTCTGGTGACGCTGCAACTGTAAGGTTCCAGCCAACCAAGCCAATGGCTATCGAGGTCAAGGACAAGTTCCCCGAGCTTTGCAGATTCGCTATCCGTGACATGGGTAAGACCGTGGCTGCGGGAATGTGTATCGCTATCGACAAGAAGGCTTAGACTCAAGGTGAAGATCAATGCCCGTCGTCACGACCATCAGATTGACGGGAGAGAACCATACCGATGTTAATCAGGTCTGCGACCAGATTAGAGCTATCTCGGATGAGACAGGAGTCAAGTTGAGAGGGCCAATACCCCTCCCGACCAGGAGAATTGTAGTCCCCTGCAGGAAAGCCCCCGATGGGGAAGGCGCAGAGACATGGGATCACTGGGAGATGAGAGTCCACAAGAGGCTCCTAGAGCTAGTTACCAATTCATCTAGGGACGAGAAGGCACTTAGGAAGGTCCTGAGGATACCCATCCCAGACTCTGTCACTATCGAGCTGTCTCTGAGGAATCTAGGATAATCAAGCCAGAGATCCCATTGGGTCCCAAGCATCCAGAATAACTGGTTCTCCTTTCAGGCCATCGATCATCTGCTTGGTTAGGTACTTCTTCGGGGTCGCTATCTCGAACATGTGCTCGTCATACCAACTGTCATTCATTGTGTAGAAGCCCTTCTCTCCGGAATCATCCCCCCAAGAGTTCTCTACTCGCCATCTCCTTGGCTTACCGTCAAAGACATCCACACCGGTGAAAAGCATTGCATGAGTCATCATTGTCTGTCCATACCTCAGTCTATCGGCCTTACTCATCCCATAGTCCACGCCATAAAGCTCGTTGGTTTCGAATAGATTGGCATCCCAAAGACCCCTCTTCCTATCCATTTGCTTCCCAACATCACACCCCATCCAAACAGGCATCCCATCCTCAAGTATAGCTTGGGTGATTGACTTCATTTCATCACTCGGGACGTTCAGATATACCACTGGTGGTCCCCCAGAGACATTCTGAAGGTAGTCTACAGTGTAAGTCCGGTAGTATTCGTTTCTAGGGTCGTTTACAATACAAACATAGTCTTCCCAATCGACATCCACAAACTCTTTTGCAAATTCCTGAGGTGTCATCTCTCCCTTTCGATGGAACTCCTTGTCCTTATCTCTCCATTGCCAATCAAATCTCTCGGGAGGGGTACCAAGATGAATACATAGGACCCTCCAAATGTCTTCCATCCTACCCTCCTTGTGAGAACGAGCGTCCTTCTTGCTCCCCCCCGAGTCAATTATCTCTCGTATCTCACTCGCGGAGCTCCTGAGTATATCCTTCAGTATCGTGTTCATCCATCTGGTTGAGCTACTACTGTTTGACTCTGGATATGCAGATTTAGGCACAAGTCCATGTTTCCTGATTAGGTTCATTGCCATGTTCCACTGGCCACCATCGCCTATTGGGTCAGATAGCAGGAAGTGAATGGTCCTGTCATCAACAGGCCTATCAGATGTCTCAATTATTGCTTCTAAGAAGTGGTTAGATCGTTCGAATTTGTCCCAGAAATGTATGTGCGCTTGACTGAACTCGAACTGCTTCACATTCATCTTTTTCATAGTGCCAGGTCTGAAGAGATTCAATGTAGCGAAGAGCCAGCATCTGCCACTGCTCTTCTGATTAGTGGCTTTCCAGTCATCAAGTTTCGTGCTGAATGTGAAGTCGACTTCCTGAACTATGTCCCTCCTAAGTGCAACAGTAGCCACATTGTTACTCGTTACAGCGTTCTGAGCGACCCTAGCCGAGGGGTCACTAGCGAAACTCTTCCTCATTTTTGTGATTTGTTTTTTTGTTACTTCACCTGTCATCGACTCACCCTAGTGAGCTCTCGTCAGTAATGACGAACCTAAGTCATTACTCTGTCAGAGGTCAGCCGCTTCAGCTATGCCTGCCGCTATCAGGGTATCAGCTATTATCGAAGGGCAGAATTCTATGTCTCCAGAAGTCAGAGCTATCTCGTCCCCTCCTTCGGTGATTATTGGATCATCTAGGTCTTGCAGAATCAGAATCCTCCTCATCTCAGGCTCATTCCTTGTTTGCGTCGGCGGATCACTGGAATTCGAGCTTCCAGTTGATATCTCTGGGAATTCGTCGATCTCTCTAATCCGGTCCTCTTCGTCATATTCTGGATCCTCCCAATGAGAAGCCGGCTCTGAAACATTGGGGACCGCGCTCTTTTCATTTACCTCTTCCTCCTTGGATCCTGGAGTGAAGTCTGTTAGAGGTGTGTGGACTGAGTTCATCGGGGGAGGCGCTGGTGTGTCCCAGTTGTTGCTCAGTAGAGACTTCCATGAGACTTCATGTTTGTACTTGTCAACAAGATGACCTATTCCCGAATAGAAGACCCTCTCTGAGGGGTCGTGTTTCTCCCATTCAATGGATTCAGGTCCTGTAGCACCTGACATAGTCCCCTCATCTGGGGACCTTAGAAGATTTGAGAGAACGGCATGTTGGGTGAAAGCATTGAGCCTGTTCCTTGTAAGATCCTTCACGCAGGTTCTCACTACTCCCAGCTTCCTAGATTGTAATTGAGCCTTAGCTGTCATTCCCTCTGACCTCACAGTCTCCGCCAATTCAGCTTCCAGATGTTGAACCAACTGCCCTACTGCACTCCAGAAGTTAGGCATCGGCAATGCGATTGGAATAGAGGATCTCCTTTGGGTCCTAGCCATCTCATCTAGGGCTCTATCGACCGCCATCAGGCGATTAGGACTGAGCCTAGGCAAGCTTGCGTCGTCCATCATCCACGGTACCCGGACATGGTGCGTGCAAGGAGACTCTTGAACAATTCCTTGCAAAACTGTACTTCGACCAAGGAGCGCGAGTATCAAGAGTGTGATTATGCTCGCATCCACCGCAGGTGTACCCGAGTGGTCAAAGGGGGAGGGCTCAAGATCCTCTGTGTAGTGCTTCGCAGGTTCGAATCCTGCCGCCTGCACCACTAATTTCTAACTCTCTCCAGAAGG
>DALI01000026.1 GCA_002496725.1 Euryarchaeota archaeon UBA181 | reverse complement strand
TAGGCCCCCATGGCAGAGGGCCCTGACTCAGCAGTGAAGGAACCGTCTTGGCTGGTCATCTTCCCTGCGGTCTTCTTACCGACCACACCACCGACCAAGCCCCCTACCGGGCCCCCGACGGCGATTCCAGCGGCGGCACCGACAGCACCGCCCGCATTCGTGAACATGGACTTCCCATACGAGTTGTAGAGGGCCTCGATCGCCTCATCTGGGGCCTCGACAATACTTTTGAGTATCTCTAGACGATGCGCGAATGCAGTGCTTTCCCCGTTCTCGCCCGATTCTTCGGGACTCATCAGAGCATCCCCTTGTCGAGGACGTCCCTGTCGCCATGGTAGAACTCTACATCGTCTTCATCGAACTCCTTGTCACCGAATGAGCCTGATGAGGGAGTTAGCGTCACGACTGCCCCCCCTGAGCCATGGAGTGCCTCGTAGGCTAGTACCTCTCCATCGTAGTTGTTGTGCTGGCCCATAGTAGCCGCCAACCACCAGGCGGGCTTGTATGCCACGACCTTCTGAACCCTTATCTGGCCGTGTATCTCCCTGGAGAGCTGACTAAGGTCCTCCAGTCTACCGTCAGCGAAGAACTCCAGTATCTTACGATTCCATTCGTCGTCCTTCGAGCTGTGTATCCTATCCTCAGTTGGATCTATGTGCTCTGTGAACATCCTGTTTGAGAGGCTCGAAACAACGACTGCGACTGCTTTTTTGCCCTGCTTCGCCAATGCGTCCCTGATTGCCTTCCCTAGGACAATGGTCTCAGCCCTGTTCGAATACATGTTGCTGGAGACTATGCATGCGGGGATCCTGTTGTCCGGATTGAGTAGCTTCAGAGCCACGACAGAGCCAGTGTCTATCGGAAATCCTTCGTATGCAATGGTACGGGAGTGCAGACCCCTCTCCTTCGCTGAGTCTGCAAGGCACTCTGCGAAGTCGACGTCCATCCTGAACTTGTACGGCATGCTCCCAAGGTAGTGGAAGTCGTCATCGACGTGTACCCACTCAGGCTCGGGATGAGCTTGGATCTGGTGACCAATGATGCTTGGCCAAGTCGTCGAGTATACGATGATTAGGTCAGCGTCACTACTCTCAATTCTCTCTCTGCATGTATCGAATGCCTGTCTCAGCTTCGCGTACCCCTCACTCGCATCTGGGGAAAGCAGGGGCTGGGGATGAGGGGGGCAGTAAATTCCGAACAGGATATCAGCATCTTCCACATTCACACCTCAGAGGACGATTTCGCGGGTTACACTGCTTGGGTCCCATGCCGCGACAAGGTTTCCGGTTCCGATTACAGACTGGTAGCCATATATCTCCGCTGAGTACTCCGGGTACCCCATAGCCGACATCATCCACGTCAGCCCTCCTGCCTCTGTCTCCCCAATGGTCTGCTCGGTGAATTCTGGGAGTATGTCGATGAGCTGCTTCATCTTGCCCTCTCTCATGAGGTCGACTAGCTTCATGTCCCATACATACTGACTGTGGTTGTATATGTGCTCACGGCTCATGTCTTCTGGAAGTGGAGACTCGGACACGAAATGCCTGTGCGAAAGACTGTGGCTACTGATTAGGACCACTTTCTTCCCGCTTTCCTCTATTGCCTCTACGCACGCCCTTCCCAGGGCGGCAGCTTGTTCGTTCATGACCTCGGCTGAGTAGTAGTGGGCGTTTCGGTTGCTGCTAATGGTTACTATCGGCTTGTCCCAATCTGGGTTGAGCATGTGACAGGATGTGATCGTACCGTAATCAACCCTGAAATCCTGATTTCTCATCATCTTAGTGATTATGCCATGTTCGGAGGCCTTCTCTCGCATTTTCTCTGCTAGGTCAACGTCTACTTTGATGTCGTAATTGTACCTGAATATGTTCGGGAAGACGGGGTCAACAGACTTGGACTTGAACTCAGGCAATCCTAGGAAGTGGGTCCCGATGTAAGTCTGCCAATGGGGAGTGAAGATAACCAGAGCATCGTATTCGATTGACTTCAGTTTTCTAGCTAGCCTATTGTAGCCCCATCTTAGAGTCTCCCAACCGCCCTCTGATGTGGGTTCGTTCTGCTCTGGATTCTCGGCATAAACGACATGCGGGGGGTGAGGGGCGAGGCACCCTAGCACGATTTCCCCCTTGGGCATGTTACCTGAGATGAAGAAATCTAAAGAAAACCTTTCGGAGAAATACCATACTTCATTGGTGAGAATTGTAACGGAGGCGTGTGAAGTGGGACCAACCGCCTCTTTGGCCGGTAGCAGCGCCGAGTATGATGGGATTCATAGCCGGTTGCTTACCATATCTATCAGAGTCCCAGTATCTCACCACAGAGACAAAATTCTCGCTATTCGCACCATTTGGAATGGTGGCAATCGCTTGTTTGGTAATTTGTGGGTTTCAGAATAGGTATGAGGCCAAGATTGAGATGTTTCTAGGTGCCCTCTCCTCACTTCTTTTCTCCCTACTGCCCCAGCTACTTTTCTTCGTGTGGTTCGTACCGGTGATACTGATATGGGTCCGTGAGTCGATATTCGTTTGGAGGAAGAGTTATCCTGCCTTTAGGATAGGAGTTTGGATCGGCCTAGGGGCCGCTTCAGGAGTCTACATGGGCGGGATCTTCGCCTTCAACGTGGTCTGATTTATTCATGATTGAATTTATGACCAGCCCGGTAATGAAGAACGCGGGTAACGACACTAGTAATGCAGACCAGATCAGCTCATCATCGAAATAGTTCATTGTTATCCTGACCTCCTCTGTGAACTGGGGAGAATGACAGATTACGAGGTGAGTATCGAAGATTGAATTAGTGTCAACGACGGCTACCGCTGATTCCCCTGAGGCTATTGTGTGATTGGAATGATGCGGAAGATCGAGTAGATCGTAAAACTCGTACTCGTCTGAGAAGCCCCCTCTATCGAAGAGATGTACGACATCACTCCTCATTGAGATGACGCAGATAATTTTCTCCTCTGGGGGAATTAATCCAGGACGAGAATGCAGATTGCTTATCTCAACCGTCACCGGGTGAGATAGGCTGTGAACCTCTATCGTTTCGATGATGTAGTCTCCTGATCCTATGCGGTAATTCGGGACATCCTCATCGGTACCTGGACCATCTATCGTAGCTTGAACCATGAAGGTCCCGCATAGAATAGTGAATACTATTGCAGTTGATAGAGCCTTTCTGGAAGGGATTAGTGACTTCCATCCCTTGATCTTCCTGTTACGGAGAATGGGTTGCCACTTGTGACAGAATATGGCGCATATCACACCAAGTAACAATCCTGGAACTATGTCAGTGATCCAATGAATTCCAAGGTACTGGATGCTGAAGAAGTATATCCCTACATTGACTATCACGAATGTATCTAATTCCCTATGCCTCCATTCCCTGATGGATATGCCCAAATCTCTGCAATGCAATCTGTTGAGTATGAGCAAACCCATGGGGAGGCCGAAATGGAGGCTAGGAACCCCATTATCCATCGGGTCGTTGTTGGTGAAGAATTCTAGATACCAAGAATCGTGATAGAGGAGAGCTTCCATGCCTGGGATGAATGAGCTCGTCACCTCCACATTGAAGAATAGGTACATGGGCACTGCAAGTACGTATATCACGAAATAATTGAGTGTAGCCTTATCAGCCATCACGTGGTCCTTGACCAAAATGAAGTAAATTGGCAGGAACCATATTGTGAACAGGTAAACGTAGAGGTAATGGAAAGATAGTATGTCGGTCAGGAGGTCGCTCTTCAGCGCACTCTGGGCCCAGAATGTGAAATCCCCTTCTATGGAGTGGATCCAATGGGTGTAGCCCCCCACCCTAGCTTTAATTGGCTCATTATGATGATCGATTACCACCTTGTAAAGGTACATGATAACGAATAGCGAAATATGCCACTTGTACCCCTTTTCCCTTATCTCTGAGGGCAATTCTGAGAGTTTCAGACGCTCACTCTTCTCATCCCTGGAGAGGAGGTTTCTAAGAGGGATAGTGGAAACTAGGATGAATGACATGATGGTCCCATAGGGTCCAAAGGGCGACCACATGAGTCCAGTCCCGTGATGGCTCAGTCATGAATATTACACCTGAGCGGCCCACGGTCATTCGTCTAGGAGATGGGTCTCTTGCACTCCGGTGTAGGAGACCCCCGCGAGACCCAAGACCATTGACCACTCGAAAAATGCCGCTACAGATAGGGAAGGATGCCCAAGATCGCTGCATTCGAGTACAGTGTCCATGTGCCCTTCTGGTATGGCCAAGGACACGCCTGCATATGAGAACACGGAGATCGCCAAACCGATTAGACATATTAGTGAGAAAATTGTCCAATTCTTTCTGTTTAGAAATAGGGGTGAGAATCGTACATCCGCTTCCTTCATCCTATGTGCTATTACAGTAGACAAGATAGCCCATATCATCAATCCGCCGAAAATTACCCTTGCCTGTATCATGTGAAGCTCCATTTGCTGATGCCATGGGGTGTATGAGATCCAAATTGTTGCGATAGCAGAGATTATCGCCGAAATGGTGGCGATTAGATTCATTTTTTCGATTCCGGAGCCTTTGTTTCGATCTCCCCACTTTCTCCTCATCTGGAAGAACTGTAATGCCAGCGGCACCATTAGGGCCCCGGTCAATGTTAGTCCGATGGTGAACGCCCAGCTAGAAGCTGGATTAGTGTCAGTGTCTGAGATGAATGGGATGAAGGGGTCGCACCCATCCAAAACCCAGCTCAAATAACTGAGCAGTAAAGTAGCGATCTGGATAGTCACTGTAATCTTGACGAGTCGCCTCGTCGCCAAAGACGACATGGTTGGCAACACAATCTTGGCAGGGCCTGACATTATTCAAGCAATCCCTAACCATCAAGACTCATGGCCCTCTTTGAGCTTCATGGATGGTCACGAGCTCTGGACATCCAAGTGCTCCGATATTGGTTTTT
>DALI01000012.1:57374-57549 GCA_002496725.1 Euryarchaeota archaeon UBA181 | reverse complement strand
TTTCCTTGAGTCACTGGCGGGCGTGGGACACAAAACGGCGAGTGTGGTAATGGCGCAGGCCTTTGGAATACCAGCATTCCCCGTTGATACTCACATCCATCGCCTAGCCGATAGGTGGGGCCTCTCCAATGGGAAGAGTGTTGTGAAGACCGAGAAAGATTTGAAGAAGGTTTTT
>DALI01000012.1:37606-57077 GCA_002496725.1 Euryarchaeota archaeon UBA181 | reverse complement strand
AAAGATTTGAAGAAGGTTTTTCCCATAGAAACATGGAATCGCAGGCACCTCCAGATAATTTACTTCGGAAGGGAGTATTGTCCCGCTAGAAGTCACAATCTCTCGGAGTGCCCAATTTGCTCGTGGGCGGCAACCAAGAAGAAAATCAATGAGGGTAGGTGATCGATAATGATGGTTTTCAAAGGTAGGATATCTTCCTCAGGTTTCGAGAGTGGTGATTGTTTAGTTATCGGTGATTGGCTGGAATCTCCATTAGGAAGTTTCACGAATATAATGTGGGCTAGGTCGGATGGTACTAGAGTGCTACTGTCTCCCTCTCAGGAGCATGCAAAATTCGTCTCTTCCTTGTATTCCTTCGATGAGATAAAAATTACTGATATTTACGTTGAACGAATGAAAAGAAGGATCAAAGTTGTTACTGATCATCTGGAAGTCTCAATCTCATGGGGAAGATCCCTCCTCCTCCCACTCCCACGTCCACTTTGGTTCATCGCATCAATAGAAAATATATTTGGCAAGATATTCTTTGGCTCCAAGACATTCGGCTTAGCAAGAGATGGGAGCAAAGAGTGGTACTCCATTAGGGGAATTTCCAAAGTGGTTTCCGCTGAGGCCAAGTCGCATGAATTAGATTTTGGAAAAATGGCCCCAAATTCATTTTCCAAGCCCTTCGGCTTCAGTAGCCCTCCGAAAATTCCTACTAGCATCATAGTCAATTCACATATCGATCGAGAAAAGCCTTGATGAACCTTGTAGTGGAGTGAGGCACATGAGTGGCGAAGTTATACTGACAACCGGACAGAAAGCACCCGAATTTGAGGCATTTTTGACTGATGGTTCCAAGTTCGTACTTTCAGAAAAACTAAATTCTGGTAGTGGAGTAATCCTATACTTCTACCCTCGTGACAATACCCCTGGTTGCACTACTCAGGCATGTGATTTCAGAGATAATTTTAGTAGGATATCGAGTAACTCATGGACGGTAATCGGAGTATCAACTGACTCTGCCAAATCACATGAGAAATTTATTTCCAAGCATGATTTACCATTTGACCTGATAGTTGATGAAGACGCAGATTTGCATACATTGTACGGCACATGGAGGGAGAAGAGCATGTATGGAAAGACATACATGGGGACTCTGAGGTCAACATTCGCAATCTCCCCCGATGGGATTTTGACATGGGTCGGGTACAAGGTCAAGACAAAGGGGCATGTTGAGCAAATTATTTCCGATTTAGGGATTGAGTGATATTATGAATGCCGATGAAAGGAGGAATTTAGTAGAAAGATTCCTCAGGCGCTGTGTAACATATGCCAATGAGTCTATCAGGAGGAAGAGTAATCGGGGCGAGGACGAAGAAAAAATCGCCAAGTGGATTATCTACAGGGACTTTACTGCTCACGCTGCAGAGGAAGTAGCAGCAGGCGACCTAGACTCATGGCTCGAGGACGGTCCTGTTGATTTTGAACCCGCAAATCAAGACTCAGATAAGTGACCGTAGCCGCCAATTCCCAATTCATATTTCGTAGTATCGACCCTCATCATTGCACCCGGGACCATTAGCAAAGAATCATCTTCGTTGATTGCGAAGGCATGCAGACCCAGTCGTTCCGACATTTCTTGAACTCGCCTCTTGCATACATCCTTCTGGCTAGGCATATGAACAAGAGAGCCAAGGTCCACAATCACCAAACTACCTCTGGCAAGAGGTCCAGACATCCCTTCCAGAGATAGTCTATGAAGCCCATCGGGTTTCAGGTAGACTACGTTCCTTTCTGGCCCAGGGGTATGGCGCAAAGTCCATTCAGACCACCGCGGTTCTCCCAAGTCTAGATGTAAATCTCCCTCTTGAGGGCCAGGATCCGCTGAAACCTTTTTTCTTCTTGAATCAGATGCTATAACCTTGGATGGATCTGGAAGTCCAAGTAGTCTGAAAAGGTTAGCCACGTGTCTTCCGACAACTACTCCTCAAAGAGTGCTTCGATGTCTTCTTCGCTGAGAACGGCTTCTAGAGGGGCTGTAATTTCTTGCGAGTCTTCTTCCGTCTCGCCAATATCAGTGAGATGATCCTGATCTTGAATCTCCAACTCCTCTTCCTCAGAGAAGTCGTTATCCTCCTCCTCAGAGGTATCTTCTGGAGTTTGAGAATCCTCTGATTTTTCAAGTTCATCAGTCTCTAAAACGGAATCTTCCACTGTCTCTAAGGCTTTCTTCTTCGGACCGTCTTTCCTACTCTTCAAATCGAAAGGATCGTATTCTGGATCATCAAATGCATCATCCATGGATACCCTCTTCAAACTACTAGTTTGATCGAACTGCGACTCACTTCTAACAGAAGAAGATCTCCTATTGCTCAGTACCATAACGGCCCCAACCAAGGCTAGAATAACGATTATCAATAGAATCAATCCGTAAGATGCTACGAATTCACTCAGTTCAAACGGCGCGGCTGAAACACTGACTGTGAGAGTTGTCGAAGCACCGTTCCCCTCATCGACCGCAGTCATACTTATCGTCCTACTTCCAGATCCGGTGAATGACCACTCAACCCATTTTCCTTGGATATCTATGTCATTCGCAGCATTGCCATCTCCATCACTATCTACGGATGTATCCATGTCCCAATTGTATAGCATATTCTCAATATCATGCAAGGAATCTGTCGTCCCATTGGCGCTAAAGAAAACAACATCTCCTTCTACTGTTGAGAAAGAGCTCACGGATGCCCTAGGTACGGGGTTGACATTACGTATGTCCAAGGGGATTTCAAGCATCACCATACTTCCATCATCGTCAGTGACATGAAACACAATCATGGTCGGAGCCGTGGTCGCATCAGGCCAAGACAGATCAAGTATTCTAGATTCTACATCACAGTCATCGGAAGACTGTCCGGAATCGTCCGAGTCGGTGGTCGGATCCAAATCAAAACAATTTCTAAGGGTAAGTTGGTCACCAGCAGTGTCAATAGTCTCCACGGCAATATACACAGGAGAGTCTTCAGCCGCGGGAAGTGGGGGGGCCAAGGGAGAAATCTGTGGATCAATATTGGAGATCTCTATGGGGATGATCAAAGATTCAGTGCTAGCACCATCATCATCTACGACTTGAAGTGTTGCTAGGTGCAATCCCGATGTGTGATATGTGTGATCAATAGTGCTCATTCTACCTTCGAAATTGATCATGAGGCCTGGGGAGTTTTCTGCATCAGG
Organism: Euryarchaeota archaeon UBA181; assembly: GCA_002496725.1. GTDB lineage: Archaea > Thermoplasmatota > Poseidoniia > Poseidoniales > Thalassarchaeaceae > MGIIb-O5. Next base: position 53,861 of record DALI01000012.1, on the reverse strand, counting down.
GCTCCAGATATGCAAGAGCGTGTATAGATCGTTAGGGGAATCATCAGCCAATCCCTCGAATGTCAAAACGTCGCCTTCATTTGCTAGGTAGACGCCCCTGCTATCGGGAATCATTCTGTTTCCTCCCTTCCAGACTTCGGCACGAGGGTTAGTAGGGGCAATATTTCTGACCTCTATCGTTTTGTTGGAATATCCGACATCTCCGTCATCATCTACGGCTTCGACCCTGATGGTGTAGTCTCCTTCAGATTCCGGAGTTACAGTACAGTAGATTCCCACCTGCCCCTCGTTACAAGGGTAAGATGAGTTCCAAAGAATATCCATTGGCGCCTCGGGGTTCTGCGTGTCGATATCACTCCTCTCGTCCACATCAAACTGAATGGGTGAAAGTACGTACGTCCATTCATATTCTGATCCGATGGTTACTTCAGGTGGCCTGTTTAGAATTTCTATACTCCGACTCTCCGTAGAAACGTCGTTCTCATCATCCGTGACTACCAGAACAGTTTCGAAAACCCCATCATCAGGCCACTCAATCTCAACAATGCAGTCATCTTGATCAGATATCGTCAATTGTTCCGTTCCCATTCCAATAAAGAAAACACATGATATTCCCCCCCCGTCTTCATCGTAAGAAGCGCTTCCGTCCAAAACTACCTCAGACTTAGTCAGAGACTGAGATGACATATCTAGGGATGCCGTAGGGAGTCTTCCGATGAATAGAGTAAACACGCCATTGTTATTCGACCTATCTCCATCATCTGTGATGGCCTCATCAGGATCTACTTGGAATGATAGTGTGATATCCCCTATGGGATGGGCACTACGAATAGTCCAATTAATCTCTATTATTGATTGGCCTAGGCTACTTAGGGTGGGGACTTGGGCAATTTGAGTAGAACCATCCGGAGAAACCACGTTCATAGTTGTAGCAGGAGATGCGAGCAATCCCCTATTTTGCACAGGTACGTAGAATCTCAGAGTATCCAGGGGCACTGCATTGAAACCGGTCGATGTGGCCAGTGTGGTGGTCGCCCCATCTCTTGTCCTCTCAACAGTCACCCCCTCGGAAAGAACCACTAGATCAACAGTACTGACATTTGGATCAATCGTAATCGTGGAAACGCCAACTATTTCTTCGGACGGTATCCAAGCGATAACTCCATGACTCCCCGCCTCGCTACCTCCTGCTGAATCATCCGTGGAATGACCAGTATTGAAGACGACATGCGCAGACCCATTTGCCGATGTCGTAATGGTTCTGACATCCTCATCAATGCCATACCTGAATTCCATCTCTTGGCCTGATACAGGTTGTCCGTTCTGAGTCACATTTGCCCATGCAGAAGTATCTAGGTCCAGGGGGGAGAGTGGAAATTCAAACTCCACCGAGATCTCCTTGCTCCTCCCTGCTTGGTAAGACTGGAGCTCGTGAAAGGAATTGATCCCGTCTATAATATCAGTACTCGAGGATACATCCCCCCTTACTGCAGGGCAGAACCATCTGAATCCATCTGCAGAGCCATTGGAATCGAAGGTGGTGACATTGTAGGATTGTTGACATCCAGCATAAGAGGTACCAGGCGCCCCCCTGCTCATCACTTGCCAACTCCTAGACTCACTAGACTGATCATCAGAGGGTATGGTAACGAAGCTACTAGAGCCCTCGTAGTCAATTTCCTGGTAATAGCTCGTCGACCAGTAGTCGCCAACTGACAATGGGAAGTCATAACCCTCTGTAGGCGGTGAGTATGTCTGAGTAATGGTCAATTCCGCGACATCAATGTCAATCGTCCACAGCCAAACCCTGTATCCAAAATCTATGTCAATAGTCGCCTCTTGTTGTACGACGGCTAAATCTGATACCCGAATTATCTCGAGGGTGTCCATTACAATGTCCAGGTCCCCTGTATTTCCATCAAGATTCACGTTGTTGGCCTCATATGTGCCCTGTGACTCCGCTTTGTACACCAATGTTGAACGATTATCTACGGTCATTGTGTAGATATCAGTAATGCTTCTGTCAAGCGTACCAGTGAGATATTGGACATTTGTTGACACTCCTGAGGATGTAACGAAGTCACCTACGTCTAGATAACCGTCGTATATCCACCTGTCTCCTATCTCCCAACTGGGTAGGTCGACAATATTGGTATTTCTCTGCACGGAATCTGCACTCAGGGAATCATTGTCCAACTCATGGATTTCTCCACCCTGCATCATCAAGATACCCTGAGAAGAGAGTAGTACGGCCACGAGAATAGCTGTCGGGAAGTAGTTGCCCATGCACCTCGTGCAATGACGCTACAAATCAATGTGACTATGGCTAACAATCAAAACTTCGCTCTGTAGTCTGGGAGATCTGCGAGCTCATCTTGGATGAACTGAACAGCCTCTAGGATCTGATCCTTGGCCCTAGCCCCGGTTATCACCATCTTACCGCTTCCAAAGATTAGACAGACTACCTTGGGATAGTCAAGTCTGTAAATCAAACCTGGAAACTGCTCAGGCTCGTACTCTACCTTGTCGAATGGAAGGTGGAATGTCAGATTATTCAGATTTAGCCTACGTGGAAGTGCCGCTAGTGGCTCCCCCTGCTTGATTCCCCTGATTCTAGGGTCCTCATTCTCCACTTCTTCATCAGTAGCCGCCCTTATTCCCCCTGCATCATCAATGACCTTAGTATTGATGTCGTCCATCTTTGCGACCCCTGTATAGTCCTCAGGGAAGAAGAGCGAATATGTAGCAACCATATTCTGGACTTCTATGTCTACATCAGCGACATCCCAGGTCGAGATTCCAGCCGCACGTAAATCGCCAATCATCCTCTCTATTCCAGTCTCTATATTTTGCTGATTCTTACCGCCAGTACAGACAGCTCTACCAGACCTAAACATCAGGATTGCGAGTTTCGGATCTACGACTCTGTATACTACTCCTGGGAACTGTTCAGGCTCATATTCACAATTCAGTTGAATTGCGATATCCGGGAGATCGAGTTCCTCGGCAACTCTGGTCGACGCTACAACATTCACTACAGTTAGTCGTTCTTCATCACTAAGCATGGGCACCGCACTTATATTCTTCTTATAAACGATATTAGTAGGAAAAAATCAGGGCAACTCAATTTTCTTGCTTCAAAATCCTTGCTCCACCAGAACTAAACTTCGAAATAAGGGGCCTGCCTCCTGCTATTTCGATACATTCAGCTACTCTTTTGGGCTCCCTAGTCAGTGATACCATGCACCCCCCTCCTCCTGCTCCGGTAAGCTTTGCTCCCAATGAGTGGCCCTTGGCTGCTGTGATTAATGATTCAAGCTCGGGACAACTAACGCCGATATTTCTTAATCTTTCATGGCAAGCATCCATGGCCTCCCCGACTCCCTCCATATGGCCTTCCGATAACGCCTTCAATCCAGCATTGGTTATGGCTCCAATTGCTTCTATTTCTACCATCTTCTGAGGGTCTTCCTTGAGTAATTTAGATACGCCTGCGACCATTTTTCCAGTTGGTGACCCTATTCCCGTGAATCCAAGTACTAGCCATACATCATCAATTTCAGGTATGACTGCCCTGCTGATTGACCAAGTCCTACTTCCATCTGGAGTTTCCAGTTTCGCATCAAATACATGTTCCGCCCCTTTTACCCTGTTACCAGAGACCACTATGCATCCGCCCAGAGCACTGGTGGCAGTATCTGTTGGACTGGCCCTACCCTTCTGCGCATTTGCCTCTGCAGAGTGCCCCATTCTGGCCAGTGAGATCAAGTCAAGCTTTTCCCCAGGATTTGTTAACTCGTGTAGAGCGGCACCCATGGCGTTGGAAAGAGCCGCCGAAGAGCCAAGTCCAGCTGCAGAGAAAAGACCACTCTTGACATCTATTTCCAGAGGGACTCCAGAATATTGAAAGATATCATCTAGGATATGGGATATGTGCGGGTGCCTGGATGGTTCGAAAGGCATGCCCTCTAGCACCCAGCTATCCGATCTCTTTACGCAGATCTCAACTCCAGCGTTTATCGAGACTGCCACGGCAGGTTGCCCATAAACCACTGCATGCTCCCCAAATAGGATGCATTTACCTGGTGCGAACGCCCTTGCCACACCCCTCGCTCCCAGTCAAAGGAAATGAGCCTTGCCATGGGCCAATTATAGCGGTTCATTCAAGTCCAACCACTGTTTGGCAGGTACGTTAGGCAGTAGTCGAGCAAGTGATAACGATGGAACACCCATTACTACAGACGTACGGCCCCCTTGAGGGCTGGTATATTCTATTGGCCATCGGAGTAGTCTCCATAGGTTTCTTCAGCTATCAGGTTCAGAAGGCGACTAGGCTTGTAATGCTAGGCAAATCAGATGATAGGTTTGACTCATGGGGCATCAGAATTGGTGAATTCCTTTCTGGTTGGCTGGGACAGAAGAAGGTTCTGAGAGACAGGGTCGCTGGTACGATGCACGTTCTGATGTTCTGGGGATTCCTGATGCTGGCCTCAGATATGCTGGACCTAGCAACTGCCAATGCTTTCTCTGGCAGGATACTGCCCAGTCTATTGGTGGGGCCATGGAATGGAATGGTGGAATTAGGTTACACAATGGCTCTGATAGGGTGTGTTAGTGCATTGACTCGAAGGGTGTTATTCACCCCTGAAAAATTGAAGGGAAAATCTCAGCTTGAGGGAAATGCCATTCTCCTCCTCATCTTTACCATCACTACGACCTCGTTTGTTGTTGAGTCTGCAGAGTCTCCAAGCTCATTCTGGGAGCCTATCGGTTACTGGTTCTACGAGTTAGGCGTCTCCGAGCAAACTGTAGTTTTGTCATATTGGGCCCATATGCTGGCTATCTCCGTCTTTCTTTTCCTCATCCCTCTATCCAAGCACATGCACCTGGTTATGGCGGTTCCAAATGTCTTCTTCCATGATGTAGGGCCAGTAGCTAGGATGAGGCCATTAGCCATCGGGGAAGATGGTAAGGCAGTCCCTCTGGAAGACCTAGATATCGACTCCTTTGGCGTTAGCTCATACACGCAGTACTCCTGGAGACAACTGATCGATGGCTGGTCATGTACCTCCTGTGCTAGGTGCCAAGACGTATGTCCTGCATATGCCTCTGGAAAGGGATTGAATCCCATGCAGGTTATTCACGATGTAAGGAATTACGCCAATGATCACGCACCTATCCTTCTGTCTGGAGGACAGCCTGAGGAAACAATGCTGGAGAGAATTACCGAAGAAGCGGTATGGGCATGCACAACTTGTAACGCATGTGTCGATGCATGCCCTCTTTACATTGAACACGTACCAAAGCTAACAGATCTAAGGAGGAATGCTATGATGGAGACAATGGAGTATCCCGAGGTCCTGAACACTGCCATGGGAAACATAGAGTCCGCATCAAATCCGTATGGATTTGGTGCCCATGAGAGGGCTGATTGGGCCTCGGACTTGGGTGTGAAAGTGGGTGAGCCAGCTGAGTATATCTACTTCGTTGGCTGTGCGGCCAGTTTCGATGAGAGGAATCAGAAGGTTGCCAGATCAACTATATCCCTGCTCAAGGAAGCCGGCCTTGATGTAGGAATCCTAGGGATGCAGGAGGGATGCTCAGGAGATCCAGCTAGAAGGGCTGGGAATGAGTATCTATTTCAGATGCTAGCTGAGACCAATATGTCAACTTTCCAGGAGCTCGGTGTCAAGAGAATAGTCGCGTCATGCCCACATTGCTTCCATACTCTCGGGAAAGAATATGGAGATTTTGGAGGAGAAGATCTTGAGGTTTTCCACCACTCAGAGATAATTGCCAAACTTCAGCAGGAGGGAAAACTTCCAGAGGCCGAAAAGAATGGTCGAACTATTACGTTCCATGACCCCTGCTACCTGGGGAGAATAGGAGACGTCTTGGATGCCCCACGGTCAGTAATCGGTGGAGTCGATGTCGAACCTGAACGACACGGTAAGGACTCATTCTGCTGTGGTGCGGGAGGGGCTCAGATGTGGATGGAAGAAGATGCTGATAAGAGGGTCAACGAGATTAGGGCCGCAGAGCTCGCAGAGACCGGATGTGATACAGTGGCAGTAGGTTGCCCCTTCTGCTCAGTCATGGTGAAGGATGGCTTGGATGCCGTAGGGGCTGATATGGAAGTCCTCGATGTGGCAGAACTACTTTGGGAGCAAATCGTGGCAAAAGATCTGGAGATACATGACAAGTCCCGTAATAGGACTGGCAAGGCAAGAATATGGGATTCATCAATATCAGATTTGATATAAATCTCAAACCCTCTCCTAAGAATTTCCAATAGTGAGAGTCATAAGTGAAACCATCGAGCCAGAACCATGGAAGGTATCTTCACATTTATGGGAATGTCAGTTTCTAATCTCGCAAAACTCTTCGGGGGAATCTTGGTTGCCTGGGGGGTCGTGGCTTATTTTATGCAGAGTTCAGACCCTCCCTCAATCACTGCAATGATTCCAGCATTCATGGGCCTGCCACTATTGTCATTGGGCCTCCTTTCAGATTGGAATGAATCCAATTCGCATCACTACATGCACGCTGCAATGGTCTTCGCTCTCCTCATGGTCATGGGTGGGGCCCAGGGACTTCTCGATATCGAGGGTAAATCCAACCTTGCACTAGGCTCCCATATCATCTTGGTAGTACTAGGGATAATATTCATGGTCGCCGGAATAATGTCATTCAGACATGCTCGGAAACTAAGGGAATCATCAGGTGTTTAATTGCGTCCACTAATAGGAATAACTTGTTTCATTCGAGATACTTCCTATGGTAATTGGAATAGGAACGCCGCAATCCTTCCCTCCGCATATCTCTCTGCAGTTGAGAGGGCTGGAGGAATCCCAATGATAATTCCTCCAGCAGGGGACATGACTACTCTATTGGATGCAATAGACGGACTGATAATATCAGGTGGCCCAGATGTCTCTCCAGCTCGTTATAATCAGGAACCGGGCCCAATGACAGTAGAATTTTATCCCAATCAAGACGAAACCGAGATCGATCTAATTTCCGAGGCATTGGATAGGGATATGCCATTACTTGGGGTTTGCAGAGGGATGCAAATTCTAAGCATAGCCCACGGAGGTACTCTCTATCAGCACTTGGACGACACTCCCGGTCATGAGGGGCATGGGGGCTATGATGGGACTTCTACCGACCATTCTGTTATTGTCGAAGAAGACTCTTTGCTTTGCAACGTAATGGGTAAGTCCTTCACTGTAAACTCAACTCACCATCAAGGAGTAGCGGATCCGGGATCTCTCTCAATTTCAGCAGTCTCCGGGCATGATGGCTTAATCGAGGCAGTCGAGAGAAGGGATAAGAAATTCTGTCTCGGAGTTCAATGGCATCCTGAGCGCAGGGGACATGACTTACTGTTCGCCGCACTCGTAGAAGCTGCGAGAAGTTGATGACCGCATGCCTCCTAGATAGGTCGATGACGCTCAGGGTATATGACACTCGTTCTCGTTCAAAGCGTGTTCTCAAACCCTTGGTAGATGGTCAAATAGGGATATATGCATGTGGTATTACCCCATATTCCCCAAGTCACATAGGTCATGCCAGACAAGCCATAGCCTTCGATATAATCGTGAGATGGCTACGCAAGAGTGGGTATCAAGTAAACTACGTCGCAAACTTCACTGATATTGATGATAAAATAATCGCAGTTTCTCTTGAAGAGGGCGTCGACTTCCTTGAAGTCGCCAATAGAAATATACACGACTATTTCCGAGTCATGGATTCTTTGAATGTAGTAAGGGCAAATTCCTATCCGAGGGTCACCGAGACAATTCCAGAAATCATTGAGATGATAAATCAATTAATCGATAAAAAACATGCGTATGTGGCAGATGATGGCGTCTATTTTGAGATAGATACAGCCCCTGAAAAATATGGCCAACTAACTGGTCAGACATTGGAGATGGTGAGGAAGGGTGCTGGTGGAAGAGTAGGAAAAACTGGATCGGGCAAGAGAGATCATCGTGATTTCGCACTCTGGAAATCAGCAAAAGAGGGGGAGCCAAACTGGGAGAGTCCATGGGGAAATGGTAGGCCGGGATGGCATATCGAATGCTCGGCTATGTCACTCAAACACTTGGGCGAGAGATTCGATATCCATGGAGGCGGTACTGATCTGACCTTCCCCCATCACGAGGCTGAGATTTTCCAGTCAGAATGCTGCTTAGGCCATGAACCAGTTGTACAGTATTGGCTGCATAATGGAATGATAAACGTCAACGGGGAGAAGATGAGCAAGTCAGAGGGAAACTTCTGGACTGTCAGTGACGCACTCGAGCAGATCGATCCATTAGTGTTGAGATATGCCCTCATAAATGCCCCTTACAGGCAACCAGTAGATTTCAATTCGGTAATGATCGATGACTCAACTTCGCACAATGCTCGATTAGTAGACTCGTATTCAGAGGCCCTGTATTTATTGAAAGGGGTCAAGAATGACTACTCAGGAATTGATCATCTATCAGAGGCCGCTAATAGATTCTGCTCTGGCATGGATGATGATTTCAACACTCGAATCGCATTAGTCGAGGTTCAGTTGATAGTCAAAAAGCTGAATTCACTAATTTACTCCAATGAGGAGGACCATGGGCTGATGGCATCCTACGTTGCATGGTTAGAGGAATTTGCCGGGGACGTATTGGGTATTCTGCCTTCATCTGAGATTGCGCTTTCTATGTACGATGAAAAACTTTCCAGAAGGTCTGATATCTCTGCAAGAGTGGAATCACTTCTGGAGATGAGGGAGTCTGCTAGGGTTTCGAAGAATTGGACAGAGTCAGATAGAATCAGGGACGAGCTAGCCGATATCGGAGTAGTTGTTGAGGATGCCCCAGAAGGGGCAAAATGGAGACTAGAGTGAGTGCGGTATCTCGCGACTCATATCTCTTCATCTTCCAGTGACATGAAAGCCCATTTCCTAGAAAAGTCCAAGAAACTCACTAGGACAATAATGCCAATAATGATCCCCGTATAAATTATGGATGATTCATTATTTTCAAGCTCTTCTTCTGGGCCAGGTTCAACAGCCACGGCGCGTATGATATATCGGTGGTATGGCACGTCTACAACCCAACTATCCCAGTCCAAAAAGGGCGAAGTGCAAAATAGCACTCTACTGACCCCCGATATATGCCGGACGTCAGGGCAACTCGTGTCGTACTAGTGGCGATCATGTTCTCTACTGTATCCCTATCGGGATGTTTACATCAGGTCATAAGAGAAAATTTGAGTTCACCCTATCCTTCCTGGTACATGGATATGGATTGGGTGGACGAACAGGATCACGCCAACTCCTGCCTCAGTGCCCCCTGTATTAGGGATTTCAAGATTGGAGATCCGTTCTCCAACGAAACATGGGACGAAGTCGGTCATGCATGGGCAGTGTTCGGAAACGCAGAAGGTGGAAATTGCTGTGAGCACTATCTCGCGGCTACAAAGGAAGGATGGATCCTGAATTTTGGTGGCGAATATCCCACTTGGTCAGAAGACAGGGGCCATACCTGGAAGGAGTATCAGCCATCCGTCTTCTCACAGCTAGGGTGCATGGAACCAAAGCCTACGGTTCCGGGACAGGAGGGATTAGGCGAGGGAAGCATCGTTCAGGCGACAAATGGAGATCTGATTTCCATGGGATGGTTCCCATACCCAAGTACGAGTGGGGCGGATCAATTCTATGCATTCTTCTACGATGCCGATGATGAGGAATGGAGTTGGTGCTTCAACAGGACTCCCGAGCCATTCTATGACAGATCATGGCAGGTAGAGGTAATCGGACCAATAAATGGTGGACTCTATGGAAATGGTCCATGGGCGAGTTTGGTGATATCTAACTTCTGGCATCAGGTACAGAATATCGGCGGGCAAATATCTACTGATGGTCTGAACTATGAATACTTTGGATTCCCTGACAGAGATGAAGATCTGGACATAATGGAGGTAGATCTGAATCCATCACAATTAGGCCCAGAATGGGATTTCACGAAGCCCCACAAGGAGATGCGAGCCTTCCCGGTTCCCTCTGGTGGCTTGTATTTCCCAGATTACTTCATCGATGGTAGGGATGCATTCCTAGACACGTCCCTAAATTGGTGGACAGGAGTTAACCTAAATGGTACTTCCATGCCTTCACAGTACTGTGCATTCGACTCCTCTAGCGCACTACATTGCGTAATTCCGGGAGATGCTTCACTTACTCACATGATGTCATGGGATGGTGGAGAGAACTGGGAAAACCAATCCTATGACTTGTCATCAGAGGCCGTTGGCCTCGAGGAGTGGGAGTTCCACTCAAATGGATTGCACGACTTATTCGTTTTGAATGTCAGATATCAGAGCTCTCTAGGCCCCGACGTAGACTTAGCATGGCATGTGAGGGGATTCTCTGATAGCATGGTTCCAGATTCTAGGACATACATAGGACAGGGAGACCTAGATTCAACATCAGGGGCTGGAAACGACATAAGATTCGATTTTGCGAGTATGGGAATCCTTCCAGATGGAGGGGCATTCATAGCGTATCAAGATTCCACAGACCCCGATCCACTATTTTCCTTAGAGCTGCTTCTTCCGACAGAGTATATTGCTAGACTCCAATAAATATAGGGCAATTATATTGTTTTACTCCATCCCCTTGATTCAGAACAGGTCTAGAAATGTGCTGGCCGAAATCAGAGTCCAACTTATCCAACGCAAAGATAGACTAACTCTGACTCTCTTCAATGTGGACAGCGACATCCACGCCATCCACTTCGAAAGTAATTGCATCTATGTTAGCCGCCCCTTCATTGAGCGCGGCACTCTCTGCACGAGTCTCTGTGATCACCCTACTCCAATCCGAATCTGAGATAGAGGCCCCATCTAGCCACACCGATAGTGATATAGTGGCCTCGATATCCAAGTCCAGATCTTTTCTTTTAGCTTGTATTCTCCTGATTACATCCCTCGCTAGTCCCTTGGAAAGAAGATCTTCATCCACATCCATGTCCAGAACCAAAGAGACATCCCCATAATCTCCCGAAAGTGTAGCCGCGGCAAAACCCTCACGCTCCACTCTCTTTATTTCAATATCACTGGATTGAATTTCATATCCGCTAATCGCCGCTATTCCTGCTTCTATTTCGAGCAATAAAGACTCTGAATCAGCTAACTTAAGCTCAGATAGAACAGTAGGCAAATCCCCTCTACATTTGGCGCCTAGTGCCTTCCTGTTTGGCACGATCTCGATCTTCTGGAAAGTATCCAGATCATCCATAACAGATATCGTTTCCACGTTCAGCTCCTCGGAGAGAATATCATGGAAATGTGAAAGTTCGGGCCCTCCGACTATCCATCCAGATCTGCAAGGGAGGCGTTGCCTTCTGCCTGCCTCTACTCGAACTCTCCTCCCAGCTTCGGCTATCGATCTAACTAGCTCCATCTCCATTTCAACCACTTGGTCAATAGGGGGCAGGGACCTTTCGATTATCTCAGATCCGACAGGCCAATCCGCCAAGTGCACAGATGTCCCATCAAGACCTCTGTGTATGGCATCAGAAACAAAGGGGGATACAGGAGCCATTAGTCTACAGACAATAAGTAATACTTCGTGAAGAGTGTTCTGGCACGAATGCTTGTCACTGCTATCAACCTCATTCCAGAGCCTCCTTCTGGATCTTCTGACATACCAATTAGACAAATCATTCACCACGAAGTTCTCAAGGTCCCTACCAGCCTTATGGAAATCCCAGCATATGAATTGATCATGATATTTTTCTGCCATTGAGGAAACCCTCGATAGAATCCATCGATCGAGATCACTTCTATCTTCAACTGGAACGAAGGAATCACTATTTTCTGGGTCGAAGCCGTCCAGTGCAGCATAATCAACATGGAACTTGTATACATTCCAGAGTGTCAGAAACATTTTGGCATAAGACTCCCTAACTCCATTGGGATCGAAATTAGTGGGCGACCAAGGGGCACTCTGGGTCATCATGTACCATCTTATGGAATCGGCCCCTTCTTTGTTGAAATGATCCCATGGATTCACAACATTGCCCTTGGATTTACTCATTTTCTTTCCATCCTTATCAAGAATATGCCCAAGTGAAAGACATCTACGATAGCAGATGCTATCAAAAACTGTTGTAGAAACAGCCATCAGAGAGTAGAACCACCCTCTTGTCTGATCCACTGCCTCGCAGATATAGTCTACTGGGAAGGAACCGTTGAATTTGTCCTCGTTATCAAACGGATAATGCCACTGAGCAAAGGTTGCACAACCGGAGTCGAACCAGCAGTCCATCACATATGGCTCTCTGGACATCTCCCCCTGGCATTCGCCATGGGGGCATACCAGTTTCACTTCATCCACATATGGCCGATGTAATTCAGGAGGCATGACAGAGGAATCCGTCTTCATTTGAGAGAGTTCTTCTATACTCCCGACACAGTGTTCCTTGCCGCACTCGCCACAAATCCATACCGGCAATGGAGTTCCCCAGTACCTCTCTCTGCTGATAGCCCAGTCTTTGATGTTCGATAGCCACTCACCCATCCTTTTCGTACCAGTCCACTCTGGGGCCCACTCAACTTCTGAGTTGTATTGTAGTATTTGCTCCTTTACAGCAGTCATCCTAACGAACCAGCTGTCCATTGCGTAGTATAGAAGGGGGTGCTCGGTTCTCCAACAGTGAGGGTAATCGTGAGTATACGCATGCTCTCTGTAAAGCAGTCCATCACTCGTTAGAATATCGATAATCAAGTCATCACATTCTTTGACATATTTGCCATCAAGGCCATCATGAGTCCCTTCAATGAATTTCCCATCCATGCCTACGGTATGCTGTGCAGGGAAGCCTACTTCCATGCCTAAGCTGTAATCATCCTCTCCATACATCACTGCTGTGTGTACCACCCCAGTGCCGTCTGTAGTGGTGACAAAATCAGCTCCTACTATTGTCCATGCTGAAGGGGACCCAGTCCCGTCTATAGCGCCTGGAAAAAGTGGTTTGTATGATCTCCCAATGATTTCAGAACCAGTGAACTCTTCTAATATCTCCACATGGTTTCTGAGGACATTACCAATGAGTTCCTTGGCTAGAATCAATTCTTCGCCCACTTCTCCACCACCTCTGCCCTCCCAGGATTCTGAAGGTTCAGAGGTAATTTTTACTCTGCAGTAGGTCAAGTCCGGTCCAACTGCAAGGCCGACATTTCCAGGAAGGGTCCAGGGAGTGGTGGTCCAAGCCAAAACAGAGGCTTCGTCGTCAATGAGCTTGAATTTCACGAATACGGCGGGCTCAGTTACCTCCTTGTACCCCTGGGAGACCTCATGAGTGGAGTAGCTTGTTCCTGTCTGCGGACAATATGGTAAGACCTTGTGTCCTCTGAAAAGAAGCCCCTTCTCAAACATCTGCTTCAAAGACCACCATGCGGATTCGATGTATTGGTCGTGTAGTGTCACATAGGGGTCGTCAAGATCGACCCAGAATGCCATTCTCTCAGTCATCTCCCTCCAAGCTTCCTCATAAGTCCAAACACTCTCCTTGCACTTCTCATTGAATTCCTTCATGCCGAATTTTTCAATTTCTTCATTTGACATCAGATTCAGTTGCTTCTGCACCTCTATCTCGACAGGTAGTCCATGGGTGTCCCAGCCCGCCTTTCTTTCCACTACATGACCTTGCATAGTTTTCCAACGGCATACCATATCTTTGAATAGTCTGGAAATCACATGATGTATTCCCGGTTTTCCATTTGCGGTTGGTGGCCCCTCTAGGAACGTGAAAGGAGAACCAATCTCTCTTCTGGAATCTATCGACTTGGCAAAAGTCCCCTCTACTCTCCATGCATCCATCAGGGAGTTCTCCAATGCCACAGGATCGAACTCTCCTGCTGGCTTCGGTACTACCATGTCAGTTGCGAACCCTGACATCGTATTCAATATGACTCGTTGTCACACATGCTCATTACTCCCTAGCAGGGTTCAATAATGTCATCGTCAACGCCTTGTCATGGTCCAGACCATGACTGTAAGTGTCGGCGGTATGACTTGTGATGGTTGTGCCTCCAACGTAGCCGCCGCTCTCAATTCTCTGGATGATGTGAACTCTGCAGATGTTTCCCATGAAACAGGCACTGTTGTCATAACCCATTCTGGATCTAGTATTGATGATATTAAATTAGCAATTCAGGGAGCCGGATATTCAGTAGGGGGAGAGGCCGCACCCTTCGATTGGTCAGATGGCCCAATATGGCGACAATCCGCACACAATACGAAATGGTGTTTAGTTGGTTGTAGTATTGGAGATTTCGGAACTATCGCGGCTTTCCAATTCGTATTCACAGAGTCTGGCTGGAGTGCGATGATGATCATGGCCCTTGCAATGTTTAACGGGATAATGACTTCTATAGCCCTAGAAACATATATTCTTTCAGCTCAGATGGCATTGAGGGAAGCCTTCAGGGTCGCTATCGGAATGTCATTGATTTCTATGTTATCAATGGAAGCCGCGATGAATGTAGTAGATCTCGTTCTTACTGGAGGTGCCAAACTTACATGGTGGGTAATTCTTCCAATGCTTGTAGCAGGTTTCTTGACTCCATGGCCGTATAACTATTGGAGGCTCAAGAAGCATGGAGTAGCTTGTCATTAGGTGATGTATTGTGCAGTTCTGGGAAAAACTTGGTGAGCAGATTACGGAATGGATTTTGGATTATGCTAATAGTAATGGGATCACCACCCTCGTTGTAGGCGTATCTGGGGGAGTAGATTCAGCTGTAACTTCAGCCCTATGTGCTAAAACTGGACTCAAAACACTGGCCCTTAACATGCCTATTCATCAGATTGAAGATCAATTTGACCTCTCCAATCAGCATTTGTCGTGGCTGACAAAAAATTGGAATAATGTAAGGTCTGAGACTATCGATTTGTCTAAAACATTCGACTCATTTAGTAGTGCATTTGGGGAGAATTTCACAAATCATAGTATGGCAAATTCTAGGGCCAGACTTAGGATGGCCGCCTTGTATAATTTTGCCGGTATCGAAGCCATCAATGGCATTGTTGTGGGTACGGGAAACAAGGTTGAAGATTTTGGAGTCGGATTCTTCACCAAGTATGGCGATGGAGGGGTCGATATCTCCCCTCTTGCTGACCTCTACAAATCAGAAGTCTATGCTCTTGCCGATGCATTGGGCGTCATTCAAGAAATTCAGGACGCCGCACCAACCGATGGCCTATGGGCCGATGGTAGGACCGACGAGGAACAGATAGGGGCTACCTATCAGGAACTAGAGTGGGCTATGAGGGAGATCGAGAGTCCATCGGGAGTAGAGCCCAACGAGAGACAGAGGCATGTGATGGCGAGGTATATGGAACTAAACAGGGCTAATTTGCACAAGATGAAGCCTATTCCAGTATTCAAGAGAGTGACCGCTGGGTTAAATTAGAGCTATTAAGTCCCCTATTCCATGATGGAAGGTTCACAAACCCAAACCAGTTATGCGGATAGCGGTCATATCATGGCCGTAGAATTTGATAGGAAAATTATCACTTACTGGTGGATAATGGCAAATTTTGGCCTTCTCATGACAATGGTGGGAATTATACTAATGCCAATCTGGATTCCGTTTGGGTGGCTTGTTCATAGGAAGCAGTATGAACACATGAGTGGGGCCCTAACTGACCGTTCAATCAACATGCGTATCGGATGGCTGTTCAAGAAGCAACAGAATATTCCTTTGGACAAACTAACAGATGTTTCCATTCATGAGGGTCCCATTCTATCCGCATTCGGAGTCGTCAGGATGCAGTTCGAGACTGCGGGTGCGGCTCCATTCATATTAACGGGTGTGAGGAACGCTAACGAGTTCCGTGACCTCGTTCTACAACAAAGGGACTCGCTGATCTCAACCCCCCAAGCTCCCTCTCCGGCCGAGTCAAACGACGTTCTAGTCGAGATAAGGGATATTCTAACAAAGATTGAGTCCAAACTCTCTGAAGAATAGGACTCATATGCCTGAGGTTGATTTCATCCTTAGGTACCACGGCCAAACAGTAGGATGACCTTCGACGATATCAAAACCGTACAAGCCCTCCATCGATCTCAAAATTCCAAAGTTTGCGAAGTCGGCTCCATTGGGATTTTCCCCGCCGAAGAAATCACTCTTGATCCCAGTAGACATATGGTCTAGCTGGAACTCTAGGTTTTCCCGAGGGGGGAGTTCGAACATCTTGGCTCTG
>DALI01000012.1:37010-37290 GCA_002496725.1 Euryarchaeota archaeon UBA181 | reverse complement strand
GGACTTTCCTACCATTCTCATTATCACTCCTCCAAACCACTTGTTTATCAGGCGAGTTCCGAATGAGAATTTATCAACTCTGGTCACATAGTCCAATGCCTGCAGGGAGGTTCTGTATGACTTGTATATCACTGCAACAATCGACTTTCCGAGAATCAGATTGGAGAAATCCATCCACTCGTCTTGCTCTGGGTCTTCTCCGGCACGGGGGAATTCATCAGATCCTTTACTGTCAATGTAGTGTAGAATGTAGTTTGAGTCGTTTACTTGTGTCCCATCG
>DALI01000012.1:6648-36664 GCA_002496725.1 Euryarchaeota archaeon UBA181 | reverse complement strand
ACAGCACTCCATTCTGACCATTTCAACTGAGTCTTGAAAGTAGGATCGACCTCTACTTTTGAGTATTCAATATCGCGGCTACCGAGTAACGCCTTGACCTTGAAGCAGAAAGGACAGGTTTCGAAGCAGTACATGGTGGGGAGGCCATCCACAACCCTATCGGGAACTAATATTTCCTGTACTCCCGAGGTCGGTCCAGAATCATCGTCTCCTTCTTCCATGTTGGTTCCACCCTCCCTCTCCTTGTCAATTGATTGGATTCATGTCAAGGCAGACTCTAGCGCACCCTGGAAGGATTCCACCGACTTATTGCACTCTTCCAGTTTATCTGCATCTATTATCACCTTCAATCCCTCACTGTTGCTCATGACCACACAGGGCGTCCTTTGTCTGGTAAATTCAGCGAGCTTGGGAAATTGCTCATTCAGGTGAAGAAGCTCAAATTCTACATCTAAATCCATCATGAGTTCCTTCCACTTCCTTTTCATCGAGACTCCACTGTGAGTTATATCACAAAGCGCGCAATGCGCCGAACCGGTTATCTTTCCCCAAACATATGCCAACTCTCCAAAAATTCCTCCATCTGCGTGGTATATTGCATAAATTTTTTCGCTTACCATTTTTTCACAAACCTGACACTTAGTAAATATCCGGTCAATCACTGTTGATAATATGGAGTTCTTCCCCATATGGTATCAGATATGATTTTTCAGCATCTTTCTGATTAATGACACCTAATCTTGAAGGTGCTTCCAACATGTGCGCACACATGGACGTCCCTGTAGGATTGATGTCTATGCTTGAGGGGGACCATGGACCTACCAAGCAGAAAGCAGCTAGGCTACTCATTGATTTGGCGTCAACCGCAGGGGCAAGAGAATTTGTCAGGGCTAGAAATGCCCA
The DNA here is from genome assembly GCA_002496725.1 of Euryarchaeota archaeon UBA181. GTDB lineage: Archaea > Thermoplasmatota > Poseidoniia > Poseidoniales > Thalassarchaeaceae > MGIIb-O5. The sequence goes on along the minus strand of DALI01000012.1, from coordinate 35,761 downwards.
TGTGTCTGGTGTCAGTGTGATTACAGGTGGCCATGGATTAAGGAGGTTCTTAGCAGATTTATCGGATGATCCAGGGGGCAAGGTCTCGATACCAACTACTCTCAATTCAGCGGGATGCGACACTGAAAAAATGGAAGAGATGGGGATAGAATACCCAGATTTCTTAGAGCAACAATTTGAGATTGTACACGCATATTCGCAACTAGGAATAGAAGCCACTCTTTCTTGCACTCCATATGATAGGGGGATAGAACAAGGGCAGGGAATAGGCTCTTGGGCCGAGTCAAACGCAGTTTGCTTCTCAAATTCATATACGTCTCTTGTGACTAATAGGGAATCCGGACTTTCTGCTTTGGCTACCGCACTCACTGGTTGGGCGCCACTGTGGGGATTGCATATCGATGAGAACAGGGTTCCGAATATCCTAGTCAATGTTGAATGTGAAATGAACGATACTACTGACTGGAGTATTCTTGGAGATTGGATCGGTAAGCAGATTCTCCCTGAGTGGAAACTCCCCTGGGGGCCAATGCCTAGAATTAGCGGTCTTCCAAAGGCATCCTTCGAGATGAAAAAAGCTCTAACGGCGTCCGCCGCAAACTACGGCTGCCCAATGCTGTGGGCTGACGGTCTAACTAAAGACGCCCCAGAGACTGACTCTTTTCAAGGAATTTTGACCTTTACAGAATCAGAGCTTTCTGAAAGATACCACGACCTATCTCCAAAGGGAATAGTCGACCTAGTAGTCATCGGATGTCCACAAGCTAGCGTTGGCGAGGCTAGGTCAACAGCAGCATACATACGTTCGAGGATGGAACTGGGAGAAAGAATTTCCAATCAGAGATTATGGGTATTCATGAGCTCTCATAACTATGACCTTATCGAGGGCGATGGAACTCTAGATATTCTTGAGGAAGGGGGGGCCTTAGTCCTTAGAGACACCTGTCCTGAAGTCACTCCCTACAACAGATCCCGTTACAATCACCTTTTGACTAACTCTCTGAAGGCCGAGCACTACCTCACCAGTGGCCTAAACAAAATGCCCACCAGTGTGGCTACGATTGAAGACTGCGTCGCACATGCCTTCGACCCATCCTTAGTCACCGGCCCCCGGCCGAAGTTATCGTCTGGTAAAATTAAGAAGATTCCCACTTCCAAGAAGAAGGTAAGCGGTGACTTTTCTTCCCTTGGTTCCGGAATCCCGAGTCAGGATAAATGGGCCGTTAGGGGCAAGGCACTCGTTACTGACGTTCCAATCACCTACCTTGGATACGTGAATAGGGACACTGGGGTAATCGAGGAGCCTGGACATCCACTCGATGGGGTCCCAATAGGCGAGACCATACTCATTTACCCGAAAGGCTCTGGCTCAACAGTAGCTCCTTTCGTACTCATGGGGCTGATTTACACGGAAATGGGCCCTCTTGCGATCATCAATAGCGATGTTTGCCCACTTACTCTTCCCGCAGCTTCTCTTCTTGGGACTCCTTATGCCCATAGTTTCGAAGATGACCCAATAATGAAAATTAACACAGGAGACGTGGTCCAAATGAATCTTAATCAAGGAAAAGTCACCATACAGGTCTTGTCTAGGAATAGCGAGGGTTGATGACGGCTACTAACAGCCCGAGTCGTGGACCCGAGACCCGAACCAGAGGCCTGCCGCCCGCAGGATTGGGGAAAGTTCGAGATCATCAGCCGGGATGGAGCCGCTAGAATCGGAAAATTCCACACTTTTCATGGGGCTATTACTACTCCCATGCTTCTCCCAGTCGTTAATCCAAATTTACGAACTATTGAGCCTAGAGAAATGTGGGAAAAATATGGGGTTGAGGCCCTGATAACTAATTCCTATGTGATTTGGAAGCATGAGAAACTAACCAATCCTGCAAAATCCGATGGGATTCACAAATTACTTGACTTCCCCGGGGCAGTAGTAACAGACTCCGGAACTTTCCAATCTTATGTCTATGGAGATGTTGAGGTTTCTCCCAGTGAGATAGTCTCCTTTCAAAGAGAAATAGGTGTTGACGTCGGTACCATGCTGGATGTTTTTGGAAGGCCAGATATGAGTAGGGAAGAAATTGAAAGCTCAGTCGATGAAACATTTAGGAGGGCGGATGATTCCCTTACTGAAGCAGGAGACAAGATATTACTCAATGGCCCGATACAAGGTGGTTTGCACCACGACCTCCGAGCAAGATCAGCTGAATTAATGGGACAAGCAGGCACTGAAGTATCATTCGCAATACATCCAATAGGGGGTATTGTCCCCCTGATGGAGCAGCAGAGGTACCGTGAACTATTTGGAATAATTTTGGCGGCAAGATCCCATATTCCCCCCGATAGGCCAATTCATATGTTCGGGTGCGGACATCCTATGCTATTCCCCCTCTCAATAGCTCTTGGAGTGGATTTATTCGACAGTGCTGCATATGCCTTATTCGCTCGTGATGATAGAATTCTTACTCCCGATGGGACTGTGAGAATTGAAGGTCTCAATGAGTGGCCGATCTCCTCCTCGGCACTATTTGGAAAGACCCCGAAAATGGTTTTATCGATGTCCAAGGATGAGCGATCAAAAATTCTAGCACATCATAATCTAGAGGTCACTCAGTCCGAATTAGCAAGATGTAGGGAGGCGATAAGAAATGGAACTATATGGAAACTGGCAGAGATAAGGAGCCATGCATCTCCGAGGTTAAGAGACGCTTTCGAGTGGGTTATTGACCAGTTAGAAGAACTGGAGGATACAGAAGTCGGGTCCTCCCTTCTCGATCTGATGGCTTCGACAAATCCTATACGAAGGGGAGGCGAATCAGTTTCAGATGATTTGGGTTCAAGGCCGCATATTCTCCACTTATTGGCATTATTTTCACTTAGATGGAGGGCACCCGGATCTTGGTGGGATGGGAGCACCGGCCCACCTGAGAAGATTCTCTTGGTAGACAACGCCTCGCCTCCTTGGAGGGAAAGCTCACTGGGGTCAATAGTCCAGTATCTCATAGGTACTCCAAAGACGGTAGTCCTAGTCTCGACACCCCTTGGCCCAGTTCCTTACTCCTTCGAAGATGTCTCCCCTTTGTGCCATCTTGATGGCCCTGAAATAATTTGGATGGATCAGACAGAACCAAGTATTGCCCCAGAAGAAATCTCGTATCTTGGATTGGAGGGTTTGCCAGTTGATATTCTTGAGTCTCCAATGTCTCTGGATGAATCTTCCAAGGATATTGAAGAAGTACGATCTTGGTTAGACAGATGCTCAGTAGTGGACAAACTTTCAGTCTTCTGTGGGATACATCCACTCCAACTTTGCCAAGTCTCCCGGTCGATGGAATCTAGGAGGTCTAACACAGATAGAATGGTCAATGTAAGCTTCAATGGGGAACATGTTCTGTCTCCTAGACTGAAAGACGGAGGGATATCACTTACCGCTGAAGGAGCGAGAATCCTTCATTCCCTCAATCCAAACCCCCCTGAATTATTTGGAAAAGATTCGCAGGAAGAAGAGCAAGATTTTCCCGGAATACCCAGGGTAATGATATCTGATGACGCTATACCCTTTGTAGGAAAGGGGCGTAATGTCATGCATGGATATGTCCTTGGAGCAGATTCCCACCTAACACCCGGACAACCCTGTATAATAGTCTCCGAAGAAGGTATTCTAGTCGCACATGGAGTTCCAATATGTACTTCAAGGGAGATGGCATATTTCAAGAAGGGGATAGCGATAAAGGTCAGAGATGGGTGTCTGAAAGAATGAGTAAAATCAGATATCCACGCCTAACTCAATAAATCCATTTCGGGGATTAATTCAAGTGATGCCTTCCAGAGGAACCAATGACTCCCGTAGGGAGTCGGGTGCTTGATATGGCCTCGGATGCAGCCAAAGAGATGCTTATTTCGGCAAATTCCCTTAGGAAGATGTATGGCCCCCATCTTGCTTTGGACGATATTAATTTAGAGATTCCACATGGGGCTATAGGCATTCTAGGGCCCAATGGAGCTGGAAAATCAACATTTTTCAAGTGCTTGCTGGGGCTAATAAAAACAACATCTGGCGATGGAACAGTATTGGGTTACGATATCAGGACCGAAGGGCACTTGATACGTTCAAAGATAGGATATATGCCAGAGTATGATTCACTCGATCCTGGATTAAATGCCATTGATCAGGTAAGGTACTCAGGAGAACTTCTCGGGATGAATCCAGATGCGGCTACCCAGAGGGCTCATGAGGTATTGCAATATGTGGGCCTAAAAGACCAGAGATATAGGAAGATAGAGACTTTCAGTACCGGGATGAAACAGGCGGCCAAGCTAGCCTGTGCTCTTGTTCATGACCCTGAGATTCTTATTTGTGACGAACCGACGAACGGACTAGATCAAAGGGCTAGAGAGTTCATGCTACAGACACTGAGGAAGACAGTTCAGGAAGGTGGCAGGTCAGTATTGATGAGCAGCCATGTCATGGATGATGTTGAGTCAGTCTGTGATAGGATAGTTATGATTCACAAAGGAAAGATTGTCGTCCATAGGAGTATAGATGACATGGTCAAACAAGTAGAGAAGGAGATTGAGATATCGGTTTGGGGAGGGGCTTCAAAGATGGAAAAGGAATTGACGTCAAGAGGGCTATCCGTGAGGAGGATGGGGCGCAATATGCGAGTTACAAAAATAGACGAAAATACCTATTCTGACATACTCTCATCGGCAGCTAAAGCCAAGGTCCAGGTTAGAAAGATGTCTGAATACGAACCAGATCTGGAGGATATCTTCTTACTGATAATGGATAAGCTGGGCGAACAAGTAAGAGAAACTGACGAGTTGATGACATCTGAATATATGGGGGCAGATAGATGAAACAGGGAGTCGATATCTCCGGTGGAAATACTAGGATGGAATCGGCCTTTGGATCTGGTGATGGAGACGATGAGGCCAGTGCTTCTGTAGCTCAGAAGGCAGAGGTCAAAGGTTCCATCTTCGAGCAGACTTATCGTCCTTGGAGGGGATCTCTTGGTCCCAGGTGGGTCAGGAACTATGCAATTTTCAGACATCATGTTTATGGCTTATTTTCTAGTAAAGGGCATAGGTATTACCATCCAATGGTAAGGCTAACTATTCTGATAGTCTTCTTATTCTCACTTTCTCCTGTTGCAATGTTGTTCCTAGCTTCTCTTGGAGGGCAAGGTGGTTTTGGAGAGGTTCTTTCAAGGATGTGGGGGATTAATAGATACAATCTGTGGGGCCAAGTACTGGGATTCTTCCCTCGTAACCTTTGCATGTGGCCACTACTAACTGCCTTAGTCGTCGGAGGGATGATTTCTGATGATAGAAGGAACGGAACGAGTGCGATTTACTTCTCCCGTCCCGTAAATAGAACGGACTACACCGCTATGAAATATCTGAGTAGTGCTGTCGTCCTAGGTTTCGTAATCGTCTTCTCATACATGGTTTATTACACCAGTGCAATCATTCTGAATGGTGAGGGCTGGGCGTTCCTCATAGATACTCTCCCAATATTCATGGGGGGCCTGCTTGCAGGGATTTTACTGGTCCTTACTTACACTTCCCTGGGGCTAGCACTTTCAAGCATCAGTCAAAGCAGGTTCTTTGCCGCAGTGGCATTCCTAGCTGTCATATATGGGACAAAAATGGTAGCATTCCTAATAGAATCTACATTCGAATCATCCATTCTCTATGTTCTGAGCCCTTATGATGGACTAGCTCATATCGGCCAATGGCTGGTAGGAATAGAGTCAAACTATGATCATCCACTGGCATTCTCCATCGTATCTATTTTACTAATCAATTTCCTATCTCTGGCATTGCTCACAAGTAGAGTAAGCTCCCTAGAGGTGACTCGAGAATGACTTCCGAACCCCCTGCAGTTATGCTTGAGTCAGCATCTAAATGGTATGGCCAAGTTATCGGTATCAACGATGTTTCTCTGGCAATCGATGGCGGGGTAACTGGAGTACTAGGGCCTAATGGGGCAGGAAAATCCACATTGTTTAAACTATTACTTGGCAGACTTAGGCCCAGTCAGGGATCTGTCAGATTATTCGGAATCGACCCATGGGAGAGTACCTCTCCATTCAGGAGAGTGGGATACGTGAGTGAGACCGAGCCTTTGTATGAGTGGATGACTGGACTTGATTTCCTGGTTACTATGGCAAGACTTCATGGAATGACCAGAGAGGAGGCGAAGGAAAGAGCCGAGCATGTTTTGGATTTCGTTGGACTTAGTGATGTCCGTCATAAAGAGGTCGGAAAGTACAGTAAAGGCATGCGTCAGAGGGTGAAGATTGCCCATGCACTTGTTCATGATCCAGACTTGATTATTCTGGACGAACCATTGCATGGTTGCGATCCTCTAGCTAGGACTAGTATCATGAGCGTCATTAGGGAATTAGGAAACCGTGGAAAAACGGTAATCGTCTCTAGCCATATTCTGGAGGAGATTGAGAGGATTACAGAGCAAATCGTAATACTTCATAATGGCAGACTCCTAGCTCTCGGAAATTTACATGCCATTAGGGGCCTATTGGATAAGCACCCTCATAGAATCTTACTTGAAACTGAAGCTCCAAGAGAACTGGCCAAGGAGTTAATCACGAGAAAACCAATCTATGGTGTAAGATTTCCCGAGGAGGGATATCTGGAAATCCAGACCAGCGACCTCTCTGCTGCTCATGAGATACTCCCAGAAGCTATCGTTGAATCTGGGATCAAGGTCACATCAGTAGAGAACCCTGACGATAACCTAGATTCACTACTTGGATACTTGGTCGGAGGTGATTAATTGGACGCACAAGGTAGGGATCTAGCTGAGACTGTTTGGACCAGAATAGACAGGAAGGCAGGTGCCGTAATCGAACTAACAATAAGGCAACTGAGGCACAAAATATCTACTTGGGTAGTATTAGCATTGGGGACAATGCTGATGGTTCTACTTCTTGCTTTCTATATTGATTCAATAAGAGATGGATTCGAATCAATAGATAATGACGGGGACAGTGTAGACGAAGATCGAGACGGGTATCCTCTCGGCCAAGAAAGGAAGTACGGCACTAGTGACTGGGATGGTGAACAGTTCCCCGGTTCTGGTACATTCGTGTACGAGGGAGAAATTGATTGGAATGATGAGAATCGTGAAATTTCAGGAAACAAGACCTGGGAGGGGCAAGCTTATCTTGACCCCAGTTGGATAGATACTGATTACAAGGGCGGGCAATGGGACTACATTATTGACTGGGATTCTGTCACAAGTTGCCCAGAAGACCAGGGCGAGGCATTCATGGATTGGATTCCCGAATGGTCCTCAGCATGCCAACTCCAAGATGGGACATATGTCACCAATGGAAAGTTCAGAGCCGAAGGGAATCTAACTGTCCCCCTGGATTACTATCTTTCATGGGGTTTCGTCACAGGAATTTTCGATGTCCCAAAGGATCCGAAGGAGATGTATATCGATGAGGATGATATTGACTGGGATGGCAATGGAGGAAGCCAGGGGGTCGATGATGATGGGGACTGTCTCAGGGTTGGCTGGGTATCTTCATCAGATCAAGATATGATGTGGTGGGAAGAACCGCACAATCCCGATGCAAATAGAAACGGTATCCAATGTGATGTGATTTGGGTCATGGACCCAGAAACTGGAGAGGTCATTTACATCAGTGCCGACTCCTCGGTGGATGAAGATCCGGTTGATGAAAATTATGTGGGTGAAGCTAGTCACAGAACCTTCGTAATAGCCACAGGCAAGATAGCATTCGTTCTACTTCTAGGCCTATTCCTTCCTCTCTTCCTTTCTCTAGGATTAGTTCGAGATGAGACTGAGAGGGGAACATTACACTATCTGCTATCCAAGCCAATACATAGGGGAGAATTCATCCTGTATCGTGTACTTGGATACTTAGCGGTGGTGTCTGCATTCATACTAATTCTATCTCTATTTATGGCCTTGATAACGTCGGTGATAGGTCCGGGCGATAGTTTGGTGAGGATAGGGGACTTCCCAGTTTGGCTAGGAATCGCTGTTGCCACAATCCTGGTTCTAGCCGCATATGGTTCTCTATTCAATACCATTGGACTGCTTCTCCCGAAGTATGGGGTCTATCTTTGCATTATTATTGGGGTCTGGGAATTTGCCATGGGTTTCACCACTCTAATTTCCCCCAGTTCATCTATTGCCACAATTTCAGTTTCACACTGGGGACTCCATTTGATCGACTCGATCGTATTAGTTTCGTGGCCGGATACATTGCAATTTTCCCAGATGTCATCTGCTTTCGGATTGGAAACTGGACTTGAGTGGATATGGTCTCCTCCAGTCCACACGCTAAATTCTAGCAATCCATATTTGGGCATACTCACTTCAGTAACAATGCTGTCTGTAATTTCCATCTCAATGATTGGCATCGGAAGTGCAGTATTCAGTAAGAGAGAGATAATGTGATTTTATGAGTCAAGATATTACGCATTTCAAAGGCGATTTCTCCTCCCTTTGGAGGTTGGATATAATGCCCCCGATCCGTCGACTATCTTGGTGGTGGTGGTGGGCCCTAATACTAATCCCGGATCCTGATAATCCAGGTAGATCGAAGCAATTGATGGTTCTCTGGTCCACTAAAGAAACTCCAGCCATAAGAGTTAGTGGCCATTGGTGGAAGCCGGGAGGTAGAATGTTCGTTGACGAGCATGGCGGGCATGTTATTCCTGGAATGGTTTGTGCTTGGTGGTTCGACGGAGAAGAAATGTTTGAGCCACTTGTGAAGAGAGAATGTAGGATGGCTAGTATTTCTGATACACACCCACTTTGGCCGGGAGAAGGAAAGGGGGAAGGCGCAGGGGCAGTCATCCCCCTTACTTCCCAAGATATGTCAATAGGAATGGCTCCAGGAAACAAATCATTCTGGATTAATCTATCCAGTGATGAAGATGCTGTCTCTAAGGGGGCGCCGAAGAAATTCGAGGCCGAATTAACTCCTTGGTGGGGTCCACCCAGTGAATTGACATACAGGAATAATGTATATTTCAAGGGCCTTGGCTATGATATTCTCAGGCTACAGGCGACAAAGTGTAAACTGTTAGTGGACGGAGAGGTCATGGAGGGTACTGGATATTTCCAGAAGGTCTCAGTTCAGGCCCCATCATTCCCTTGGTTCTGGGGAATGCTACATTTCGATGATGGCTCGTATTTGGATTGGTTCATGCCACACGTCACCCCCATGTGGTCAGCTAGAGATGACAAGCCATGGAGGCTTAGGGATTTCTTCAGATCTCCAAATATAGGGACTGGGGTCTTCCATGACAGGAAAACAGGAAAGACTCAAAATTTTGATAACTGCACAGTTGAGCTTTCCAAGCAGAACTCTGGCGATGCGTTGAAGGATGACAAGGGAAATGTGCTTCCTGAATTCACAGTAAGGGTGTGGAATGACCAATCTAGGGCTACAATCAAAGTTAGGGCCGTTAGTAGAGCAAGATGGGTCTTCGATCAACCAACTAGGGCATCGTGGGTGAGCCACCTGACTTACAATGAGTACCCCTTGGAGGTCATTTCATTATCCTTCGAGGATTCAGAGGGCACTAGAACCAATGATGACTACTCGTGGATTCATGGTAATGCTGAGCATGCATGGGGAGTTCTTCACTAGGTGTTACATATGGATGACTTCATTCTAAACTTCAAGTCCAAGGTGGATGTGCAGAAAGTAAGGGAAAGCTTTCCTGAGATATCTGACTCTGAGGTCCCTATATGGTTTGGAAGTCCTACTGTAATGTCCATGGCGGCTAAATACTTACTCGCAGCACTAGTTCTGATGACCCATATGATATTCTTCTGGGCGGCAAAATTCGAGGATATCGATGGCGAGGGAAATGCGAATTTAGTAATTGGAATAGCAAAGTCAATACTTGATTTTTCTGGAGTCCTTGGCTTCGTGATTGTTATGTTTGCAATAGCGAAGATAAATCATTTCCTCAACGTCTCAAGCTCCGGTAAATGGACAACAACTTGGCTAATAATAAACGGTTGCGTACCATTTGTTATTGTCTTATTTGACTGGTCAGGCAAGATTCTAGGATATTTTATGGATGATATCCCAGATACTCCAATGTGGATGGATTGGTACTATCCGCTTCTTGGAATAATTTCATTCGTCTTCGCAGTCTCAATGACTACTCACTATCGGAACTCCTTCCAGTATGCAATTACAGACAAGAGAGTACACATTAGGAAGAAATTCCTGTATTTCGATACTAGCTCTGTGGGAATACCATTTGAAAAAGTTGAGAACTTGAAAGTAGAGCCGCCTTTAATTGGCAGAATATTGGGATTCGGAAATGTATATATCATCACTGACGGCAGACAATCAAGTTATCGAGAAGCCAACGATTCAGCCTCCAAATCTATTTTCTCCAACTCTATTCTGTCCAGATGGATTTTAATCCAGAGAAATTTTTCAGTATCATCTGAAGATCCAAGTGAATGCCTTTACTGCATCAACGAGCCAATGTTAGTATACAGATTGATCAATGAGTTAATTGATAATTCATAATACTCTTCCGCACCGTTCTTAACTACATGGCCACCGATTCAGCCCGAGGGGAACCAATGGCGGACGATGAGATAACACAGGCGGCCCAGTTAATAGCTCAAGGAGACTTCACGGGAGCAATGCAAATTTTTGAGTCGTATTCAGAATCTAATCCTGATGATCCAGTTGGATTTCATGGCTGGGCAGAGGCGGCACTTTTCGAGATCCAGGTAAATGGAAACCTAGATGGGAAGGGTAATGACCGAATTAACGAAGGCCAGATTGCTGCATATTACAGAAGAGCATCTTCCATGGACCCAAAAAATCCCGAGTATCTTGCATCCTATGCAAAGGCACTCTTAGAGTTCGATAGAATTTCCATGTCAGTTCGCGAGTTTAGGAAACTCAAAGCTCTCGGGGAGGAACTAGATGACTTAGACGTCTCGTCCCATTTCTATGAAGCCGCTAAGACCCTCATTGATCTCATTGATCTAAAGACGGAATTTGACAGGAGTAACCCAAATGCTAGGCAATTCATACCTGTTGCATTGGAGTTTGCCATGCTAGGCCTCGGTTTCTCATCTACGGATGAGGCCATGGAGTACCTAGTTGCAGAGGAATGAGGGGGCCGTCCCACTGGTTAGCGACTGTTTCCTAGTCGCCATAGGATACCATGGAAATTTATTTCATGGATCACAAATACAGCCCAACATAAGAACAGTACAAGGCGCTCTAGTTGAGGCACTAAAAGAGATTGGATGGTGGTCAGAGGGTTGCTTGCGGCTTTCCAGTAGAACGGACTCCGGAGTAAGCGTAAGGATGAATTTAGCGAGTATAGATTTACCGGAAGCAGTAACCCACTCTGTTGATGGTGCAGTTGTGATAAGGGCACTGAACGACCGTCTTCCCGAAGATCTAGTCGCATGGAGCGCAAAAAAGGTGCCTTCGACAACTCCAACACGACCTGTTATTTCAAGAAAATATTATTACAGGTGCGAGGTCATAAAAAGCTGGCCAGATGATGTAGATATCAACCTCTTAAAAAAGGCATGTCAGACCTTTGTAGGGACTCACGATTTCACTAATTTGTGTAGGTTAGAAGAAGATAAAGATCCAAAGAGAACCGTGATTAGTTGCGAACCATGGCTGGATATAAAAAATAGGCCAATTGGGATTTCTGTGACGGCAAAGTCATTCCTTTGGAATCAAGTCAGAAGGATGGCATCAGCAATTACCGGTGTTGTTTCGGGGGCACATGATCTCGATTTTCTAGTCAGTGCTCTGGAAGATCCGGATAATCCAATCGATATGGGCATGGGGAGCCCAAAGGGGTTGATTCTATGGGAAATAAATCACTCGGCCCTCGAGGGTATGGGAATGGGTTCAATTCCCGATACAAGTATCTTCTCAAAACCCCCCTCATCACTCAGGGGGCATAATACCTGGCTGGGACTGTGTAACCTAGAAATGTCCACTATGGTAAACTCTGAATGGATTAGAGAAATCGATCAATCCTGACCCAGACCTCATCACCATCATTGCAAGGAAGTCCCTCTCTGAGGAATTTATTGGAAATAATCTCTGCAGTTTTTGTGTGTCTAGTAAGGTCAGGTATCAGTAATGCGCACCTGTCCCAAGTTATCGAATCTACGGAGATACTTGCCAGGAAGGCTGTGGCACCGCCAAACGACTTGCCTTCTCTTTCAAATCCCATTATCCTAATTGGCTTGAGTCCAACGACCTCAATTCCCTCCTCAAGTCCAGAAGCTACTCTGAGTTTTCTATATGGGTCCAAGCTCTCACTCTCCAAATCAACGTTAAGTGTCCCAGGCCAAGCACTGGAACCCAATACCTCTTTGAACTGCTCTTGATAATGTGGCTGAGCCATAAAAATATGGGCTCTTCCAAGACCGCTAGATACCGCACCGTGTAGGAGCATAGTAAGTCCTCTAATGCATCCCTCATAAGGTCCCGCTTCATTTCACAGCTCGTACATCGCACCTTGTTTACAGATTCCCCAACCCATCGATAACAACTCCTTAGATTGAGGGCTTTCATTTTTCAGTAGGGGATTCGTATGATTGAAGTGAAAGAATGAAATATCCGGATCCCCCTGCTTTCGTGACCCTAGAATTTCCAGGGTATCCCTAACAGTCGGATGTGGAATCTCACTTATATCCCTGCTAGAAATCTCGTCATAGTCCCAAAAGGTTCCATCAATCAGTGCTATATCCACATTCATCTCCTTCAACCAATCCACAATTCCCAAATCATCATCCAGTGTCTCAGACCATGAATCCTGATCGGGCATAAAGAGTAGGCTATTTTTCTGACCTCTGATAATCAAAGCATGATTATCAGAGAGCTCTGACCTATGGGGTACTGGTACAGCAGTAATGGTGAAGCCACAATCTGGGGTCGGTTCAAATGGCTCCATCGGATTCCAAACTTCTGGTTCAATCACTCCTTGTTCTATCATTATTGACCATGAGGGGGTAGAATCCAATAGCCCCTTCAATGATTCACTACAATGTAGCTTTATTCCGATTGCTCCCATAACTTCACGGCCGAACAAACCCAATCCATCAATGTGTCCAAGATGGGCATGAGTCAGTGATATGCTGGAAGGGGGCCAATCGAGCCTTTCGATGGCATTCCACAAGTCAAATTGCCTTGACATCATCCTGCTCGTTTCGATTATATGACTGGTACCATTAGAACCTCGAATTCCCAGTGAAACTGGCATTTTTGAAAGTGCAGGATCTTCCCTAGCTCTTACGCAACATTGTTTCATACAACCAACTTGTGGATACCCTCCATCCTGTGCGATTCCCAGAAGAGTGACCACCGCAGAATGCCCTACCATGAAGGCGGAGATGAGTATAGGAAATGAACAACTCGCTCCGATGGAGCAATGTACCTCCTGCTTAATGGAGCCCTATGGCGGCCGACTTATCTTGGATGTCAAAGAGGCTCGAGCAACTGAAAGCAGAGGATCTGGACTGGAATCCCCCTATACTGGAATCAGCCAGTAGTGCTCGATGCAAGGTAGAGGGGAAAGATATGATTATGCTCTCGGCTAATAACTACCTGAACCTAACCACTCACCCAAGGGTGGTCGAGGCAGTGCTAGATGCGACAAGAAAATATGGTGCTGGTTCTGGTTCTGTAAGGGCAATTGCTGGGACGCTCGATATCCATTTAGAGGCTGAGAAAAAGGCAGCAGAATTCAAGGAAGTGGAAGCATCACTAATTTATTCTACTGGATACACAGCAAATGTAGGACTTATCCCAACTCTAGTCAGGGGAAAAGAAGACATCATTATTTCCGATGAGCTCAATCATGGTTCAATCATTGATGGAGTCAGGCTCACGAAAGCCAGTAGAGCAGTCTATCCTCATAATGATGTCAAAGCTCTGGAGAGGATTCTCATCGATAATAAAGACGCAGAGAGGAAATTAATCATCACAGACGGAGTCTTTAGCATGGATGGGGACATCGCTCCTTTGGATCAGATAACTGACGTAGCAGAAGAATATGGTGCAATGGTCATGGTTGATGACTGTCATGGCGAAGGAGTCCTCGGAGGGGGAAAAGGAATAGTTGCACACTTTGGCCTCCAGGGGAGGGTAGATTTCGAAGTAGGCTCATATTCTAAGGCCATGGGTGTCCAAGGAGGCATTCTAGCTGGTTCTGAACTAGTAAGGAGCCATGCTCTAAATCATAGCCGTTCATGGCTACTATCGGGAAGTCAGCCACCAGGAGTAGCAGCCGCTCAGAAGGCCGCTGTTGAAGTATTGATGGACGAACCAGAACATGTAAATAGGCTCTGGGAGAATACTAATTACTTCAGGAAAGAACTACAATCCCTAGGTTTTGACACTGGTCGTTCAGAGACTCCCATCATCCCAATAATGTGTGGAGAAAGTAAAATTGCAAAACAACTCTCATCAATGCTAGGAAAGAGTGGCATCTTAGTCGGGGCAATAGTATTCCCGATGGTTTCAAGGGACAAGGCCAGAGTCAGAACTCAGATGTCATCTGGCCTCTCTCGTGAAGATCTTGATACTGTGATAGCTGAATTTGAGAGATGCGGCAAGGAGTTAGGTTTGATTTAGGGGTCATAAAAATGAGTTTAAGAGATTCTACAAACAAAAATAAGAGTAAATGGCCACTTTCAACGAATATTACCGTCAATTGGGGAGATATGGATGCTCTAGGTCATGTGAATCATTCTGTCTACGCTACATGGATGGAGACTGCTAGAATGTTATACTTCACCAGGGTTGGAATGATGGATCTCTATCATAGCTCAAACATAGGACCCATATTGGCTAGAATAGAAATAGACTATAATTTTCCAATAGTGGCCCCAGATGTCGTGGACGTCAAGGTCTCAGTAACTAGAATTGGAAACTCATCTTTCGATATGGGCTACCAGATATCTAGCCAGGGGAATGATGGAAAGGTGGCAGCTACAGGCAATGTTACCGGTGTTCTAATTGATTATTCATCAGGTAAGCCTACTCCAATCCCACAAGAAATTAGAAATTCTATTCTCAATTTTGAGGCTGTTTCCGAAGATTCCTAAATTTGAATTCCAGAGAATTAATTTCATGTCGATACGTAGATTGGATAGAAACTATCCTACGGAGGGGTTATGACCCATTCACCATTCCCGAGAGTCTAGGTGTGCATATGGAAGACGATGAGACCCTTTTCAATGTCCTCATGTCAAATTTAGATACCGGCCTCAGGGGGATTCCAGTAGGTACATGTCAGACTTCCTATGTCGACCCAATAGAGGGAGTCCACTACGTCGGTTATCCCGTAGAGGACTTGGTAGATCTCGAGGAAGAGGATGTCATCTATCTCCTTTTGTTCAAAGAGTTGCCAACTCCCGATCAATCTGAAAAATTCAGGTCAGAATTAGTGCATAGGGCAGAATCACTACCGACTGGAGCATTGAGAGTTTTAGAGTCACTAACTCCTGGTAGTGGCCATCCTATGGATTGGCTGGCAATTGGAATAATGGCTCTAGGAACCGCCGAAGCAACTGGTGATGTCCGTGCTGATTCGATGAACCTGATCGCTAGAATGCCAGAACTCATGGCACGAGTATTTCTCCTCAGAGGAGGAAAGAAAGAACAACTCAAGCCACGTAATCCTGAGCTCGGATTAGTTGAGAATTTTGTTCATATGCTAGGTATTGAAGGGGAAGAAGCCGAAAGAATGAACAGAGTTCTACGATTCTTCTTCATTCTCCACATGGATCATGGGGGAGGTAATCTATCGACTTTCACAGGGAAGGCTGTAGCTTCGGGAAGGGCTTCCGTTTATTCGGCGATGTCTAGTGCCATGAACGCTTTATCGGGCCCTTTGCATGGCCGAGCTAATCAAGCAGTCTTGGAGTTCATACAGAGGATAGGGACATCAAATCCCGAGGATGTATCTTCCTTTGTTAATGCAGAGATAGATGCCAGACGCCCTATCTACGGGTTTGGCCATGGAGTTCTGAGGGCGGAAGATCCTCGTGCTAGGCTCCTCATAGGCTTGGGCGAGGAAATATGTCCCGATGAGGAACTTTACAAGACCGTCAAGGTCCTAAGAGAGATTACCCCTGATATACTGAAAGAGAGAATTCCCAAGATAAGGAACCCCTACCCAAATGTAGATCTTGGAAGTGGAACCCTACTTCATTCAGTCGGATTCAGGAAGCCTGATTACTACACTACCTTCTTCGGTTGGGCAAGGGTAGCTGGAATTTGTGCCCAAATACTCGATGAAAGGAATGCCAGGGAAGGGAGAGGTACTCCCATATACAGGCCCAAGTACATCCCTCGAAACCAACCGCATAGAAGGCTAGACTAGACTTCTCTAACTCTATTGATGGCGGCTTCAACAGCTGCCATTGTAATCCGCTCACCACTTTCTCTTACGATTGTGGCGACAGCTTCAACCTCATGGTCTTCAGCACCTGCCGCAGCGACCATATTCATCAGGTGGAGTTTCATGTGCCCAGCCTGAATTCCTACAGTAGCCAATGCTCTCAAGGCACCAAGATTCTGTGCCAACCCTGCAGCGGCCATAACCTTAGCAAGGTCATTTGCAGTCCTAAGTCCTAGAAGTGCTACATTTGCCTGCGCCCCAGGATGGATTCTCACAGCTCCCCCAACAAGACCAACTGCCATCGGTATCTCTATCGAACCAACCAAGTTTCCTTCAGGATCCTTTTCCCAGTGAGTCATTGATCCGTATTCTCTTCCAAATGCGGCATATGAGTGTGCACCTGATTCAATCGCCCGCCAGTCTTGGCCACAGGCAATTGCAATAGGCGAAATTGCATTCATTATACCCTTGTTGTGTGTAGTGGCCCTAAATGGATCAGCAGCTGCAAAGTGATATGCCTGAATTACTCCATCAATTACGTTGGAACCATTTTTCATATCCTCGCCATTGTCAGACATCTCTTCTGGAGTGAAAATAGCACTTACCTTGGCAAGACGATGAACAGCAAGATTGCTGATGATTCTCAATATGACAGTTCCAGAACTTAACTCCTCAATCATAGGGGCTATCGTCTCAGCCATCGTATTCACGGCATTGGCACCCATAGCATCTCTACAATCAACGAGTATGTGCACGATCACCATTGGGCCTGATCCCGTCTCAATTATTCGTGCCTCAACTCCTCTGCACCCTCCTCCAAATTTTACAAGAATTGGATCAACTTCATTACAGGCGGCCATCAACTCCTTCTCCGAAGATAGAATTGCCAATTTAGCAGCTTCAGGATCATTACAACCTACTACCTGGATTTGACCAATCATTACAGGCTCATCATTGTTGGACACGAACCCTCCATTGGAATGACATCTTTTAGCCATGTTAGAAGCAGCGGCAACAACACTCGCTTCTTCCACAACAAAAGGAACTAGGTAGTGCTCATTATCGATAATAAAGTTCGTAGCCACTCCTATGGGCAATGAGTAAGTACCAATGACATTCTCAATCATTCTATCTGCAACTTCCTCAGAAAGCTCCCCTGTAGAAGCCCAAGCTTCTACCATGTCGTCCTCTAGTCCTGCAATATCCGAGAGCAACTTCCTTCTCTCGGAAACAGATAGTTTGTAGAATCCTTTCAATCGACTGCTATCAACTGGCATGTTATCGTACCTCTTCGGGAGAAACACCCTTCTGTACATTTCGCTTGATTCATCTCAAAAAGCCGACTTATATGCCCTCTTGATCATTTCCAATTATCTAAAATATAGCCATTTTAAGCGTTAATTATGACATTAACGCATTGTTAACGCATTATTAAAGCGTTAGAAAAGCGTTAATATTTATCAAATAAAAACGTAGTACTAATCTAAATATTTCCAAGAAAAAAATATTGAAAAGCGTAAATAACCGTTAATTATTCAAATAAAATACGTAAATAAACGTTAATATTATGTACTACTCATCAATCACTGTTGTTGTGGGCGATAATATGTCGGCGAAACTAGGACTCCCGCTCCTTAGGGGAAACCCCTTCGATCTTAGGCCCATAGAGAGTGGGAGGGCAGAGTACTTGGTTGGAAGGGACCGACTAATTTCTTCGTGGAGGGAGCACATTGTCTCCCAATCTCCCAGGATGTTATTGCTAGTCGGAGAACGTGGATCTGGAAGATCTTCAGTGGTAAGGACTCTAACTTCCCAGACAAGAAGGAGTTTCGTCGGACAGTACTGGCCAATGGAAAATCCAGTAAATTCAATAATCCATGAATTATCAATCCACTTCTGTGGTTTCAGTTCCTCTGGCTCAAATCAGAAAATGATCGATGATTTAGTCTCTAAATTAGAAGAGGAGTCCGGGAGTCTACCCGTGATATCTCTGGATTACCCACCAAATGTCAAAATAGCTCCAGTTCTGAATTCTATCTCCCCTATACTTCAAAGGCTAAGGGCACTGGTTATTGTAGTTCTAACGCCATCTCAATTATCGTCTTTGGATGATGATACAATAGATCTATTCGATAAGCCCGAATATATTACTAAACTATCCAAAAAACAGATTCAGGAGCTCTCAAATAAACTCGTATCCAGAAAGGCTAGGGAGAAATGGATTATTGATGAGAATCTCTTAACAAGGATTCATGAATCTACAGATGGAAATCCCCGGGATGTCATTAGACTTCTAAGGGACCTCACAGATGAGCGAAGGGATGTAGCCGCTCACGGTACATTAGAGAGGCTCATGCGATGGCAGATAAATCATAATGTCGAGGAAAGTGAGATTCAGGGCAAAGAGGAAATGGAAGAATCTTCTACTCCAGAACAATCAATTAATTTGTCCGATGAAGAAATATCCCTCGAAGAAGAACCTTTAATTTTAGATCCGAAAACATTGTTTCATGATGAAGATATAGGATTAGAGAGTGCCGACAATAATTATTCAGATATTGAAAAAGAGGAGGAATATGAGGATGTCTCCTTCGATTTACTAGAATCTGAAGATCCCGTCGATCTTTGGAGTGATGAAAATGAGCCTATCGAGAAAATCCAAGAGTCAAAACATAAGTCCGAAGAACAAGGTACTCTAGATGATTTTATCTACATGCAGCCGGGAACTGAGCCTCCAATGTTCAATTCTGGAAGTGGATTCAAAGGACTAGCTAGAAGGTCAAAAGTAGCTCAGAGCTTACAACCCAATGAGCCAGAGGAAACGCCTTTTATTGAATCAGTCTCCCAAATTAATCCCCCTATGTGGGATGATTCAGAAGAACAAATAGAAGAAGAGCCCAAAGTGGAATTACCATCTAGAAATAGTGAGAATTCTATAGAATATGGGGGAGATGAAAATACCGATATAGCTAGATCGAGCGTAATTTCTACTAACTCGGCACACTGGTCAGTGGAGTCGTCCATGGAATCTTCATTGCCTAAATTCGAAGATACAAATGTGCCTACTACGGGTCCACCCTTTGGAATTGAAGACTCTCCCCCTCCGCCGATGGTTGCATTGGAGGAGAAGTCCCTTCCTCCCTCTCCCTCTCGTTATCATCCACAAATCTCATGGGAACCAGATAATCCATTGGATGAAAATAAGGAAATATACCTAAATCAAGCAGAATTACTTGTTATTTCCATAGCTTCAAAAAGAGAAATTTCTCCATCTGATGCCGAGCTTCAAGCCAGACTCGAGGTTGGTAGGCCAAGATTGTCCCAGATTTACAATGGATTGCACAAGTCAGGATTTCTCTCTGTCAGAAAGCAAGGAAGAAAGAGACTGTTCAGAATTACTGAGTCAGCCCGGAAATTAGTGGAGGCGTAATGTTGGAAGAAAATAATGTGATAACAAGAGAAAAGGTTCAGAAATATATCTCAATAACTTCCCAAGCTAGGAAAAAGGCAACTCCAGTTAAGATGGATGACGAGAATTCAGTTAGACTAGAATCCATGATGAGAATGTGTGACGATTATTTTTCCGATGCAAAATATTTCATGGAGAATGGAGATATGGTCAGGGCCTTCGGTGCCATTAATTACGCGCATGCATGGATCGATGCCGCAGTAAGAATCGGATTCATGGACGGCCACGATGATGATGTTCTTTTCACATTACCTTAGTCAACTAAGCGTAGCATTCTGCCTGAAACCAATTCAATGTATGAACATCTAGAATCAGATAGTTTTTGTTTGAGCCTAGTATCTATTGTCAGAACTGGCCACCCATTCTCTTTCGAAAGATGAATTAACATTCTATCAGTATGTCTTTCTCCTTCCGGATCATCAATAATCTCCGATCGAGATTTTAGTAAATCTAGGAGGAGCCCCCTTTTATCCTTGGATAAGTCTTCCAACTCCTTCCAAACACTATTGATCACGATCAGATCAGGCTTCCCAATTACGTTGGACATTGCAGAATCCATATTTAGACCAGACTGAACCAATGCCACCCAGCCACAAGTATCGACGAGAACTCCCGCCAATTAATCACCCCTTTATGGTTCCATGACCAATCAGTCTCCATCGAGCACCTACTCTCCTGGATAGTGTTATTCTACTTCCTTTCTTAGCGCATATAGGTAGTCTAAGGGCTAGTTTAGCTTCTCCTTTTCTGGATGATGATACTGTTCCAACACTAGTTGCTGTAGCAGAGTTGACCATCAGCATCTCATTTGTCTGCAGTGGTCTGACTACTCCCTCTTCGCCCTCGCCTCCAGATACCATCTTTTCTAGAAGTTCCAATTTAAGATCTAATGACTCCCAGACAGGAGGCAACTCCCCCTCTCTGGCCATAACTTGTCCAGAGAGGTCATCAGCCTTCGTTGACATTGGATCCATTGGGGTGGCTATTCCACAAAGTCCGCCCGCATGAGCTGACTCAAGATCCAAACCACCTGCTTGAATATTCTCTATTGTGGTCTTCAAAGGCTCCCATCTAGTTTTATTGCCCTCTGAGATCCTTCTCCCCGGAGCTATCAGAATTGAGTCTCCAACATTAAACTCACCTTCGACAATACTTCCCCCAATTATTCCCCCTCTGAGTTTTTTAGGTCTAGAGCCCGGCCTGTTTACATCAAACGAACGAGCTACATACATCAGTCCTTTCTCATCTGAGTCTATCTCTGGGCTCAATATGGTATCCTCAATTGCCCGGATTAAAATATCAAGATTGACATCATGATGTGCTGAAACCGGAACAATGGGAGAACCCTCGGCTATCGTCCCCTGAATAAAGGACATTATTTCTTGATGAGATTCCATTGCACGCTCTTTGCTGACAATATCGACTTTATTTTGAACCACAACTATGTTATCAATTCCAGCTATCTGTAATGCCGCTAGATGTTCTCTGGTTTGTGCCTGAGGGCATGTTTCATTCGCGGCAACTAATAGCAAAGCACCATCCATTATTGCCGCTCCAGAAATCATTACGGCCATCAGGGTCTCATGCCCAGGGGCGTCAACAAAAGAAATCACTCTCAAGAGGTCGTCCTTAGCGTCTTCTCCCCCGTCAGGATTCTTCCCTCTGGCATAATACTCGCCTTCCTTATTCCTGTAGAATGCAGTATCCGCATATCCAAGTTTGATACTTATTCCACGCTTCCTCTCTTCTGAGTGAGTATCGGTCCAGGTTCCAGAAAGGGCTTGAGTAAGCGTAGTCTTACCATGATCTACGTGTCCGACCATCCCAATATTTACTTCGGGCTGACTAGGAAGATCACTTGCCAGCTAGATCATCTCCCACTTTTCACTCCTCTTCAGTAGAGGACTGATCTGCAGGAACGACTTCTTCTTCAACACCGAAGATTACCCCAAGTGGCCTTTTGCCCGCCTCAACTATCTTCAGGTTTATTTGTCTAGTTTCCTGACTTATTACGTTACCACGAAGGTTTCTCCTCCTCCTCAGACCATCGTACTTGTATCTGTAGATCTTACCCTTTTTGTTGACCTTCCTGTCACCCTTGTACCCTATTCCTGCGGTGATTAGAACCGACTTTACGCCACTTCCATTGAGATCTGGGCGCATTGCCCTACCTGTCAGATCTGATCCTCCTGTGATTTCTAGACGATATCCAGTCAGCGAACTATCGCCTTCGCCGATAAACATGCCATCTACTGAATCCCCTATCTTCTTTCCAAGGAAATGATTGTAGTTTGAACCCGTGATTTCTACTGAGAAGGCACGTCCTCCATATTTTGGATTAGTGTCGTTAACGACTGCCTTGAATGACTGCTCGCCTGCCATATTTACTCCTCGGACGGCACCCCGACATGAGGCCCATATAAGAGCGGTTCGGAAGGTACTCTAACTAACACTCAGCGGTTCGTCATCTCCTTCTCAATCCTACTCCCTATTGTCGCGGGTGCGGTATTGGTCATTGAGATGTATGTCGTTCTGCCTCTTCCAACAGAAGTATTCGCTGATTTTGCTTCTAGTAAACCTTCAGTTTCAAGCATTTTAAGGTGTTTCCAGAACGTGGTATAGCTTCGCGGTTTGAATCCAAACTCTTCGCAAACAAGCTCATACAGCTTCCTAGCATCGCCACTCGAAACTACTTCTTCCTTACGCAGTCTTCTGCATACTCCAAGTAGTACAAGTTTCTGATGAATACTGAGGGTATCAACCTGACTGGGTTCGACAGACGCCGCTCGTATGGTGCTCGGCATTACATCATTCACGCTCACTTCTCCTCTACCGTCCATTTCTGCCCTTCTTATTGCCGCCTCTAGAAGTTCTATGGATAGTCTAGCATCTCCAGTTTCTGCAGCAAATCTGCCTATTTTTTCAAGAACTTCATCACTTACTGAACCCGGTCTACAGGATGCCTCGTAACGCTGTCTCGAAATTCCAATCAGTCCATTGAAATCATAAGGTTCCAACTTCATCACATTACTCTCTCCCAATCTTGAGATTATTGCTGGCTCCATCATCCCCATTAGAGAAAGATCTTGGCTTACCAAAACTAATGAAATCGTACCCTGACCGCTCTTTCCCTCATCAATACGGAGAAGTTTGTAGATCAAATCACTACTATCTCTTCTTACAAGAACGTCTACTTCGTCCAAGACTAATATCATATGTAACCCTCTTGAACGAATATTCCTCCTTATGGTCTGAATTATCTCGCCGGAGCTAAACCCCCTTTCTGGGTGTCGCGAGTCTAATGATAGGGCGATTTGCTGTAGAACCTGAGAAGTAGAGGGGTGATTACGACAATTCACGTGAGAGAGAACAATCTTCCTTATTCCTTCCATTCTCCTGATAATGTCCTCTCCAAATCTCCTAGTTAGAACTGTCTTCCCTGTTCCTACCTGCCCTATTACTACTGCCCGTCCACTTACTTCGTCATTCCCTATTCCCATGAACATGGATGCCAAATATGCCAATTCACTATTTCTGCCAACGAGACTGGGAGGGGTCCAGTCGAATGAAAGTGGCCCCCTATCAACTAGGACCTTGCCCGCCCCAATCCTGTCCAGGTACTCCGCCATCAAACTACACGTACCAACATCGTTCTTAGACATATTCTGACATAACGTTTCACAAAGTATCCATTAAGCGAACATATTATTCGCCGAATCAAGGAATTTCATCGAATTGGTAACCATTTTCCCACTTCTTTTCCCCTAAAGCTACTTCTAGCTCATAGGGAGTAACAAGCGGTTTGTTATATCTTACCGAGTCATCAATGGCTATCCGAGGGCAGGCTGTATTCACGAATGCATCAACTGGATAGAAATCAATTAGATCAGGACTAACATGATCTAGTGCAAGTAGGTATCCCTTTCGGCCATGCTTCTCAAGAATACGCTTCATCCTCATTGCCAAGTTTCTTCTCATTTGTCCAGGCTTCTCGCCAATTAGAATTCCAAAAGTTTTAGATTTGTCAATTGCCATAATTAGTCCGAATC
Organism: Euryarchaeota archaeon UBA181; assembly: GCA_002496725.1. Classification (GTDB taxonomy): domain Archaea; phylum Thermoplasmatota; class Poseidoniia; order Poseidoniales; family Thalassarchaeaceae; genus MGIIb-O5. The sequence continues at coordinate 11,806 of DALI01000012.1, read as the reverse complement.
GCTGTCTCAGAATTCTTTCAATACGTCCGAATGACATCTCGCTTGAATCTCCAGTATATGGATCCAAGAGAGCTAGTGGCTTACCTGTGTGTAGTACCAACCCTATTGGATGAAAGTCTCCCGAACCTAGGAAAAGATAGTGCCCTATGTCATCATTATCACCTGAGTAATTGCACCCTAGGACTTGGCCCGGAAATGTTAGCCTGTCCCCTCCAGTCGGTATTACTACTTCGAACCCTGCCCCTTCTAGCATCGCCTTGTATTTTGGAAGAAGATGAAGATGCTGTATCGATCCAACAAGTCCTAGTTTAGTCGCCTTGAGGGGGGAAAATCGCCCAACTGCATCTAGGAAAATCTCCTGCGCCTCCTCCTCATTGAGATCTACTTCTCGTTCCTCTCCCATTCTTGACTTGGCTATTGATAGGTGTGTCCTTAGAATCGGCAATATATCCTCAATTTCCGGCTCTCCATCATATGTGACCGAAATGAACTGAGTGGGCATCCCTGAGTCTATATTCATCTGACTGTGCCCCATATGGGCAACTAGTTCAACACCCATTGCCCTCATTTTGTCATGTACTAAATCACAAGCACCATAACATGGATCGGCCGCAAGTACGACCTTAGCATCAGAGTCATCTTCGATTTGATCCATCATCTCTAGAGCCTGCATCTTCAATCCCTCTGGGACTTGTAACGCCACTAAGCGGTGATCATTGGATTTTATCCTCTCGACTAGTTCATCAAGCTGGAAGTCATGTCTATTCAAATCCATTAGTAATCACTCAATAATTTCAACTTTACCGTCGATGATATCAATCCGAGCCAGGGTCCTTATTGGCCACCCCGGTCTTTCTCTGGAAAGACGCTCTCGGCCATCTCCCTTTTCTATTGCGATAATAATATCTTGGAGCTTTGCGCCCATCTCTTCAATAGCCGATAGTATCGGCTCTATCGTGCCCCCAGTAGAGATGACATCATCGACAATCAAGATCCTCTCTCCTGGTTTTATGTCATTGATGTATGTTGTAGACTGAGAATAACCCGTTGATACATTCACCTCTACCTCTCCCTCCATGCCATAAGACCGCTTCCTGATGACCACAGTGGGTTTTCCAGATGCATCTCCAACAGCCGCCAATAGGGGAAGGCCCATGGCCTCCACACTTACAATTAGATCTATCTTCGACCAATCAACCATTGAAACAATCAAGTCCCTTGTTGCCCTTAGGACACTTGCATCCATCCGGGGTATTCCATCAGAAATTGGATGTATGAAGTATGGATAATCCCCTTTCCAGATTATGGGTGCCCCCCTTAGAGACTCCTGTAGTATGACAAGGGGGTCGCCGGGCTCCATGCCCACCAACCTCAGACTTTGCCCTTCAAGTGCTCGGTTCCCCTGACAACCCTGTGAGAACAAGGTGTTGGGAACTTACAGCTTGCCTTACGAAGAGCATCCCTAGCTGCATCGTAATTCTCTGGATTTAGATGAATGGAAACAATTGTTTGCCCTCTCAAGACTCTTGCCGCAGTTCCGACATTCTTTCCGAATGCCTGTCTCATGCCCTGAGAAACACGATCTGCTCCCGCGCCTGTCGCTTGCTTGTTTTCACGCAAAATTTGGTGCGGATATACGTGAATTCTGAGAGCATAGCCATCAACTCCTGCGGAGTTCCTGATGGTAGAGTTAGCAACCTGTCTAGCAGCTTCTAGGGCCGAGTCCCTGATCTGACATGCATTATCGGAGGTCAACTCAATAACAACTGGGAAATCCCCAGCTTCAGCGGCCTTTCTGTTCCCCATGAAGTACCTAAGGATACGGTTGTTTGGTACACCTCCAGTATACTCTCTACGAGTAAATGATTGACCCTTTACTTGACGATACATCTTCGCCGGCTTGCGTGCCATCTTACTCACCTCTCTGGCGGGCGACTGACCCCCCATATTTAATCGTGAGGACAGACGTACTCGACTGAGTCAGCCATTGGAAACACGTTCACTCTGTCTCTGAACCTCTCGTACTCCCGCGACAATGAGAATAAATCCAACAATCATTGACGTGCCAATTCTCTCTCCCAGTAAAGCCCATCCTCCAATAACTCCGAAAACAGGTACGAGAAATACATACGATGAAGCCGCGGTGGGGCCAATTATCTCAATCCCCCTGACAAACATCACATAAGCAAGAACAGTCGAAATAATTCCAAGATAAGCCACAGTAATCCACTGGGCAGAATTAGGAGAGGGAAATCCAGATTCCCAGATTTCAAAAATCATCCAAGGAGTTAGCAGTATCCAGCCGATAAATGAATACCAAACCACTATTTCAAGAGCAGAGATTCCTTTATTCAATGACATTAATATCTTAGTCAAATTGCTTGTAGTTGCCCATGCTAGGGCCGCGAATAAAATCATCAAATCCCCTATGAGCCTATGATTAAACGGAATATCCGAGTTTGGACTCCATCCAACCACTATTATTACTCCAGACATCCCAACTAAAAGACCCATGAGCATTCTAATGGAAATTTTCTGGCCAAGCATAGGCCATGCCAGTAGAACAGTGAAAACTGGATTCAATGAAACTATCAGAGAAGCATCACCTGCCGCAGTCCAGCTCATCCCATGCATGAATAGTAGTTGGTAAGCCATAGTGCCGAAAACCCCCAACCAAAATGACAATCTCCATGATTCCCTATCAGGAGGGAGGAACCGAAAACCACCGCCGGATCTACTTACAAGGTACCACAGGAAGAAAACAGCAACTGCAAAGGAGTATCTGAGCCATGCAGAGGTAGCGGGATCTAGAGTTGCGGGACCGCCTTCGTCCAAACCATAACTGAGGAATCTCCCCGCCGCCCAAGTAGATCCCCAGATAATAGCCGCCACTAATAGGAGGAGATGTGTCTGAAACTCTCTTGTTACTGAACTCAAGAAATCTCCCTCCTGTATCTCAATTCTGCTCACAAATATCTAGTAGCTGTCCCATAAATCCTGGGTCAGTAGCATTTACACATCCTTCCCCTTCGATAATGCCTCCTACTTTAGAAGCCAGGACCATCGCTGTCATCGCCATTCTATGGTCAGAATATGTCGGTACTGGACTATTGGGACGACCAGGTTTTTGATTCCCTGGAATTGTTATTCCATCGGAATTTTCCATAGACTTTATTCCAAATCGGTTAAGCATTTCCACGGTCTTAGAAATTCGATTACTTTCCTTTCCCCTAGCATGCGCACATCCTGTAATAATCCCCCCTCTGCCAATAGCCATTATAGCCGCAGATGGAGTTATAATATCAGATGCATCTGATAAATCAAGGACTTCGGTACCCTCAATCATTCTCTGAATGGCGATATCCAATCCTTCTATCCTTGCAACTCTATTTTCCCTTACTTCCACCCCATGGAGAATGGAAAAAAGAGTGGCCATAGGCCTCAGGCTTTCTTCTGCAGCAACTTTAACAATTGAGGGAGTATCAACTTTCCAGGGATTCATAATTAACAGATTGTCAACTATCCCTATCTTTCCCCCCGATCTCGAACATATTTTCTTTGTCAATTCCCAATATCCCCTACTAACCGGCTCACCTTTCAATCTGAGAGATACTCTATGGGGTAATCGAGGAGATGCCAAAGCCATAGCTGTAGCCCCCTGGCTCGTCTCACTCCAATCAAGTTCGGCTTGCCCGTTTGTGATTTTTCCCGATATCTTCCGAGGGACAGAGTAGCTACTAATATCACAACCAAGTTGAGAAAGGGTATCGCAGAGGCCCCTAGATTCCCTCATCCTGAGTGACTCATCCCCATCAATTTTCAAATCGCCATCTGAGCATGCCGACATAGCTGAAACTGTGTTAGCGGTGGTCCCCGAGTTTCCACATTGAAGTTCATAATCGGGTAAAGTAAGCTCATTTGCACCCCCCTCTACAAACCACTCATGACCTCCAAAATCAATTTTGGTACCCATCCCAATCAGACATTTCGCCATTGAAAAAGAGTCTTCTCCAGGTAGTCCTTCAAATGAAATCTCCATCCTCTCATCACTTTGAGAACTTAGGGCCAGCCATCTGATAATATGACTTTTTGAAGGGGGTATAATCCAGTCAAAAGTTCCATTGAGGTTGGTACCATCGAACTCCCTCATGTACTTACGTAAAACTCATTCATGTTCAATCCTCGTATTCCCACTGCGAATCCAATCTCCAAAATCAGTAATTGTGTCCCACTGCTCGGATATACGGTCAATTAAGCTCAGTCGCATGGTCTCTTCCACTCCTCCCTCATTCCTCACCAGATTATTTCGGAGCAACATCTTGGGACTAAGGCCGGGCATCATTATTCCGAGTGCCCAAGGTACTCTTCCCGGATAGACCTCGTTTACATGATTGACGATATTCGTTGTACATGTATTGGTAATCGTGTTATACCATTCCGGTTCTAAGGCTAGCTTATTCGTCCTCCTAATGTACGACTCTAGCATTCTTCTTTCATTCCCCGGGCCAAGTACTACTCCTTCGAAAAGATGAGTCCTGGATCTCTTCCTGCATCTGGATCTCACTCCGATAATATCCCTCTCAGTAGCCCAAACGTAGATCAACTCATATGTTCTAAAAATTCCCTTTAAGGGATGATATGACGCTCCTTCCTTCTTCCTTACCTCAATTGAGCATGCGAGCCTACTCCCATCCTCAAATTCGTAACTCAATATGGTGTGCGCCATCTCCTTTCTATCCGGGCTAAAGTATTCAAGTACGAACCAAATCTTACTAACTTTGTCAAGATCAACGGTTATGTCTACCCATCGTTCATCATAATCCCTGGTAGTTCGCCAGTTGAAATCCCTTACATTCCTAATCAATGCCTTATCTCCTTCGACATCTACGCTTACCAGTCTTCTGTTATCGTTCACCCATGATCTTTCATTTGAGGGGGACATGGCGAAGTGCCTTCTCGCAATCAGAATAAATACAACAAAAAGGATGCAAAATATTCCAAGAGCCACCTCAACAATCGTCGGCACAAACTCCCGTAATCGTCCGAGGACATAATTGATGCCCAATATTAATGGCGCGGCAGGGGAGATTCGAACTCCCGAGGTGAAACACCACTGGATTAGCAATCCAGCGCAATGGCCAGGCTATGCGACTGCCGC
>DALI01000012.1:0-6354 GCA_002496725.1 Euryarchaeota archaeon UBA181 | reverse complement strand
CCAGGCTATGCGACTGCCGCAGCGTTCCGGCGACCAGAGACCCCCGCTTAAGAGGAACGGTGTCACTCTTCCTCTTCCGATCCACCAAAATCAACTAGAGAAGAAGGCAATCTAGCTACAAAGATTATTTCATCGGCGTAACCTTTCCTATCAGATTTCCTCAGTTCCATGATTCTAGTTCCCTTGGTGACCTTTCCTAGAGTTTCCTTGGTTTGCTCTGAAGTCATTCTAATCATCATCCCCTTGGAAGTTAGCATGAATAATTGATCTCTGAGATCTGGGATCTGCCTAACTGCAACAATCTCATCATCACTATCTAATGACATGGTTCTGACTCCCTTAGTGCCCCTATTCGTTCTTCGGTATCCATCTCTTTCGAATACGCCTTCTCCATCTTCATCCTTCACGGCTTCTCCAGTATCGCCATCAATTACTGGGATCATATCCCCTGATCCCAATCTGCTTCGCTTAGCCATGCCATGCTTTGAGATAGTAAGGACGCTGGTTTCGAAGTCGTCTGTGACTATCATGCCAATCACATGATCGCCCCTTCCCAGTTTCATGCCAGACACTCCTTGACTAACTCTCCCCTGCACTCTAACTAGGTGTGTGGACTGCTCATCGCCCGTGGAGGGATCGATTCTGGTACGAATTTCCGCTGGCTTGAATCTACATGCGTTACCTCTGGCTGAGACTAGTACGACATGATCATTTTCAGTAGCAGGCCTGACAGAAACAAGTGCGTCTGACTCCCCATCAGCAAATTTAAGCGCATACTTGCCATTCTTGTTTATCTTGACATATTCGGATAGGCGACTTCTTTTTATCCTTCCATTAAGTGTAGAGAATATTAGGAAATGCCCTTCAGGACTATCAATCAGATCTCTATTCATCGGAAGAATTGAGATTACTTTCTCATCATCCCTGATTCCTCCCAGAAGATTTCGAATATGGGTCCCTCTTCCATATCTACTTGCAGATGGAGTTTCCCAAGCTCTAAGGCCATAGACCCTTCCTTGATTGGTAAAGATCAACAGACGGTCCTTGCTAAAACAAGTAAGAATAGATTTTGCAAAATCTTCATCTTTGGTAGTAACTCCCTTGAGCCCCTTTCCTCCCCTGTTCTGAACTCGGAACGACTCTACCGGCATATGTCTAATGTAATTATCTTCAGACAGGGAAATGACAATCGCCCTCTCTTCTATCAAATCTTCCCGATCCATCGACAGTGGCATCGGATCTATCGTAGAGCGACGTTCATCACCATGTCTTTCCAACATTTCATCGAGTTCTGTAATGAGTATCTCAAGACGCCTAGCTCTTGATGAAATTATATCCCTGAGATCAGCTATCTTTATGCTCAATTCGTCAAATTCTTTCTTTACTTTCTCTACATCAAGGCGACTGAGTTGATACAAACGACGTTCGGCAATAGCCTTGGCCTGTGGTTCAGTGAAGTCAAATGGAGAAATTCCTGAAATCTTCTCCTTGCCTTGTAGTACCGCTTCAAACTGTTCCCTACTGGAGCTAGCCTTGCCAACCGAAATAACATCATCAATTCGTGCCTGTGCTTTCACTAGGCCTTCAAGAATATGCGCTCTCGCTTCCGCCTTTTGAAGTTCAAACATTGCACGTCTTTCGACCACCGTCTCCCTATGTTCAACATAGGTGTGTAGCATGACCGGAAGAGTGAGCAATACGGGTCTCCCATCCAATATCCCCATCATATTTGCAGAATAGGATTCTTGTAATCTGCTTGATTTGAATAGCTGATTTAGGACTGCATGTGGATCAGCATTATTCTTTACTTCGATAACCACCCTTATCCCTTCTTTGGAAGATTCGTCTCGAATATCCCTTATTCCAATGATAGAGCCCTTTGAAACCAATTCAGCAATATGGACAAGCATATCTGATTTCTTGACCTGGTATGGAATTTCATGGATGATGATTTTCTTCCCATTAGAATCATCATGAACATCACATTTTGAGCGAACATGGAATCGGCCTTTCCCTGTAGAGTACATGTCTAGTATCCCGTCAACTCCATGAATAGTGGCTCCAGTTGGAAAATCTGGACCTTTTATGTGATTCATATATTCATCCACAGAGATTTGAGGAATTTTACGATCTTCCACTCCTTCTTCGATAATTGTGTCCACATGCAATCTAATCGCACCCGCGACCTCCGTAAGGTTGTGAGGGGGTATTCTAGTAGCCATGCCTACTGCAATGCCGTCACTCCCATTCAAGAGTAGATTCGGTAATCTTGCTGGTAGAACAGTCGGCTCCATTTCAGAATCATCGAAGTTAGGCTGAAAGTCGACAGTCTTCTTATCGATATCTTCAAGCATATGTTTTGATATTCTATCTAATCGACTTTCTGTATACCGCATCGCCGCTGGAGGATCACCGTCAATCGAGCCAAAGTTCCCCTGGCCATCAACAAGGGGGTATCGCAATGAAAACTCCTGGGCCATTCTGACCATTGTATCATAGATTGATTGATCCCCATGAGGATGGTATTTACCCATTACCTCTCCAACTGAACGTGCAGATTTACTAAATTTCTTTTCTGAGGTGTGTCCTCCTTCATACATTCCATAAAGGACACGCCGATGAACAGGTTTCAAACCGTCTCTTACATCAGGTAAGGCCCTTCCAATGATTACCGACATTGCGTAATTGATGTAAGATGTTTTCATTTCATCGTTCAAAGATCGATTCAGAACTGTCCCAGAGTCTTTGGCGTCCCCACTCTCTTGGTTTGTATTGCCATCTTCAGATGTCAAGGTTAGTCACCTCCTTTGCATGACGTTCAATGAAAGCTCTTCGATCGGGAACATCTTCTCCCATCAAGATCTCAAACATGCGATCGGATTCTTCAGCATCCTTTACGGTGACCTTCAGCATCGTCCTAGTTTCTGGATTCATTGTTGTCTCCCATAGTTGTTCAGGGTTCATTTCGCCGAGGCCTTTGTATCTCTGAACCCCAATTTTCGTATTCGGGTTATCTCCCCTGAATTCTTCGATTATCACGTCTCGCTCCTCGTCTGTGAATGCATATTTGCTAACTCTGCCCTTGGAGAGTTGGAAAAGTGGGGGCTGTGCGATGTAAACATGCCCCTTTTCAATCGCTGGGCGCATGAATCTCCAGAGGAATGTCAGCATGAGTGTACGAATATGTGCACCATCCACGTCAGCATCAGTCATGATGATGATTTTATTGTACCTCAATTTCTCCGTATCGAACCCGCCCTCATCTTCACTATTATTGCCAACACCAGCACCAAGCGCACGAATCATAGTCTGGATCTCCTGATTCTGGAATACCTTCGCGGCATTGTGTTTCTGACGTTCAACGTTGAGTATTTTCCCTCTTAGCGGCAGAATCGCCTGGATTCTACGGTCTCTGCCTGTTTTCGCTGAACCTCCAGCTGAATCCCCCTCGACAAGGTACACTTCACATTCACTCGGATCTCTTGACTGGCAGTCCGCAAGCTTTCCAGGGAGCCCGCCACCTTCCAAAACACCCTTTCTTCGAGTAAGATCTCGGGCCTTTCTAGCAGCCTCTCTGGCCTTAGAAGCAAGCAGGGCCTTTTCCACGATTTGCTTTGCAACTGAGGGGTTTTCCTCAAAGAATTCACCGAGTTTGTCGTAAACAATCGTCTGTACTATTCCGGTTACCTCGCTACTAACGAGCTTATCCTTTGTTTGAGACGAGAAAGAAGGGTCTGGGTGCTTGACACTGACTACTGCCGCCAAACCCTCTCTGACATCGTCCCCTGATAGGGCATCCCCTTTCAGTAATTTCTTCTTCTTCGCGTAAGAATTCACTGAACTGGTGAGGGCTGTCCTCAAACCGGACATATGGGTGCCCCCGTCCTTATTTCTTATGATATTGGTATAGCAACGTATTGATTCACTGAATGCATCAGACCACTGTAAAGCTAGCTCAACCTCAACAGTGCCCTTTTCAATCTCCTTTTCGCCCTTGATTTTGATGACATCAGCATGCAACGCCTCCCTTCTCTCGTTTAGCTGGCTTACATACTCGGCAAGCCCTCCCTCGTACAAATGCTCAGAGGTATGAGGCTCATCTCCCCGCTCGTCCAAAATGACCATCTTTAGTCCTGCATTTAGGAAGGCGGTTTCACTCACTCGCGTGTCCACTTCTTCAAAGTCGAACTCTACGACATCGGTGAATATTGATAGATCAGGTTTGAATGAAATTTTTGTCCCCGTATCATCACAAGTGCCAATTTCCTTGAGAGCCTCAACAGGTACTCCAGCTTCATATCGCTGGAAATAAATAATTCCACCTCTGTGAATAGTCATCTCCATCCACTCAGATACCGCATTGACTGCAGATACGCCAACTCCATGGAGGCCCCCTGATACCTTGTATGAACTGTTATCGAATTTCCCCCCTGCATGTAACTTTGTCATAATTACTTCAGCGGCTGATATCCCATAATCTTCATGTATTCCAACGGGAATCCCCCTCCCATAGTCTCTAACGGATAGTGAATTATCAGGATGAATTATGATATCGATTGTCTCAGTGTACCCTGCAAGATGCTCATCCACTGAGTTGTCAACAACTTCCCAAATACAGTGATGTAGGGCCGATCCATCGTGCGGATCTCCAAGGTACATGCCCGGCCTTTTTCTAACTGCTTCTAGTCCTTCGAGGACTTGTATGCTATCAGCATCATAGTCATCCGTCACAAAAATCAACTCAATTTTCTGAGGGTTCCGTAGGAACCCTCATGATAATGCTATAATCTGGAGGCAGGTGGTTATTCAACCCTGCGAATATATTGCTCATAATCATTCAATTTCACTAGTTTCAGAACCCTGGGAAAAAAGTATATTACCGGCCTACTAGATAGTTAAAATTCCATGATAGTCTACTATTCTAAGTCGTCGGATGAAGCATATGGGGTATACTGGAAAATGGTATTCCTGTCCATAATAGAACATATTCCTGGATCAAACCTGCCCAACCCGACTTTCGACGAAGAGAGTAAAATGTGGGTTATGACCATTCTCGACTGAGAAAATCTCATCATATCCAGACACGACACGATTAAACAGAATCCTAGGGTCGAGGCAACAGATGGAACTACCGCTCGTGTGCGTCGTGCTAAGTGGTTGCACCGTAGATGAGATGCTCAAGGATGCCGCTTTGGCAACAGCGGCTGGAGCAGATTTAGTTGAAGTAAGACTCGATCGCCTCTGGGCCCGAGAGGTAGAGACAGAAGATACAGAAGAAGAGGTCGACTCAAGAAGGCCGACGAGAAAGGAAATAGAATATGTCGGCCAACCTCTGGAATCAGTAGATTTAGATATCGCACTTTCCTCATTCAAACAAGGGATAGAGCTTCCTGTGATAATCACCTGTCGGCCAGAGAGACAGGGAGGACACTACCCTGGAGATGAATCTAGCAGAATAGATGTCCTCAGAGTCGCAATAGAAAGTGAAGTTAGTTGGATAGATCTTGAAGTCGACATAGCCTCACCAGATAGAGAATCCCTAATCGAGTCAGCCTCAGGAAAGACACAGGTCATAGCTTCTCATCATTCAGAAGAGAGGCCCCCTCCGGCAGACGAAATTGTAGATGAGATCAAGGAATATGCCAATTATGGTGATATGGTGAAGATTTGCTATCCAATTTCGGGAGCAGAGGGTGCTCTAAGGATTTTTGAGGCTGCATGGGAATTGAAAGATTCAGAGGTCAATATGGCTATCATGGGAATTGGATCAGGAGGGGATTGGGCGAGGATACACGCCCCTATACTGAATCAGAAGATGGCATATTCAACAATGGAGGTCGGTTGGCACCTATCTCACTCTGGGAAAATAAATGTATCCGATCTTTCAACAGCATGGAAGTTACTGGGCTACTCTTCGTAATTCTGATTTTTATTGCTTTCACTATCGAGATAAGGGACCTCTCGAACTTCCTCATTCGAGCGAGCTTCTCTTCCCGTGGCCATATATCGAAAATGTATGATCATCGGCAATATGATACAAGCAAGAGGCAAAGAACCGACCAATAGGGTAGCAGTAAATTTGGGAATATTCAATCGCTCTTCAACATCAATTAGAACTTCCACATCAACATCGCCTCCAGATGCATCCGTATTGGAGTATCTCCTGTTATTCCACCCATCAATTACGAGGTAGTAGATGATATCGCCCCCTCCGAAGAAACCGCTGCCACTAGAATCAATCGCAACTGAAAACTCTCGGTAAGTGACATCCTCGTATGCGTGGACGTCTCTGAAAGGAAGCCAGTCATCCATATCTCGCCATTCCACGGGAAGTTGGTCAAACGCTTCAAAGAA
>DALI01000048.1 GCA_002496725.1 Euryarchaeota archaeon UBA181 | reverse complement strand
GATGTTTGAGACTCACGTTTACGTCGGAGGGAGCTTCTTCATAGGTTGTATGGTGGCCTTCATATTACTGAGAACTGCAATGACTCAAGCTGAGACTCTCTCTAGTATCAAGAGATAATTTAGGTAGTTTTCTATCTACATACAAAACATTATTGAACAAAGAAACATTGCGAAAAACGAATATGAGAAAGCAAAGAGACTTCCCTGTAACTCTTTACAGGATACTCTTGTATCTGTCTCGGATGAGGTCTATGGATAGCCATTACAAGAGGATAGTCAGAATTGAAAGAGCTACTGGAGTAGACAGAAAGGAATTAAAAAAGTATCTAAATTCACTTGAAAAAGCTGAATTAATTGAGAAACTCGATTCAGGAGAAGTTGGCAGGGGAGGGCATCCAGTGGTATACTGGGATATCACCGAAGCAGGCCGGATGTGGAGATCTGATATTGGTAGAATGATTCAGCTAGGACAGAGGATGGAGATATATCCTCAATCATTCTTCTACCTTCCATCTGATGATATTATTTAGGAGGTTATTTAACCCTCTAAAAGTTCCGCAGAACATTATATCTGGAATCTCTTTCGGGATTTCATGGCAGGATCAAAACCAGTAGAGAAAGCGACTAAGGGACTCAACGCATTAGTTGATGAATTCACGTCGGCAGTTAAGGAACTAGTCAATGCTGGCGAGGAAACTGCAGTACATCTCGCTGTGGGAGGCGGTAGAGCAATCAGCGCGATTATTGACGCCTCAGGAGAAGTTACGAAGGTTACTGTTGAAACCGCGGGAAATGTAGCAGGGACAATCGGTGCAAGCGTCTCCAGGATCGCCAAGAGAGAATCAAACACAGAAGAAAACAAAAAGGAGGAAAAGTGAGTGAGAGTAACAAAATTACTACCAATAAGAATGATGATGATTGCTGTGACAGTTGGTGCCGCCACGAGCGCCTTCGAGCATTACTACAGAAAGACCACTGGTGGTGATCTACTTTCTAGCCCCTTCTTTGAGAGGGTATTCGGAAACTGGGAGGCGGAGTGATGGCTGATAGATTTCTAATGACACTTCCCTTAGTAGGGCTCTCTGGAATTAACGGCGTTGTCATGGGAGGCTTCATGGCTGTAGGATTCGGAATGGGAAGAACATTCGGCAGGTTGGCTTGTGAGAAAATCGATAGCCTGGAAGATAGTATAGCGATTTCCTTAGACTCATTCACCCAGAAATGGAGGTAGTATGATGATCCAAAGGCTTGCAACCATTGCCAGCGCTTTAGGGGTTTTCACTTTTGCAATATCCTCGGTCATGGAATTTTTGAATGAAGTTGAGAAACATAGAATACGCACAGTTTCTCCAAGGAACCAATTACAATCTACTCAAAATTATAGTATGATAGTTCCCTCCATGAATACTGTAGATAGTACCTCTGTAAGCAGTACAGCAAGTGTCTTCCCAAAGAAGAGTGGACACTGTAGAATCTGCGATAAGAGAGGATACACAGAGTGGCACCATATCATCAGTCAGCATCATGCAAGAAAAACAAAACAGTTTCCCCTACTGAGAAACCCGGGGAATATTGTAGAGCTATGCAAAACTTGTCATAACCAGACTTCTGCCTCAAAGTCCAGGTATCTTCATGAGAAGAAGAAGGAAAAAAAGACCAACAAGTTCTGGTAGTTGATATCTGTAGGGTTGTCCATGGACTACGTCCAATTATTATCTGACATACTTCCTGGTATCCCCCCGGAGAATCTCAGAGACTGGGCATTCATCATCATCATTATACCAGCAATATCAAGAATTATCCTACTCTCTACACTCTACAGTAAGTTCAGTGAAATCTTCCCAACTAAGAGGGTCAAAGCAACTCGATTACTCATCAAGTTGAAGATCCCTGGACTCAAGAGATTCGTGATCCATCAATCCGCTATGATTGTGCTACCAGCATTGATATCACTTCCAATTCTATATTATTCTGGATTAAATGATATTTTTTGGAGAGACCTCCCATCTCAAACGGCTACATTAGCCACTATCGGACTGGTCTTATGGACAATTTTCGGGATATACAAAGCAATAGAGCTTAGAGAAGAAGTTAGAGAAATATTGGATAGATTAGAAGAACTATTACTTCAGATTAAATCGGTATTCAAAGGGATTGCACCTTCAAATATGTCAGAACTTACATGGGTACTCGAACAAGCTGTTGTAATCCGTAAAAAAATGGACTCAGCTAAAAGTTGGGCTAGAAGAAAGATTCCTTCTACCATCGAAGAAAATATATTACCATTTCTAGGGTCTTTGGGAGAGGCTATAACTGAATTCATTAGTCAGAACAGTAAGAAGGTAACAGGGAAAATCCAGGAATTAACTTCCTCAACAGCCGATTGGGCGACGGAGAAGTTCAATCAAGAGCTGGACAGACTATTCCATACCTACATTGCAAAGTCAACTATGGTGGAAACCGTGAGAGTTGTATTTTTCTCAGCATTTCCATCCATATGGTTGGCATTGATAGCTTGGCAATCAGGAGTCAGTTTCTGATATCAATTTGATCTCATTTGGCGAGGCTAGAATCAACCAAAGTATTCCTGCTAAAATCTGTATAGTACCAGTTGCCATAATCGTCTCTCGAAGGGAAAGAATATCATTCTCGAGAATCATTCCAGCAGCCACTGTGGATAACCCCATGGTGAGTGTGATGCCCAGAGAATCAGTTCCGAAGACCCTACCTAGCCACTCATCCTCTGACCTCTGCTGAAGCATAGTGGTCGATAACACCCAGTTGACACCGCTCGCAGCGTGTGAGATGAACACGTAAACTAGGATTATCATTGTCCAATCCGAAGCCGCAACTGCAATGTAAAATGCCCCGCTAATCAGTAAAACCCCTCCTAGTAGATACGGCACTAGCCTGTCGTTAGACATTAACCGTCGACTGACTATGGGTCCGAAACCCGATCCAAATCCTCTGGCCATGTATAGGATCCCTATTCCGGCGGCGACATCCCCAAAACCAGCCTCTCTCCCTATTAGAATCAGGAGAAATACCTGCGCCCCTCCTCCCGAGGCCCACATCGCCTTCGCTAAGACCACTCTCCGGATAGACGGCTTCGACAGGATATACTTCCACCCAGAGAGAATCTCGTCAAGCATAGCTCTGGGATTGCTGGACAAGCTTCCAGATTTCTCAGGGCCACCGTGTGGCAGGGTCATGATTAGGGCAATAGCAAATAGGAAGGTTACTGAGTCAATCCAAAGTGCAGTCTCTATTCCGTATTGTGAGATTGTCAGACCACCAATTCCTGCCCCAATTCCCATGGCCGCAGACCATCCCCCTGAGGAAAGGGCATTTGCAGAAAGTAACTCTTCCTTGGTGCATATGTTAGGAACGTAAGCCGACTCTGCGTTGGAGGATATCGCTCTACCGACTACCATAGCCATCCCAAGTAAGTATACTGATGTCAGACTGTCTAGTTTCCCCAAGGAAAGGGCGATTACCAGAATGGTGAATGACCAGATATTGCCCAGAACCATTAGCCACTT
>DALI01000031.1 GCA_002496725.1 Euryarchaeota archaeon UBA181 | reverse complement strand
CCCATTAACATACAAAGCCTTAGCTGTTGATGTACGTGATAAATCCAAAAGCGGATCCTCTTTTTGAGAGAGAAATCTACTACTCCAAATTTCTACTCCCGGCCTTCCTGAGAATTGGAGAATTTTTCCATTATCAGAGAATATGATATCTTTCACGGCCACTCCACGGTTCTCAAGGGGAAATATGATATCAAAATCACCATCTTCTTGAATCCTTGTGATGTCTTCGACCCCATCTCTCAGGTAGAGCTTCCATTTCTGCTTCAGAAAATCGATCGCGAAAATCCGCTTGTCATCAGGAATATCACTCCATCTTTCCGACAGTCTCGCAATTAATCTCCTAGCGCCTACGGAACCATCAATATCAGAGCTAGAAAGCTCAGATAAGAATTCCTGTGATGAGCTATCCAGGCCTTCGACTGGTATACAGTTTCCAACTAAGATTTCGGCCTCTTGAAAAGTCTCTACAATAATCAGCTCGTCATCTATTTTGTGCCAATCTCTCGTCTCTGGGTGGAAGAAACGAAGATGCTCTTCTCTGTAAATATCTGGTATAGGACCACCAACTAATTCTTTCATCAAGTCATATATCGGACTTTCAATATCTTCTTCAGATGCCCCCTCTCTATCCAGCAGGCAAAGAAACATTCTTTCAGGAATTGGACTATTTCTAGCACCCATGCTCTTGACATCTTGCACAGTGATATTTTTTCGAATCCAATGTACGTCATCCTCTTCAAAGTAATCAAAGGGAGACACCAATTTCCCATTGAGTGTAATATGAGGGTTCTCTTTCCTATCTCCCCAATAGCGAAAGAACTCATCTGTAGGAAGGGGGAAATCCTCCCATTTACATAGGGCATCTATATCCTCCTCAAAACCGTCTTGTCTTCCGATTGGCACCCATCTCATTTCATTGAATGAACCACTCTTTTCCTCTAGCATGCCAGGATTTTTGATGATATATACAGCTATCTTGGCCAACTTCCTAAATCTCTCTTCCTCACTTAGGGCGAAACCATCTAAGTCCCCCCCAATCAACCCTCTTATCGACTTCTCGATGTGTCTGAATTCTACATTCTCCTTTGCCCCTCCAAACTCCTTGGTTAACATCCATTTATTGGCATCTCGATTTTCATCTAAGATACTATGGTGGGGTACTCTAATTTTAGAACCCTCATCTTTAGAATTCAGAAGTCCGAGTGTGACATCATCAATATACAGGACGAAATCTTTGGCTTTACCCCACTCTCCATCAATGTCCAGGAACATTGGGGCCTCGTTAAGCAAATCACCAAGTGACGAGCCCCCTCCTCCAGAATCAATATGTTCCTTTATCAGCATTAAGAATTCCATTCTGATTGAATCGATCAAATCATCCTTAGGATTATCCATGTCCAACCATTTTACCAACTCTTCTCTGTCGAAAAGAGAACTCCTCCAAATATTCTTCAGGCTTCCTTTCACACTCTTCTTTCCAAAGAACCTTATCAGTCCTACTTTGGAATTTGACACTAGACGATTATTGAAATGCTCCCCAGATACAGCAGTAACAATCCTATCTTTTACACAAACCGGCAAAATATCGTCTAATGCATCTGGACTGAAAATGTGAGTTCTGGAGAACTGATAGTCAGTCCTTTCAGAAGGTATATCCTTGTTCACCCTCTGCTCTAAATCATCCCACTGTAGTATTGTATCACAATTCGTACACTCTGTATCATACCCTACCTGTGGGGGATTGATTGCATCACACTCCGGGCATTTGATGCTATGATGGAATCCTCTCAGAAAGATTCTGTCACCTACTCTGCATGGAATGAAGTTATTCCTGATTAGGTCGTCTTGATGGGCTTTGCTATCGGGATGCAGTATCTGATCAGCAAGCCTGGAAAGTGTTTGTATGAACCCCGGCTCTAGCTTTTTGAAACGTTCATCTCCAGAGATTTGTAATTCAGCCATCTGCTTAAGAACATCGTTCACAGTAGCCTCACCGACTTCTAAGTCCGCCAATTCAGGATGAATCTTGAGCCCCTCTCCACGAATCTCCTTGAACTCACTTAGATTTTCAGGAATAACGCTGAAACTCGTCTTTGAGCGCATCGTCCCCTTGTCATCCGGATATACAGGACCATTGAAGGCACTGTCAATCCAATAAATCAGCCTCGCTAGAGCAATCTTAGAATCGATTGGTAAATCACCCCAGTCTGCTGTCCCGGCCTTTTCTATAATCGTTCTCTTAGTCTCTTCATCGAGGGCGGATGAAAACGCGGTCCTTTTCCTTAGGTGAGATTTGATCCCCTCTATGACAGCTGTGCCATGGTCACCGGATAGGACATATTCGAATGTCAATCCCGTCATTACATTTAGTTCCATCATCTCCAGTACTCTCGCAAGTCCGGAATCATACTTTCCATCGGAATTTGTCGGTATCACGATATCCTTAATGTTGCACGACAATCCCTTGGAGTCTATGATCCAATCTATATCACACAGTGGGTGGTACCCAATTCCAGTCTTGCCCCATCCCAACTCTCCAGAGTCAGTCCCCAGTAAATCCTCTTCAGATGGAAATCCCGATTGTTCAATTCCCACCGAGGTAGGCCACCAATCTCCGATAGCTGTCGGAAGGCCTTGTAGAAGCCCGAACCTCCTATCCTCGACCCTAATAGAATCGTCATCCCACCGAAGCTTTCTGTAAAGCTCTTTGAACACCATTGAGTGGAGCCAGAATGAAGTCCTAGTGCAATCAGAGTTCCATTTCCTCATATCTCCATCGCTTTCGCACTGCTTTCTGTTTTCCTGAACATACAAATCCGCGCTTATCATAAACCTATTTTGGGTGGTTACTCCAAGTGGGAGAATGCTATGCAATAGGGTTTTTCTAGGGTCTATGAATCTATCCAGAATTGGGCCTATGTCATCTATTGGAAAGTGTATATGAACAACCGATGTTCTATCTGGTATCCAATCTCCGATTCCCAAAATACAATGTGGACATTCAAAGCGATTGTGGGCATGTATTGCACCATTGGAAGGAGATTTCCAAGATTCCATTAACACTTCACAATCAAACTCTTCAATACCTGTGTCTCCATGTACTGAGCACCAACCATGCATCATCCTGATGGTATCGCAACTACCCGTCAATAGGCTTCTATCAAACAATTTAGTGTCCAAGGGTCCACGAATGTCCCGCATCGAAAACTCGGCCTCTGATACACTAAGAGTCACCATCTCGGTATCAAAGTCCCCGGCCTCTAATCCAGAGTAATCCTCCGTAGAATAACAGTGACTCCTCCCAGCCTCATAAATCTTAGAGCCCTGTTCAAAACACCATACGAGTGTCAAGCTCTCTATGGACTTACAAAACTGTATTGCGAATGGTGCATAATTGCAACAGTGATCGTAGTATTCTCTCTTCGACTCAACAGTCCAGCTCCTGAATACACTATCCCGGAAAAGACCTTCATAATCTCCATATTTAGCTTCCTTATCGTCCTCTGTCCTCCACTCCGTCTTGAATAGTACGCCCATCATATCTTTGCTTCTGGAATCCATATCAAACGGGCAAATTATCTTCTCTTCCTTCTCCAAGATAGGGTCCCATGTCTGTACGCCTCCGCCTGCTTGTAGCTTAGCTGGATTGGAACGGAGAGAGACTCTACCATCGTTCCCTCCCCGTTCCTCGTAGTCTCTATCTCTCCAATGTATTTCGAACATATTTCCGATTCTGTATACTAATTCAAAACCAGTCCCATGTCTTCCTGTTCGCCCCTCCTCGGTCAAGCCAGAGATCTTCTCCTTAACCGAGTTCAGATTGAATAAATCCCCTTTAATCAATTTTTCATTCTCATCTCTCTCTCCATTGTAATTGAACGTCTCACCATCATTTGTGATGTACAACGCACTTTCTGTGAAGATTAAGTAGACGCCCTTCGCATTCCTATCATCGGCGTTCTGAATGAGCTCTTTCAGAAACGGTACCCCCGGAGGCTCAACTACCGAATTTGAGTTTACCAGCTGGTTTCTCCTGTCAGAGAAGTAAGCAGTTCCCTGGCCACCCCAGTCAATTTCTGTCACTCTTCACTCACCTCTTGTACCTCCAAAAGTAATCTCTGGCTTAATTTCACACCCGTCACGGAGGCTAAACTCCGTGCCGACTCTCTAAGAGCATTTCCTTTGTTACGAAAATCCTCTCCTTCTAACTCTCTTCCCTCTTCAATCAATCTACTGGATATCGCGAACATTCTCCTGGCTTCCGCATTGAGTTTCTGTTTCTCCCAAACAACCGAAGATTGGTATTCACTTTGCATTCGCTCTTCTAGTAACTCTATATCAGAAGATTGAAAATTATCTTTCCCCCAATTATCAATCAATACGCCCTCTTTGGAGCATCTAACTACGATATTTTTCCAATGTCTCTCAGGGAGCTCAGTCAATGTCGAATCATTGGTACCGACCACCAAAATTGAAGTGGTCACCACTTCTGATTGGCTGTTGACTATTTCATAGATTCTCACTGAGTCATAGCCAAGGCTCTGAATACCTATAATTGGAATATCCACGTCTTCTCTCGGTGAAGAGGCTCTGACTAGGCACAGCAAGCTACGTTTAGTCTCGTCTGCAACAGGCAACCAATCCGGAAGCGATATACGAATATCAAATGAAGATGTGCCCGGGTGATAAGCGGCCTCCATTTCTTCCCTGACTTTATCTGGACTGTCGGAAGATAGGATGAAAGGCTCGATGTTGTTACCCTCCGGAACAGATATTTTTACCAACCCCCGACGATTAGATATCGACTCATATGAAAGAGACGTATCACTGGGAAGGATTTTACTGATTGTGGTTCTCATAGCGCCCCTTGCCAGAGATGAGAAATCAGGATTGACCATGAAATCAAGGCCCTCTGGCAAAAACTCCTCATCGAAGCCTCTCAAATCCAAGCTCGATACCAGCTCAAGATTCCAATTCATCAGACCCTCCCTCCATCTATCCGTCACGTCCCCAGCAATCTCAGAACTGATAAAACTCTCAGGCATTATCGGACGCATCCCCCCGACATTGCTTTCGAACTGATTTATTCTGGTAGCCATTCCTTGGAGATTCCGGTGATCCGCCTTGCCTTCTGAGAGAATATACCTTACCTCTACTATCTCAGACTTCTGCCCTATTCTATCCACTCTACCAATTCGTTGCTCGACTTCCTGTGGGTTCGTCGGAAGATCATAGTGGATAATAGAGTCAGCACTCTGTTGAAGGTCAATCCCTTCTTGCATTTTTCTAGTAGCCACAAGAACAGGAAACCCATCCGCATCAAAGTTTTTGAATGCCGCTACCTCTGAATTTCTCAACTCATCATTAGAGTAGCTCGCAGAGTAGAGCCTCAAACCAGGTATTCTCTCTTCAAGGCCCAGTGTACTACTCGTAAGTCGGTCGAAGGTAGGCCTCCATCTGGTAAAAATCACAACTCCTCTCCTACCGTTTTCTTTGAGTTCAGTAAGCACTTCAACCAACCTCTTTTCCTTAGATCCGAGCTTGTAGTTCGACAGAAACATAGCTAGTTTCAAAGCCTGTTCACGAGAACTTTCTGCGATACCACCCGAATCCAAGATTCGCCTCAAATGACTGTGGAATGAGATAGGAGAAGAGGATAGCTGAAGTTTATGTTGACCCTTAGAAAGAATACCTTCAATTTTCTCGATAGCCGATTTTTCGGATTCACGTCTGGTCATAATTTCATTTACAGGATCGTATATTTCCTCAGATATATCTGATGGTGTTACTATATCCGCAGGCGGAACGTAACGTCTTGCAAGTGAGCCAGAGATATCAGATAGACGGGTCCTTGTAATCCAGCTAGCAAACGGGGAATTGTTTGCTAATTCAGCAGCAAGCGATGCTCGTTCTGAAAGTGATATTTCGTCTACATTATTGCATCTGTTAATCAATTCCAAATTATCGATGGCCGGTGCTAAGCGTCTGAGGCATCTTGACCAGGCTTCACCATCAAACTCCTCTCTTGAGAGGATATTATTTGCTTCAACTACTACACTATGCCATTCCAGTGTATCGCTAAATTCACTATTCTCTGTAACCCAAGGACGTATGATTTGAGAGATATCTTCCAGATTGTCTGTATCATTCCAAACTGGAGTGGCCGTCAGACCCACTCTCGACGATGATACTGAAGAAATGACATCAGCCAGTCTCCTCCTTACAATGATATCTTCCTGAAGGCCAATCAAATTGTGTATCTCGTCAAAAATTACAAGGTCAACGCCCTTAATGTCCCCTGAGAGCATTGACTCCTCCAGGGAATCGATTATTTCTCTGCCCTTATCATATGACGATATATACACCTCAAAACCGTTGTCATCTCCCTCGAGCCATCTCTTCAACGTACCTCCAGTCGAGGCCTTGCCACATCTTATTCCAAACCCCCTGTAGAGTACCCCCTTCCATTTATCGGCTACTGCGGCGGGACAAAGAACAATAGCACGAGATATTTTTCCATGAAATAAACCATGTCGAAGAATATGTCCCGCTGAATACGTCTTCCCTGTCCCAACCTCATCTGCTATCAGAATCCCTTCCCTCCTAGAAGCCCCCTCAAAGATTGCTAGGGCCCTGAGCTGATGGGCCATCAATTCCACACTCATGCTTCTGTTTGTTCCAGCTGTACGGCAAATCTCTCCATGGAGATATTTGAAAGACAGCTCGGAACAAATCTCAAACGGAGAACCAGCGGAACGACACCATCTGGAAAGCTCTTTCAAATCTAGATAATTATCCTTATTCTCAGATCTTCCTTGAGAGTCATCATTTACAAGAGAGAATCTTTGTTTTCCTCTGATAGAATCTTCCCTGGCAATCCAAAAGGCCCCCTCTGAATCTCTAACAACTGACTGCCTCACAAAACCCTCTTTGGAGGCGCCTACCCCAGATTCATCACCGAGGACCCCCCGCACATACGTTGTAACGATGCCCACTGTTTAATTGAAGCGGTGTGAAAAATCGATAAATCTACCTATTTTGACAGATTCCAAACCATACCCCCGCTCAATTCACGAAGCTTCTCACGTGGTATCAGTAGGTTTATCGGTTGCTCAGGAAGATTCCTAGAAATTCGAACGCGAAGGCCTGCCCATTGTAATTCGTCATCCTCACCATTTCGTAACCGGTCAATCACGTCCTCCAGAAACCCCGATTTTCTTGATGCCCCCTTTCTAACCCATCTTCGTAAGACTTTCACACCAACAAGCATCACTTCCGCACGTACGATATCTTCCATCTTCTCTAGTGGCTCTCCCATCGTCCGGGGCCAGATACACATCCAATGGGTAGTTTCTCTGTATTGATTCATGTCCATGAACCACCCTCCCATCTCTCTACCATCAAGCATCCATTGCAGCTCAAAAGCAAAGGTCTTGAGATCCATCTTGTGGGCCCACGATGTCGCAGCCTTCTCATCGATTTTCATTTCACCTTCAATGTCTTTGTGTGTTGCGAACAAATCGATTCCTGCCAATTGCCTTTCCTTGTCATTGACCCTGCCTGTACTCTGGAAGTGCTTTGGATACAGATGGTAATCTAGGTACTCCGCCACCGCACGTTCGCGATGTGAATCACGGCCAAAGGCCGGTCGAGAAAATCGTCGCATTTTCCTTAACCCTATGTGATTTTAATGTCCCCCAACGGCTTATTTACCTTCGGAATGGTGCTTAGGACATGGGCGTGCAAAAATATTCAATCAACCTCTCCGATCACCTATTGAATTCAACCAAAGAATTGGCCGAAATTGAAAATTTTGTCAGTCAAATCCGAGCACCCATGTGCCCTGGTTATGTTTCGGAAAAATATCCTGTAAATCAGAAAATACTCAATGCAATGTTTAGACATAAAATGCACGGGGAATGGGGTTGGGAAAAAGACCCGCTCGTCGATCCAACTTTAGGTAAGGGTGTAGAGGGGGACTTCTCAAAGAAATTAGACAGCGGTCTCAATGTTTTCGTGGAAGTTGAATTTGGAAATGTGGCATCAATTTTCAGAGATTTGTTCAAATTCATCTACATGAAAGTGATTGGTACGTATGACGTTGGTATCCTAATTGTCCCATGTGGGAAGGATAATTTTAGCAAGGAGATTGAAGGAATCTATTCTTTTGAGGGCGTCAAAAAAGTACTGGACGAATCCAAGGGCTCAATTTCCGTCCCTGTACTCCTATTGGGAATTGAACCCGACAGAAGTCAAGACATTGATTGCTATGCATTGGAGCCCAATTGGTATCCCAATCGAGATTTAGAAGTAGGGGAAAAGAGCCCATGGAAAAGCCAATCCAAGGATTTCTGGGATGACTTTGTGGCCAGACACGAGGACAAACTCTTCTAATTGGGTCTGATAACATCGTCGATCGGAGTCTTCATTAACCCCGAGCATAACCAATGTTGTATGACACTCACTGCCGCCGAGTTGTTCGCAGGAGTAGGCGGTTTCAGACTAGGCCTCGAGGGGCGACCAGGGTCGAGAAAAAAAGGCCCCTTCAGAGTTATTTGGGCAAATCAGTGGGAACCATCATCTAATCGCCAACATGCCGCGGAAATTTACGCCAATCGTTGGAATCTAGAGGAGGAACTACAAGATAGCCGGGTGTTTTCTAATGGTAGTAATGAGGTTTTAACGAATATAAATATTGAAGAAGTATCAAGTTCACAAATCCCTGCTCATGATTTACTATGTGGGGGATTCCCTTGCCAAGACTATTCTGTTGCTCGGACCCGTTCTGGAGAGATGGGAATCAAAGGTGAGAAGGGTAAACTCTGGACATCGATTCGCAGAATTATCGATGAAGCTGAACCCAAACCCCGGATCGTACTCTTAGAAAATGTACCCCGATTACTGAATTCCCCCGCCGCCCATCGGGGTCTCAATTTCACAGTGATTCTGAACGATTTACTAGACTTAGGTTATGATGTCGAATGGCGAGTCATCAACGCTGCTGACTATGGATTTCCACAAAAACGAAAGCGGGTTTTCATCATCGCCTATCTGCGGGGTTTAGTACCAACTCCTGTTACTCCTGGCGAAATCAAGCAATGGCTTGGATCAGATGGACCATTTGCTGAATCATTTCCAATCACAGGAAAATCACCGAGAGAGAAGATTAAGATAATTCTAGAACCGAATCCACGTAATAAATCACCATACAAGAATACTGGATATGCATGGGTGGATGAAGGGAACAATCATTACATGTTAACGGCTAAAACCAAGGCCGATTATGCAGGCAAGAATCAGAAATTGGGTGACGTGGTTGAAACTTTACATAATCCCGATTATGAAGTCGTAGATAAGGAAAAATTGAGAAAATATCGCTACATAAAAGGTGAACAAAAGGAATGGAGAATTCGTAAAGCAGATATGGATATTGCCTTAGCTATCGATGCAGGCAACGGAATGAACCTTTGGGAATATTATCAGGTATTGACTAAAGAATATGATAGTAATAGTTGGACACGCAGCCGTAATAGTTCTGGATATAAATTAGGGGTTGAAAGTGGGATCATATACAACTATACTGCTGGCAAGATGGCCTTCCCAGACTCACTCTCAAATCCCTCACGAACCGTGGTTACTGCTGAAATAGGAAAGTCCGTATCTAGAATGAGGCATGTCATTGAATATGAACCAGGGAAATATAGAAGATTGATGCCAGTTGAGTTGGAGCGTTTGAACGGCTTTCCCCCTGATTGGACTAAATTGGAAGGGACTTCAGACTCCAGAAGGGGCTTCCTGATGGGCAATGCGTTGGTTGTGGGGATTATCCAGAGATTGGCGCCATACATAGCGACATTACTTCATAATGGAGTTGATACCTAATGTCATCATCACCGAGGCCAGTATTGAAATGGGCAGGTGGTAAAAGACAGCTTCTCGATGTCATCGATGCCAACCTGCCTGCCGAGCTGATCAGTGGAGATATTGCTACCTACGTCGAGCCCATGGTGGGAGGAGGGGCCGTCTTCTTCCACATGAAGCAGAGATATGGCAAAACCCTGGCTAACTACTACATCTCCGACTACAACTGGGACCTCTTCGTCCTCTATAGGGTCATCAAGACGAGAGTGGGGGCCCTCATCGAGGAGCTGCAAACGCTAGCGGACGAGTACCTCCCCCTGCCACCCACACAGCAGGGCGACAAGGAGGGAGAGAGGATATCGATGTACAAGCGCATCCGAGAGGAGTACAACGAGGACGCTTGGGACGAGGATCGGTATCTGAGGAATGGTACCAGCTTCCGTAGGAGAATGACAGACAGATGGGTCCGTAGGGCCGCGATGACGGTATTCCTCAACCGGACATGCTTCAACGGGCTCTATCGGGTTAACAGCTCCGGCAAATTCAACGTCCCGCACGGCCGTTACGCCAAGCCAGATATCGTAGCGGAGGACAACCTTAGAGCAGTAAGCCGAATCCTCAGAGACGTGAAGATATCCGTAGGGAGCTATGAGGACAACCTAGAGATGGCCGATGAAAAGACGCTCGTCTACTTCGACCCGCCGTACCGACCACTTCCTGGAACTCCCTCTTTCACAGACTATCACAAGGCGACATTCGGCGATGCCGAGCAGGAGACGTTGGCGGGAGCTTTCAGAGAACTGCATCAGAGGGGGGCTAAGGTAATGCTCAGTAACAGCGATCCGAAGAACACCGATGATAATGACGAATTCTTCGATGAACTATACTCTGAATTCAATATCCGAAGAGTTTTAGCGAACAGAGCCATTAATTCAGATGGTGCAGGGAGGGGAACAATCACGGAGATTCTTGTCACTAACTACGGAGGCCAAACATGAACCTAAATCAAGAATCGATAATGAAAATCCTAGAGAAATCAATGGAACCTGGAAAATGGTACGAGGTAAAGGAACTAATCCGCCTACTAGAGTCAGAGTATAGTGACTTCACTGACTGGGATATGTCCCCGTTGAAATCGGAGCCAAAACGGCCACGTTGGCACAGGTTGGTGACGAACGCGGTGAGGCTGAGTCCAGGTAGGGACGACTTTCCACAAAGCAATGTCTGGGTTAATCTCAGGACTAGGAAGCCCAAAAGAAACTACGAATATTCAATCAGGCCGATTGATTTAGTTGAGCAACAACTGGTCATCGAATCGGAGTCAGACGACGGCTCTGGGTTCGTATACGCCATAACGAACCGCTCTTGGGAGGGCTGGGTTAAAATCGGGATGACAATAGATTTGCTGAAGAGACACACAGCATACCAGATGTATTCACCACACAGGGACTTCGCGGTTCTTTGCTCGACACGGGTACTAGACCGACGAGTAAGCGAGGCACTGGCACACAAACTAGCTTCCCACTCAGCAACGAGAAGATCCGGTGAGTGGTTCAAAATCGACACTGATATCGTTACGGACATCATCAACAAGCTTTAGAAATCACGCATCTAATAAATTCTGAAGCTCATCGAGGGCCATTTCCCTTTCTTCATCACGAACTTCTCTTCTAATCTCCTCGCCATCAAAATAAAACCTGCCAGCACTAGCCAGAAAAAGCTCATGCCTCACTCTCTCCAAAACCTTCTCTCTCCCATATACCCCAATTTCATAGATGAAATAATCCAAGAAGTCTTCATGAGAATCGAACCTACCTTCATTGGGCCCATCTGTATAGATCCCCTCATCGGAAAATGCCACGACCCATCGATCAATTAGCAAAAGCTCTGTTTTCTCGGGAAAGTGCCCCTCTGAGAGAAACTCATGCCACGCTTCATTTGCTACGTCATACATGCCCGCGTTTTCAGAATAATCACCCAAAACAGATCCGTAAGCATCCAGCAAGACATGCCCAAAAATCGGGTCCCTACAAAGGTCGTACAAAATCATATACCATTCGTAATACTTTCCAAACCGATAGTCCAAAGAACTCCACATCCGGTAACTGATGACTGAGATTTCTAGCTGTGTTAATTCTTCAGGCCATCCCTCATTCCTGATTTCTTCGTATGCTTCCTCCCCAAAGAATTCCCAAAAAGAACCGAAACCATCCGACGCTGGCCCTCCATTTTCCCAAACTTTAGCGATTATCCCCTTTGCAATCTCATTTATAATTCCTGAATGCATATTGACGGACAACTCCTAAAACCACTCTATCTCTAACTTGCTGATATGTTCTATCCCGCCAATCTCGCATTCCCATATCGTATGAACACTCCAACCAAGATCAATGAGAGTGGCCTCCTTTCGCTTGTCCCTCTCCACGTTCCTCTCAAACTTCTGTCCCCAGTAATCCGAATTGGTCTTCGGTAATCCTAGGTTGCATGTCGGACACCTGTGCCAGAAGCACCCGTGGACGAATATCGCCAGCTTCCTACCTGGGTATGTGATGTCCGGCCTGCAGACGTACCTACCATCCTCGTCGTCTATCCTCCAGTGGAGCCTGTAGCCGGGGTACCCGGCCTCCCTCATCATCCTGCGGACCCGCAGCTCGGGTTTGGTGTCCTTGCTGGTGTTTGCGATCATCACGTTGTGTACTGCGGGCGAGGACGCGGGTGGC
>DALI01000008.1 GCA_002496725.1 Euryarchaeota archaeon UBA181 | reverse complement strand
TGCTAATCAGAAGCAGGAAGAGAGGGTATGATATTGAAGAAAACGACACCCAAAAAAGATTTAGGGCGTGGTTCAAGGGGCCAGAGAGTTTAGTTTCAGAGGTCACTAGACACGAGCCATTAACGCAACCATTCCCCGTCCCCCATACACTGCCAGAAGGGTACATCGGAAATTCAGACATTGAGATAGAAGAGGTTCACTGCTATAACCATGAAATCAGTGGGAAGATCGATCATATCATCAACAATTGGGAGGGAGAGACCAGGATAGATTTACTTCCGGGGTCCAAGGGAGTGAAGATCCCCATTATCCTCCGGAATAAGGCAGGGGGATTCTCCAATAGGGAAACTCTTCCTCATGGAGCTAGAATGCAGTTCACCTTTGGAATGAGAAAACTGAATCTTGCCGACGGAATGCCACTATCCATAATTGACAGGGCTTGGCTATCTGGATTCCCGGCCCATGCTGAAGTGGAAAGGGTGCGACACAAGGGAAGCGGTTTGCCGAGGGAGGAATCCGAATTTTTCTACGGAATTGCTGAGTGCTTTCATGAAGATGACGGGGGGTTAATTTCATTGAGAAGCGAGAAGTCTCTTAGGAAACTGGCGGAAAATGATTATTATTTCGAGATTATTGATGAGGATGGGGACTTCTACAATGAAGGCATAAGGATAAGAATTTCCAAGTCGAATATCGAGCGTACTTTTCTGTATGACAGGACGAAAGAGCAGTTTCAATTCCATCATTCATATTGTGGGAAATACTTGGAGGAGTTTGTTGTAGCATCACTTTGGCACGCATGGGATCCCGTATCAACGGCACATAGTATGAGTCTGATAGACAATACCGTTGAAGAAAGAAGGAGGAAGTTCCATTATTATGTCTCAAAGTTTGAGGATGGGTGGAAGAAAAATATCGGCGTGATATCTAGAGACAGAAATGCTTGGTACTGGGAAGATCTCTGTAAGAAGCACGGACTGGACCCCAATGAACAGAGTGAAAGAGGCAGAGAAGGCATAACTGAACTCACGGACATGGAGTTGGCGAGACTTTCAGACTGCGATGAAGAAAGTCGTTTATGGTGGCTCAGGTATCAGAGGACGACAGAGATCGATGTAGTG
This sequence comes from Euryarchaeota archaeon UBA181, assembly GCA_002496725.1. Lineage (GTDB taxonomy): Archaea > Thermoplasmatota > Poseidoniia > Poseidoniales > Thalassarchaeaceae > MGIIb-O5. Next base: position 7,412 of record DALI01000008.1, on the reverse strand, counting down.
CTACTCGATAAAATGGGAATTACCACATTCGATAGCAAGGGCAAGATGGATGTCGATTCAGGTGTTGATAGTCCTGATGGCCCTGAAACTAAGAGGAAAGCCAACAAACAATCCCCGGATTGGCTGGTGCATCAGAAGTTTTTCACTATTCACTCATCCTATTCCAGTGGGCAGTCGAAGTTCTTGCCGTGGAGGATTCACATGGAGAGAATGTGGTTAGGAAGAAGGGTGTTTGATGGGGATATTTTGTCGATATCCTCGCCTTTGAACCATTACAGATGCGAAAGTAAAGGCGCAAAAGATGCCATTAGGAAGAGGAAAAAAGCGGAGAGGGACGATGCCCGAAGGACGAGAGAAGCATCGGGGACCCAACAGTTATTCCGGGAGGGATTGATCGAGAGGGTTGAAGAAGCAATTCGGGATGAATATCCGAATTTTTACTATGAAGGTGTACCTTGGGGAAAACTTGTGAGGGTCATATCATCTACTTTGACACTGGCGGAGATACATGTCGACTTGGGAGTAAAAAGTAAGAAAAATTGGGAAGAATGGGAAAAAATCTTGCCGCATAGTCATGTCACCCTCTGGAAAGGGGAAATACTCGTCATAGGCATACGTAAATGACATTCACATGGCTGTCACCAGTGACATACAAAGTGTTGGCTTCCATACGCTAATGGCATGAAGTCCGTGCAGATGCAAGGTGATTTGGATGAAAGGATAAGGGTGGGTCATATAGACGTGCCCGGGTATTGGGTTGATGTTAGAACCAACACCTCAATGACCTCGGATGATGTCATTTCTCGCAGTGGGATGAGGCCAAGGGATGGTAGCGTGGTCAATTGCTACCTGGCTAACGATGGGGCTGTTGTCACAGAGGAAATCAATCCCGGGCAGACGATACTGGTAGGTCGAAATCCCCCTGATATGAGAGTCCCGATAAACATGAGGATTTCCCCTCTGGAGCATTCTTTCTACGTGAAGTGGGAACGAAAGATAGGAGACTCGGGGATCTCGGTAGGATCAGGTCACCTTGCAGATGGTTGCACGCTCTGGGCCCCTACTGATGAAGGGAGAATGATCGGCACAGTCAGAAGTGCTGTCGAGTTAACGAGAGAGGTCAACAGTAACGGGAAGATGCATGCACAAGGCTATACTTTCAGGAATACTGGGAATCCCTACGTTCCAGGAGACTTGGCTAGAATCACAACCAGCGGAAGTGAGTCCTTCAGACTTTACGATCCTGAAACAGGCGAGCTTAGTATACCTGTTAAGATCATAGATAACAACAAATCTAGAGATGTAAAGCGAATGAGTTTCAAGGAAGCTAAGCACAAGGAGATAGACTTCGGTGCGAGATTCCTGTGGGGAATCAGAGTCCTATCCTGGGACGAAGAGAGAAGGAGAGTTCTGGCCTTCGTAGAGGAGGACCTGACATGGTAGGGTATCTGGACTCAGGAGCCGGTATAACTCCTGACGAACTGAGGAGGGTGATGATCCAATACCCTTCTACTGCTGCTGTGAAGCAACACAGGATGAGGAATGGGAACTTCGGAGTAATCCAAGTCACGATGATTGGGGTTCAATCTGCAGGAGATAGCTCCGATGTTCGATACAACGTCCTTATCGACTTCAGAAACTTCCCTTCTAGCACACCTATAGCTTACATCAGAAGTCCGTCAAGCTCAGAGATACGGCATTGTAATATTTACAAGAGCGATAGGTATTCCTTGGCTCCGAATATCGATCTTTGTGCCATCTGCATAGGCTCGTACGCTGGCTCATTCGAAAAACTCCCAGAAAATAGGGAGATGAGGCTCGGGTGCTTCCTAAACCAGATTCAATACATACTCTCTAACCCGAATCCAAATTCTAGGGCCAGGTGATATAATGGAGGTTTTCGGCGCTTCAATAAGGGTACATGCAAAATCCAGTGTCACACAAGACCACGTAGTCCCACAGGCTTTGGATTTCGAACTGACAACTGATGGAAATATCAGAATGACGAGAGTATCAGGACAGAGAAATATACTGATTTCCGAGAGCAGTGTCCTCGATTTCTGGAGGAGGTGGCTCCCCAACCTTTGGTCGAAAAGGGGTACGATAAGGGGAGTTTCCGATGGCTTGGACTGGGTATTCTTCTATGATGACGTTCCCTCCAACCCTCCTAGGATGATTGTTGGGCACGGAGTAATTGATGCAACTTTCCTGACCAGCGAGCTCGAGGCCGCGATAATTCTAGCTGGCTCAAATAGGGCTAAAGAAATCTCCATGGCAATACCTTTCGATGCTCATGATCTTTCAGTGGGCATGTCCAGGATTGTAAGGCACAATCATAGGATCCATCAGAATTGTCTTGATTTCGATGAGATTGATCTTTAGAGCACTATGTGTCACCAGTGACAGGTTTGAGACTTGATAACAGACGTAAGGATTGGTTGAGAAAATGACTGCTAGAAATGACGAGCAAAACGCGAAGATGAATAACGATAGCCCAATAGGTTGTAACGACCTAAAGGTGTACAGCTTGGATGCTGTTCCTAGTGGCGTGGAGAGGCACCTCCACAGGTGCCCTGTGGAGAGTTGCGGGCATGAGCTGGTCATGGTGCTCTCCAACAAGGGGAACGTGGACCGTGGTTCTCGCTCATATAGGTGGGCTCTTGACGAGAATGGAATGCCCGTTCAAGAGCTTCTGAGGGTCAGGATGCCCAACTCCTGTTGGTGTGGGGCGCCTCTCCCTGGTTCGGAGGAGAAGTCTTTCGACCTTAGTGAAGTAAGGGCGAATAGGCTGCTTTCAGAGGATTTTTCATCCCCTGATGGTTTTATTTCCTCAAATCTGGAGCAGGTTGAAATCTTACAGGATCTACAAGGCTCCCTTTCAGAATTCTCCGATCCCGTTTCCCAGAAGGTGGTCTCCTGATTAGTTCATCTTTTCTCGTCGAAGGAGGTTGTACAGAATGCGATGGCACAAGTCCATGTGGTTCATATCACGTCTATGTGGTTTCATTGGATGAGAGCACCAGATACGACTTCTATGTAGGTCAAACTGGGAAGACTGTCTCATCCAGGCTTAGTGACAACTGGAGCAAGTACAATTCGAGAGGAGGAGGGCCGAGACTCATTCGGAACCACTTCAATGGACTGAGGATGGACTTAGTTCCACTTGATTCCATCACATGCTCTTCGCGATCAGAGGCTGAGAGAAAGGAGCTAGCACTGGCCGAGAGTTTACGGAGCAAGGGGTACAAAGTTAGAGGCCCGAAGGGAGGTGCTTAGATGGGTATGATTGGAAGCTTTCTCAGGACAGTTGCTGTAGTCGCGACGGGAGGGCTTGCACTTGCACTACTGCCCAATGATTGGACTGGGATAGAGGATTCGGATGGCGGGGGTGATGAGTAATGACATTGAGTTCTGATTTCGTCATCGGGAGTCTCCCCGACGCACAGGCCCACAAGGGAATTGCTGTACTTAATCCATTAGACCTAGACTCATTGGAAGTGGAAAATGGAGGGTTGGTGGAGATCAAGGGCTCCAGAGGCTCTATCGCAATAGCTAGATCATCGAGAAATGTGGAGTCTGGAATGGTATTGCTAGACGCAACCAGTAGGCTGAACACATACTCAATGATCGGAGAGAGAATTACTGTATCGAAGGCTAATCTCAGAACCCTCACGAGTGTAACCCTTGACTTGGTAGGAGATACCTCTTCCCAGGATTACATTGATCTTGTCGGTAGTGATCGTTCAGCAATATTTGGTAGGCCAATGAGGATCAGAGACCACATTACGATGCCTTCTCCGAATGGAGGAGTTGTTGAGTTGCAAGTCGTGAAGACTTCCCCTAGGAGACTCCTACAAAGAGGGATTTCTGGAGTAGTGGATGCGGAGACTAGGATCGAGGTAAGGAACCAGAAGGCAAAGCGACCTCTGCTGGAAACCGGAGATGTGTCATTTGCCGATATAGGGGGATTGGATGACGTAATCAAACAGCTACAGGAGGTTGCGGTAGTGCCACTTCTCCATCCGGAAGTCTTCTTGAGAGGGGGGAAATCCCCAATCAGAGGGATCCTTCTCAGTGGGGAGCCGGGTACTGGAAAGAGTTTGCTTGCAAGGGCCTTGGCTAGAGAGACTCAGGCCACTATTCATTCCATTTCTGCGCCCGAAATTATCGGTTGCGCGATGGGAGATTCTGAGAAGGCGCTTAGAGAGCTTTTTGAGGAAGCGAAAATGGATCAGCCAGCTGTAATTTTCATCGATGAGATTGACTCGATAACACCCGACAGAGACACTTCGTCAGAATCTTCTAGGAGGCTAGTGGCTCAGCTACTGACACTAATGGATGGAATAGAGGATAGGGGCCAAGTAGTTGTAATTGGTGCTACAAACAGAATCTCCTCAATAGACCCGGCGGTGAACAGATCGGGTAGATTCGAGAGGGTCATTGAGTGCCCAGTCCCGGACAAGCAAGCTAGGGAAAGTATTCTTTCAATTCATTCCAGGGGGATGCCTCTGTCTTCTGACGTTGACCTAGATGAGCTTGCTGAAGTGACGGTGGGCTTCGTGGGGGCGGATATCGATCATTTGTGCAAGGAATCTGTGTACAGGTCCGCAGAGAGAATATTTGGATTCTCCAGCCTGATAGAGTCAGAAACAGTCGATGCCGACAGCCTTGAGATAACGATGGATGATTTTAATGAGTCTTTCGCACGCGTAAGACCATCAATCAAGCGGAAATTCAATAGGGATATCGTGAAGGAGGATTTCACCTCAATTATCGGTCATTCGACCGCAAAGGAAGCGCTCAGAGAGAAGATTCTCGATCCTCTCCGCCACCCAGAACTGTATGAGGCAGCGGGTTTGAAGATAGGATCGGGGATTCTTCTCCATGGCCCCCCTGGCACTGGAAAAACTGCTCTTGCTCGAGCCGCGGCAAATATCTCCGGCTCCCAGTTCATCAGCATCAAGGGCCCCGAGCTGCTCTCAATGTGGCAAGGCGAGTCGGAGAGGGCGGTCAGAAACCTAATGGATAAGGCTAGGAAAATGGCGCCATGCATACTTTTCTTCGACGAGTTCGACGCCATAGGAGCGGATAGAGGCATGATTAGTCCCGGACGCTCTGGATTAGGATCGGTAGTCAATCAGCTATTGACCGAGTTAGATGGCATCGACTCCAGGGACGGGGTACTCATCATGGCTGCAACTAATAGGAAGGACCTGATCGACCCAGCATTCCTCAGGGAGGGAAGAATTGGCACCCATGTCAAGGTTGGCCTCCCACTTCCAGAAGAGTACTCGGCGATAGTTGAGGTACATCTCGCAGATGCCCCTCTATGCGAACAACTTGATCTAGAAGCCGCAGTTTTGGGCCTCCCGGCAGGGATGTCGGGAGCTGACTTGGCTGGAATTGGGAGGAAGATTAGGGAGGTCGCTGTCAAGAGGCATCTGGACGAGTTTCCCGAGGGAGGTGCAGAGGGCTTCTCAGTGAGGCAAGAGGACGCGCTTACAGCCTGTGGAGTAGTCCTCGGACAGGAAACAGGGTCGGAGGATTCAATTCAAATAGAACCACTTGAATGAGGTCTTGTATACATGGTAGTGGGTGTTGGCATGGAATTGAAAATCATACCCGATCATAAATGGTGAGATATTATGACGGTGCTTGTTATTATCGACTGGAATCTGAAAAGGTTCGGTGATTGTGGATATGACAATCTCATCGAAAGGATCAAGCCCGACAGTATCAAAATCATACACTCTCCTGAATATGATTTTCCGCCTATTGATGATTTGATAGGAGATAGCTTGTATCGAATTAATCTTCTGAAAGGGATCGACATAACCTCGCACCCACACAGGTCAATTACACAGAGTCCGGAATTCAAGAGAGGTGATTTCGACGAGCTGAAAATATGGGGAACTGAGGTATCTAACCTGATGAAAATTCTAGATCTGGACATAGGCGGGCACGTTGAAAGGGGCGATTTGCACATATGTGCGATCGGAGGCAGTAGCTTCGTTGTAAGTTGCCTATTGGCGGTGGGAGAGGTGACAGGAGGTCACATTTGGACTTTGTTGCCTACAGATGCTGCATTCATACCTGAGGCTGTTGAAATAACCGTAAACAGTACTTTCGAGATGCCTCGAAGAGTAGGTTTCGACTCGAGAAGGTTCGAAGGAAAGGAGTCGGGGATGCTATCTTTGATGGCTGGCAAGTCAGGGTGGATTCGCTCAGATGCTATATCCTCAGCAAAATATGACCTCCCCCGGCCACAGGGATTGAGCACGGTAGCGAAGAGTCTCGAGGAGAGCGGGATGATTGAGAGAAGAGATGCTGATCCTGTGGAATACCGACTCACAGACATTGGATTAATCCATGCAGCTTATCAGCTTTCAAAAAATGAGGTTCGCCTCGACCGTCTCCCCGGATCCGAGAGTGCGGCGATTATACTCCATGGAGGGACGGGAAGCCCGGACGAGGAAAGCAAGAGATGCAGGGCTTATCTGGATGAACACGGGCTACTTGGAGCGTTCTCTAAGTATGCCTTGGTAGCAATAGAATATGGTGATGATGATGACAGGGCAATGAAAATTGCAGAGAGAATTCAAGAGGTTGTTCCCATTGATGATCTGTTGGGCGGTGAGGTGAAATCAATATCGAATCTGATGTTTCACGATGAGGCGGGCTATTACGACTCATTGAGAAGGCTACTAAATGTCATCAAGGACGCTTCTGAAGGATATAGGGGGAAGTGCACATTGGTTATCGATAGGATTCCATCGCATCTCATAGCTCCTGTCATTAGGTACTGTAGGTCATCGGATATTTCTGTTATTTCTTGCCTTAGAAGGAGAAAATCTGAGGGAGTAACGGGACCTACATTAGATACTAATCTCGACAAGTCGAAACATAGACTGAGTCTGCCTGAAGACCATGAAATTGAGGTGATAAGGAGGGGGATCGAAGTTTCCGGCCATGGGTCGATAACGGATGGTCAGCAAGTCAGAAGAGTCCTGGCCACTATACTCGAAGAGAAGGACTCGGGAGGAAGAGGGGAAATTGAGTCTCGGGATTTGGGAGGCTACAATCTCGAAAGTGCTTCTGGCGAACTTCTTTTCAGGGATTCTAAAACAGGCGATAAGCAGAGGTCACGAGGAATCACGTCAGGTGAGGAACATCGTCTAATTCATCGAGAGGGCAAGGAACGTCTTTCGCTTACTGCGTCCGGGGAAGTTTTGGCCAGAATGACTCTGATGAGAGGGAGATAGCGGCATGAGTTATCACGCATATGACGATATTGACTTCAATATGCAAGGAAGGAGAAGGGAATCAACCAGTCCGTCTGACGAACCTCCAGAAGGCATGAAATTATCTGAGTTGAGGATTTGGATTCAAGACGCAGAATGCCCTTTCTGTCA
>DALI01000033.1 GCA_002496725.1 Euryarchaeota archaeon UBA181 | reverse complement strand
GAGAGCCCACGGGAACGATCGTCGTTGTGCCATCTCTCTTTCAAGGGGCGTCTCACTAATGAGGCGCCCCTATCCCCGCAAAATAGGACTTATTCATATACACCCCAAGTCAAGGAGTAACACGGAGGGGGTAATTTGGGAATTTCTACTGCCGATATTTTGGGACATAGCCAGGTCGGCGTTTACTTATCCGTGATCGGTGATGTTCTGTTCACCCCTAGATCCCTCGACTCAGAGGCTACAGAAGAAATTCAAACGGCCTTTGGGATGGAGACTCATCCATTTATGGTAGGCGGTTCTTCACTGATTGGTAGCCTTCTGAAGGGAAATAGTAAGGGAATCGCTGTGGCCGATATTGCTACTGAAGAGGATTTGGACGAACTAACAAGCTTTGGAGATGTAGTTGTCATGCAGAGCGGCGTTAATGCCGCTGGCAACCTAGTGGAATGTAATGAGATAGGTGCAATCGTTAGTCCCGTGGTCCCACCTGGAAAAAATGGCGTAGATATGATTGGAGAAGTATTGGGCGTAAAGGCAGTTAGGAGTCAAGTAGCTGGGCACGATACAGTAGGTAGTATGCTAGTTGCAAACTCCAATGGCGCCTTGGCCCATCCAGATATCACCTCTGAAGAAGCTAAGCTAATCGAGAAAACTCTCGGAGTACCTCTGATGGTCGGCACTGTTAGCTTCGGCTCTCCTTTCGTAGGTGCTGGATGCGCCACCAGTGATAGTCATGCTATGGTTGGGACGGGATCAACTGGGCCGGAATTGAATAGGATTGAAGATGCTCTCGGATTGATCTAATCATATTGCTGTCGGGGCAACATGATCATCACCTTTCTCATCGGAGGTTCTAACTCTGTTCCAGACGGACTTCATCAACTCATCATGATGATCCTCACAGTAAGTGAATCGCTTGTAAGCTTCCCTGAATGAATAAGCTTTGTTACCTGTTCCAACAAGGAATCCTTCAGGAGAGAGGCGACTGACTATCGTACCCGTTCCCGAGCATTTCGGATAGTCGCATTTAGGCATACAGTTCCCTAGGGGTATCTGTTATTGAAATCTCTCCAACGGCCTAATCAGAGGGCGGTTCGATTACCAAGAGCGGGGAATTTGCTTCAATGCTATCACCGGTTCGACAATTCAATTCAGTTATTTCGCCCGAAATAGGAGCCTGAATCTCATTCTGCATCTTCATAGCTTCGAGAATCATTATCACATCACCTTCTGCAACAATATCCCCCGCATTAATGGAAAGAGACACTATCTTTCCAGGAATGGATGAAGAAACTACTCCAGATTTCCTCGTTTTCCTAGAACCTTTCCTCTTCCGAGTAGACGAGATATCGCTATCTCCACCTTCTACTTCTATGGAGAAAATCTGCCCCTCGACTTCGACTTTCCAGAACTGCCCTTCCTTGGCCAATGTAACTTCGAATTCTTCGCCATCGACATTCACCTTCCTCTTAGCACTCAACAAATCACCTCGAAGAACTCCTCTTAGTTTTAGCACGGAATAGATTCCTCCTTCCTATGATCACTCTTCTATGGTCCATGGCCCACTCGTCCCCCCTGTTTCTGTAGGCAGAGAGTTGGATTGATTCTCCCTTGAATTCCTCCAATATTACAACGGTCATCGCGACTACCTTCAATTTCAAAATTCTATTTGCATCCAAGAAATAAACACCTCATAGTGGGATATTGCCATGTTTTCTAGCAGGCCGGACTTCTTCTTTCTCTAGCAAGGCCCCCAGTGCCTTTGCCATAACCTTCCGAGTCTCACTGGGCTGGATGACATCATCAAGATAACCCAAAGAAGCCGCTCGATAAGGATTAGCAAAAGTATCGACATAATCATCCACTAGACGCTCTCTTTCCTGCTCAGGATTCCCCGAAGAGTTTATTCTTCTTCTATGTATTATCTGTACGGCACCTTCAGCTCCCATTACCGCTAACTGTGCAGAAGGCCAAGCTACGTTATAGTCCCCTCTGATATGTTTGGATGACATAACGTCGTAGGCACCCCCGTAAGCTTTTCTGGTGATGACAGTCAGCTTCGGTACAGTAGCTTCAGCATAGGCATAGAGCAACTTAGCGCCGTGTCTAATGATTCCGCCCCACTCCTGACTAGCGCCCGGGAGAAAACCGGGTACGTCTACAAATGTTAGAAGGGGGATATTGAAAGAATCGCAGAATCGTACGAATCTTGCGGCCTTGACCGAGGCGTCGATATCTAAGCAACCGGCTAAGAAGTTGGGCTGATTAGCAACTACGCCTATGGTATGGCCCCCTAGTCTAGCGAATCCAACAACTATATTCATTGCAAACTCTGCTTGAACCTCTAAGAAGGCTCCATCATCCACAGTTTCCTCTATGGCCATGACTATGTCATACGGCTCCTTTGGATTTTCTGGCACTAGGTCCTGCAATTTTTCACAGGACCTATCAAGGGAATCGTTAGTAGGAAGAATAGGGGCTCTCTGAAGATTGTTCGAAGGGAGCATTTCAATCAAATCTCTTACTAGATCTAATGCTCCTTCATCGTCTTCCGCTGTAAAATGAGTCACTCCAGATTTAGTGGCATGTGTAACAGAACCGCCGAGATCTTCGAAAGTAACTTCTTCATTAGTCACAGTTTTGATAACCTCTGGTCCAGTAATGAACATGTGAGATGTCCCATCTACCATTATTACAAAATCTGTAATTGCCGGCGAATAAACGGCCCCTCCTGCGCAAGGGCCCATTATCACTGAAATCTGGGGAATGACTCCACTGGCTCTAACATTTCGAAAGAAAATTTCAGCATATGAGCCAAGACTAGCAACACCCTCCTGAATTCGTGCACCGCCACTGTCATTGAGTCCAATTACAGGAGACCCAGTCTTCAAAGCCATATCGAGTACCTTGCAAATCTTCAGACCATGCATCTCACCAAGGGACCCTCCATAAACGGTGAAATCTTGTGCGAAACAGTACACGGTTCTTCCTCCAATTGTGCCATGCCCACAAACAACACCGTCTCCGGGGATAACATTCCTATCCATATCGAAGTCTCTACATCTATGCTCTACCAATGGGTCTATCTCCATGAACGAGCCATCGTCGAGAAGTAGATCTAACCTCTCCCTAGCAGTCAATTTACCTTTTGAGTGCTGGGCAGATACCCGCGCCTGGCCCCCTCCAGCTATGGCTTGAGCCTTACGGCGACGAAGCTCACCAACACGTGCGTCATCCGCAACCATGTACCTCCATTTGATAGGACGTCAATATGCCTTCCTAATGGTGAGCCCCAAATTTAGTCCTGCGGTTGCTTCAAGGAGGGTCACCGGCTCGCAGATATCGTACTATGAAGATAGTAATGGCTAAACCCGGTCTCGATGGACATGACAGGGGTGCAAAGGTGATTGCTAGGTCTCTCAGGGACGGGGGACATGAAGTAGTCTATACGGGTCTTAGGAGAACCCCCGAACAAATATCAAGAATAGTTATGGATGAGGATGCTAATGCATTGGGCCTGTCGACACTCTCCGGTGCTCACGACGTACTTATCCCCCGTATTTGCAAACTTCTGAAGGACACTGGAATGGGAGATGTCATGGTATTCCTAGGGGGGATAATTCCGGAGAGGGACCACGAGAAGATGTTCTCTCATGGAGTTAGAGCAATTTTCGGCCCCGGCTCACGAACAGAAGATATTCTCTCATTTCTAGACGATGCAGAGTCCAGAACCGATTTGGGGAAATCAGTGGGCGTCGGTAACGAGGATGGGTGGCGTTGGAATTGACAACGGCAAAAATACTCTTGAAGTCAGCTTCAAATGGCAACAGGAGGGATCTATCTAAGCTCCTGACTCTCTTAGAGTCCGGCGAAAAAATAAATCTTCCAATTAGTGATTCAGCTAGTAACTCAACAGTTTTGGGCGTAACAGGGCCACCTGGTGTCGGAAAGTCAACCCTAATTGGCAGGATAATTAATTACTGGAAGGAAATGAACCAGAAAGTCGCGGTTTTAGCAATTGATCCATCATCCCCTCGAACTGGTGGTGCACTTTTAGGAGATAGGGTACGTATGGATTCTGCAGATTCTGGAGATTCCGTATTTGTTAGGTCATTATCCACTAGGGGGCATCCCGGTGGAATTTCCTCATCATTAATGGCCATGATAAACGCTCTTTCCTATTGCGGCTGGAATAAGATCGTAATAGAGACAGTCGGATCCGGTCAGAATGAAATTAAAATCGCCGCGTTCGCAGACAAAATAATTCTTGTCGACGGACCAGACAGAGGCGATATCATACAGGCTGAGAAGGCAGGTATTATTGAGTTAGCAGATATTGTCGTTGTTAACAAATCTGATATGCCAGCTTCAATCAAAGTCGCGGACTCAATACGCTCGGCACTTTCCCTCGGAGGGGGAATGGACGCTCCTGAAGTCGTCCTTGTATCTGCTGAGAGAAATGAGGGCATAGTGGAGATGATGAGGATTATTGAAGATTGCAAGACTCCAAAGTGGAGGGACAGAATCAAGATCAAGGAGAGGCTGATATCATTGTGGGATTCCCGGCTCCTGTCCTCGCCAAAGATAAATGGCATTATTGATGATCTGGAAACCGGAAGTATTTCACTTAATGATGCATTGGATGAATTAGCTAGGTGATGAAATGAGTGACTCAGTTAAGTTTGAAACCGATCACGTAAAGCACTCAGTAGGGGGTTTATCGGGGCACATTCTGAGAAGAGCTACTCACATGATTATGGCTTTCATCCCGTTGATATACTATACGAGAGGTGCTGAAATAGCAGATTACCTAGGCTTGGAAACAAAGCAATTAGTTAGCTCTTTCATCATCGCTCTTCTAATTTTAGAGTCGATAAGGATCAAATTGGGAATCGTTGTAATCGGGCAGAGGGAATACGAAGCGAATCAAATATCCGCTTTAGCATGGGGGGGCTTCGCAGTCGCTTTGGCATTATTGATTGCCCCAGAAGGAGAAAAAACCGGCTTAGAGTCGGGACTTTATGGGATCCCCATAATTTTCGGTCTGACTTTCGTAGATCCAATAATGGGAGAAATAAAAAGGATCAAACAGGACATGAAATTAGCAATTTTGGTGGGAATGTTTACCTCATATGCAGTTTGGATTGGTTGCCACCTTTGGATTCAGACTCCCATTTTGGCGTCTCTTCTACTTGCACCGCTCACAGTAGCAGGAGAGATTCCATCTCTGAAATACATAGATGACAATGCGACAATGGTACTATTCCCGCTTGCGGCCCTTGTGATACTGCTACCTTTCATCTAATGTAAGAATAGTCACGGGTTATGTTTACATTTAGCGTCGTTTTGGCAAAGACTATGGTGGATTTGACAGAACACGAAAAGAGGATTTTTGATATAATCAAACAAAACCCAGATGTCGTCAACTCCAAAGAAGTCAGAACAGAGATAGCTGACAATATTGGAATGTCGGAAAAGACCCTTCGTAACAGGATTGGGGACCTCAAAAGGTACGGTTTACTAGATGGAACTGATGACAAAAAGTCCGAACCAACTTCCAGCGGTTCCAAAGAAAATAGTAATGAGCTAAATCAGTCTACTTACATTATGGTCTGGGCCATAGCTTCCCTTGCCTCACTGGCTATCTTCATAATTTACTTCTGATTGGATTGCATAGATTCCCTTTCAAGTAGCTCTAGCTTTCTACTAAGGCCCCCTTTAGCAGAATATCCCCCTATCCTTCCATCGGAGCGAATGGCTCTGTGACAGGGAATCTCTGGGGCATATGGATTTGCTCCACAAGCATTGGCTACCGCCCTGTAAGATCTAGGTCTCCCTATTGCCTCAGCTATCTGTTTGTATGTCCTAACTTCTCCAATGGGTATTGATAACAATTCAGACCAAACTAATTTTTGGAAACTCGTCCCATCAAGTCTCATGACCTTTCATCTTCCGTTCCTTCCGGGCGATAACCTTCGTCCATGCCGACAATCTCGTAGTTCGAAGGAAATAATGCGATAGCAACGCCTCCGATCATACAACCCAGGCCCAATAGAAACTGCCCCGTAATCATCATTTCAAGGGCAATCGCAACAAGAACCAAGCCTCCAATATTGGATATCCAAACCAAATTCTTGAATGTCGATAATGATACTCCGCTCGTACGCTCTGTTCTTTTGGGACCAAACTCTGCACCAAATCTAATGGGGTCATCATCACTCATAATATCACCTATCTATCATCAATATTGCATCAGTAGGACACGCAAGTACGCACAACTGACATCCTGTACAAGGGTCCCTGAGAATCTTCGCCTTTCTATTGACTTCGATATTTAGGATAGGGCTAGCTAATGGTGTATCGTACAATTCTATGGCATCGTCATCACAAACTATCGTGCACTGATCACATCCTATGCATTGCTCCTCTTTGACCCAAGCCACTGCGTCTTCGCCTCCCTTCAATTTAGCCTGATCTTCCGATTTCCTAGCGTCAATCAAGATCCTTATCCTACGTTGCTCAACTTTTCTCCTAGCTGACAAGTCTCGAATATTAGTCATAAGAATTCCTCTAAGCCCTTCTCCTCAATGTTACGGTCCGTACATCACTAATTTAACCATGTTTCATCAGCGACCATCATGGACAGTGATGAAGGCCCTTGGTTCCTTGACCCCCTAAGTTGGCTCGGGCTATCTCAGGGGGCATTAATATGGCTAGCAATGAGCCTGTATATCTCTCCGGAAATTGCGTGGATATCATTCGCATGTGGCGGTTTGATAGGATTTTTCATCTGGTTAACGGCCCTCGGCTATCAGAGATTTACTGTAGCTAGATTCACACTTTACGGCATAGCTCTCAATGGAATATTGTCATTAATCTCTGGATGGCTAGCATTTGGATAGTGCTTACCTATTACGGCCCGACTCTACCTGCCTAGCCAAGAAGCTAACAACATCCAATATTTCAAAATCATGTTTCGGATCGCCTTCGAATTTAAGGCACTCAAAGTGCGAGACACATTTTGGACACGATGTCAGCATAATATCCGCGCCCGTGGCATTCACCTCTTCGAATCTCTGAACTCTGAGGGCCCTACTGTTCTCATTACAACTCATCATGCTAGAAACACCACAACAAAGCGCATCCTCGCCGTGGTGCTCCATCTCAACTAGATTAACTCCCTCTACACCGGATATCAGATCCCTTGGCTGATCATAGATGTTCATCTGCCTCCCGAGCCTGCATGGGTCATGGAATGTTACAGTAAGGTCATCATCTGCGCGTAAGTCCATGTCGAAGCCATTCTCGACTAGGAACTCTGTGGTATGCATGACCTTCATGTCATCCAATTCATAATCCAGGGCAAAAGTCCTGAAGCACTCAGCGCATGATGTCACTAGGGTATCTATCCCACTCTCCCCCAGCTTCTTCTGATTGTAGCTCTTGAGCTTCTCAAATACCTCAGTCATTCCCTGCCATTTCTGATCATGCCCACAGCATTTCAAGAAGTCCCTTCCAAGATATGTGACATCCTCTCCCATCTCTTCGAACAGAGTGAAAGCAGAAGTTGTGGCATCTCCCAGATTCATTGATCCTTGATTCACGTGACTGAAAATCATCTCCTGATCTAGATAGTCCACACATCCTGGATAGTATCCAATGTTTGAGTCGATTGGGTATTCCTCCACTGACATGAAGTCGTCATCAGCATCCTCCTCGGCCTCAGCGGCTAGAACTGCCTGTAGCACCGTGTGGGGAATCTCTGTGGCAGGGGGGCCTCCAACAATCATATTCCTTCTGATGTCGACATATGAGTCATAGTCAACTAATTGCGGACAAGCGTTTGTGCACGCCGAGCAAGTTAAACAAGAATACAGAGGGACACCATCGTCTTCATTATTCCAAGTGTTGTAGATGATATTCAGTTTATCGCCCGAGTTGAAAAGTCTGACAGGGCAAGCATCATCACAGAGATCACAGCCATAGCACTTGTTCATCTCATACTCATATCCCCTAGCCATGCTCCTCATTAGCATGAATACCATTGCACCTACACCAAGGCATGGTACAAACAATGAGTAGATCAACTTAGCATCCAAACTCTTGGGATTCTTTTGATACGTCGGATTCAACAAATACATCGTAGACATTGTCTCCAGGTCCATTGCCGATTCAGATCTTACCAATGCGGTCCCGTCATCACTAAGAAGAAGTGGTTGATAGGCAACGACTGAAAAGCTGGTAATTACTTCCACTGTTTCATTTATCCCCTGGGACGTGGTCTCAAATGTTACCGTGTATGTCTCTCCAGAGTCTAGGTAGATGCTTCCCGACGAACATCCGTTTGTACTCCAAACAGTTTCTCCCGAAGAATCAGTGAGGGCCAAGCTCTGAGTATGCGTACCAGCGTTCCTCACAGTAGTTCGAAATAGACAGCCGATATCCGCTGGAACTTCAGATACCCCAAGGTTTTCCACTTCGAAAGTAAAACTCGATTGATAAACTATTTCCGAACCATTGGACAATCCGAGGAATGAAGCCTCGTCTCCAGCAGCATTCCTTCCAGTGGATATGTCGGCATGGCCGTTATCACCCGCGAAATCAATTATCTTGTATTTCGTAGGTTGAAATAAACCCCAATTAGACCAATGCGAAGCAGCAATAACACACCAATCAGACGCGTCTTCTTCTATTGATAACCCATCCCATGCAGAGATAGATCCACTTTCCTCAAATGACAAACATTCATCTTCCCACTCGGCCCAAACATTTCCCTCTTCGACATGGACAAGCGTATCTGATGGCTGCGCCCTCAATGCATCTAAATCCTCTATATCATCCATAGCCCCAAGTCCCCCATAGTCCCAGAAACCATTCTCGTAAACAGGCCACGTGACAACTGAAATCAGTACAGCGGCAATCAACGAACCAACTGCTACCTGCCTCCCTATTCTGGGAGTCACCCTAGACCCTACCGAACTTAGGAGAAACCTCCTTGTGGGGAAATAAATAATGGCGAATAAGAAAATTCCAGTAAGAATCCACGGCACGGCATTGAAGACCTCTGCAGTCCAAGGGGCCTGTCTTCCACACATCATCTCAGAATGCGGACCCGTGAAACAATAGTCACTACGATCTTTTGCGTATAGGTCTAGGAAAATATTGATTGAGAAAACTGAGATGAACCAAACATGAGCCAGATATACAGCCCCTGCCGTTGCAAACCACGGGTCCTCCACCCCTCTCTTCTCTCTTCCAGGTAGGAAAGGAGGCAGTGCCAGTATTCCAACTGGTAGCCCAGTTATGGCCGCTCCCCACCAAGCCGCATTCCAGTCAATAACTGGTGAACCGAAGAACTCCCCTATGGGCCCAGCCGGAATTACAAACTGCGGCAGGTACTCACCCCACCTCAGGTATCCGTATGAGAACAGAACATACCAATCAGGGAAAACGAAACCAGCCTGTGCAAAGGGATCGGCTGCACTATGCAGAGGAGGGGGAATGAGCCATGAGTAGAATGCTATGGTCATGACTATTGATGCGAATATTATGGTATCACGAAGAACCTCAGTAGGCCAAAATGGATGACCCGTGAAAGTCCTCCGTCTTTCGGTATCCGCCTCTAGGAGTTTATTCCTCTCGCTAATGTATGTGTCCGCAATTCTACCAAATCTTTCCATCATTCCCATTTGATCGACCTCAATGCGGCTCCGCTATTCCCTGTGCCCATACTATGAATAGATGGGCGAGGATTAGGGCAGTTACAACTACTGGCAATATGAAGACATGCAGGAAGTACATCCGGGTAACGGTTTGGCCTGAAATAGTGGTGCCTGCAAACATTGCATTCGCAACCCAACCCCCAATGAGCGGCGTAGAGTTGGCCATGTTGATTCCTATGGTGGCCGCACCAAAGGCGAGACTGTCCCATGGCAACAGATAGCCAGAGTAACCAAAGAAAATCGTGAAGAACATCAGAGCCACGCCAATTAGCCAATTCAGCTCTCGGGGATTCCTGTATGCGCCGGTAAAGTACACTCTGCACATGTGTAAGAAAACAGCGGCAACCATAAAGTGAGTAGTCCAATGGTGAATCGATCTAATGATATAGCCAAATGGTAATTGTGTCATTATGAATTCCATACTGCTGTATGCAGGAGTCGGATCCCCTTCTCCTCCTGGAACATAGTAGAGGCCTAGGACTGTTCCAGTTAGAACTAGAATTACGAATGCCAAGAAAGAAATTCCACCCAGGCAATACAATGGGTACCAGTACCAAATTATTCTGAGCTTGTATTTCTCAGCATGAGTCATAGGCATCTGCCGGTGCATCCCATAGTAGGCATCCTTGCTCATGCCCCAATAGTCCTGAATCCTGAATCTTGTATCTAGCCATGAGAACGCCCAGAGAAAGGTCTTCTCTGCAAGGCCCATACTACTAGCACTGGTCTCTACGGCCCTGAGTATTTCCTTTCTGGGCATCTCCTCTCTCTCCTTTCTGAGAGTCAGAGCCACAATCACTACTACTAAAGTGATGAAAACCCATAGGAACCAGAATTGAATCATTTTTTCACCTCAGTCGCAGTATGTGTACCAATCTTTGAAATCGGGCAAAGCCTCTATCAAATCCCCGTTTAGAACGAATGGAATCAATGGCATCCCCATAGGGGCCGGTCCTCCGGCCCTCTTAATCCCAATGAAATCAAATTCAGCACCGTTTGACCTGTTCCTAGCTCTATTTTTCTCAATGACAGTGGGGTCGAATCTAGATGAATGGCATATACAGAACAGTTTGCTTCCACCTGAATCAGTTCCATTTGGAGCCCATTGGTCCTCTGTAAATTCATTAGTTACCAGTTGCCATCCTGGAATGCAACAAAGATGGGTACACCTGGAGAATATGATGATCAGATTATCATGTATTGAGAGTGCTTGGTACTGTGGGTCTTCCTCTGCCTCGAAGCCAGACCCCACATAGGAACCATCTGCAGTGTAGCCATCCATGAACTGAAAGCGCGGTTTGTCCTCAATCAAAGCACTCCCTTTATTCTCGTCATGGGGTACATAGACTGCATTTACGGGCATACCCGACCAAACTCCTTGAGCTGCTGACATCCCAGTTGTCGAGCTAGAAGCGGCATCTACGAAAGACTGGTATGTCATGGGTTCCAAATGCCTATCTCCATACCAAACTGAATCTTCTGCTCCGGTCGGCACCCAGTATCTTACAGCAGTATCGCCGCCCGATGACTCAGCCTGCCCCATAAGTAGAGACGCGAAACCAATACTGCCGATACTGGCAACAGTAATCGCCCCAGCCGCAGTATTGAATGAATATCTCAAGAAGTCCCTCCTATCTATCAAGTGCCCCTCTGAATCTCCTTCTTTCTGAGAATCAGAACTCTCCCTAAGTGTGAATTTCCTAGCCATATCTAAACCTCATACTTCTTCCATGATTCAGGGTCCTTAGTGGTAATGTACTTGCTTCTTCTGCTTTTCACTACAACTATGTCCGGCATTACGTACTTCATGTAGATGATGCCTAATATTATGACAGTAAGCAACAGCATCCCTAGGAAGAATGCCAACATCTGCTGATCCCATTTATTGTAGAGGCCATAAGAAAGTGAACCAGCCCAATAAAGCGACCAGACGATACCCCAAAGCCCAACTAAGATAATCAGCCACGAGTCTCCAGAAGGAGAAACACTTGCCCTGACAATAGATCCAGCAGGAGCTTGGTCGAATACTCCGTGTTCTATTGCACTCTCGTAAGCTTCCTCCGAGAGAGAAATCCCATCTAGGGCATCTCTAGCATCTTCGACACTAACTTCGCCGGATGCTACTTGCCTTAGCATCTTCATCACAACATCTTCCCTCATCACTGATCACCTCTCCTCTGATGCTTTATCCTCAATCTTAACAGGTTGCTTCTTCCCTCATAGTGCCTGGAGAATCCATATCTCAGCATCAGTCCGCAGAAGATAATCACAATTACGACAGCAGCGAATCCAAGAAGTCCCAGCCAGTGTGCCCTCATTCCAGCGCCCATATGGTGAAGATCGACGCCCTCCTCGACCGGGGCTGGCGGTTCTATGTCCCCATTACCAACAAATACAGTCCTAGTGCCTCCAAACTCCCCTTCATCAATCAAAGCACTGAGTCTGTTCCACCTATCTAGCTGGGATGGAACCCCATCCCCATTGACTGAGTTTCCAGCTAGCCATATTGTCACTACGCCGGTCGCTTCTTCCGGAGCGGTCCATGAGATCTGCCACGTTCTGTCAGGTTCCTTAGAACCCGAGTCTGTATGTGTCAGGGTAGTCGGGTCATCTTCCCAATTGTACATGAGTGACTCGGATCCGACAGATGCCGCAAGAACTCCAGAACTAACTCTCATGGAGAAGCCGCCAGTGTGAGAAGTAGTATCTGCATCTGGTCCTCCTATGATTTGAATGACCATTTCATAAGTATCTCCTGGCACGTATCTGTGGGGTACCTCAGTTAGGATGAGGGTCACGGAATTATCCGGCTCTTCCGCATGGCAAGTACAGCCTGCAAGAGCTACATCGCCATCATTATTTGCGTCGCCTCCGACACCTGTGTGGATGGCCTGAGCTCCTCCTGCAGTGAGGACAGCGATGATGCTTATCGCTATCACTCTCCTAGCAGTCTGCGCACTTGACCTCATATCCAATCACCTTGGTCGACTTGACCCAGCTTAAACGAGGCTATTAACGTTGCATTTCTCTACTGTCAAACGACCCCCCGAAACATGCTATTTTGAGATATCCACCGTCACGCCAAACTAATACGTCAGACCTCGGAGGACAAGTTATGGCAGGTCCCGTTTGGAGGAATGTGTATCGTTTGTCGGAAGGTCAGATTTCAAATCTAGACGCCGCAGAAGATAATATGGAAATGATGCAGATAGGCTCAGCTGAAAAGATTCTTCTTGAGATGCTTGAAGAAGACCCGGAATGTGTTCCTGTTCTGAATGTAATGGCCCATCTTCAAGGCAGGTATTTGTCAGATTTTGAGAAGGCCATAGAATTTTATGACAGGGTCTTAGCTATCGAACCAGATAACGCTTGGGCCCGAGATGAAAGAAGACGATACCTCAGATATTCCAAATATGACTGAGCAATTCTATACGCCGTCCCCCTGCTCGGAGTTCGTGCATGACGGAGAGGTCTTAATCGCCGGCGTGGGGGGACTAGGATGCCTTTGGGCACTAGAGGCCCATTCAAGATGCTCGGAATTGGCAGAGTTACTGCTGATAGATGCCGATGAGGTTTCATTCGAGGGAGCGCATACTGCAAACTGCCTTTACTTAGACGCTGGAGGCGAGGGGAGGGGGGCCGCAGCCCTGCCTTCGATGGCAACTCATAGATTGAGGAACGGTGCTGATACAATCATTCCACTCCTAGAAAATGCGGAGGTCCTGATCTTGCTCGCTGGGTTGGGAGGAGGCATGGGTTCTGGAGCATCTGGGGAACTGGCAAAAATTGCCAACCAATACGGTTGTCTAGTGCTAGCAGTAGCAGGGTTGCCCTTCGCTGAACAGCCTCTCAGGTGTTCAATAGCACAAGAGGCCATTCCTTCACTTGAATCTAATTCTAGTGTCTGTATCAGAGTAAGTATGGAGAGGTTGGCATGGCAGTCTAGGAGAAGGAAAAAGAATTGGATTACTGGATCGGGATGGATAGGCGAATTGGTAGAGGGCCTAGTAACCACATTGGCACGAGTTGGGAGGATAAATCTTGATTTAATGGATATGAAGGCAATAATTAACAAAAAAGGCAATGCCACTTTGATAGTCGGAACTGGAACGTCGGATGACCCTAATTCAGTAGTAGAAATGGCAAGAAACTCACCTCTTAATGATCTTCCAATTGAAGGTGCAAAGGGGTGTATGATCCAAGTCGAAGGAGGTCCAGATATGACTCTCTCACATCTCACAGCAGTAACAGATTCATTCGTATCATCTATGGATCCAGACTGTCAAGTAATAATGGGTGCAAGGGTCAGTGATGAGATGGTGGGGAAACTAAGACTTGTTGCCGTAGTAAGTGGAATTTAGCCAATATCAATTAAGTAAATGCTCCTCGCATGAACATGGCTAAGCTTACTAAAGCCAAAAGGGGGAAAAACCGATGGATTGGACTAGAAGTAGATCGAAAAATTGACTCTAGAGAAATATTGGAGGAAATAATGTCCGGTGCCATGATTGGTATCGAATGGAGACTATTTGATATGAAGAATAAAGCTCTGACGACTCTCGCTATAATCAAGATACCTCTGGAGGATAGCGAAGAGGCCAAAATGAGAATCAATTCAGTCGAGGGAGTGGTTACTAAAACTACATCAGGAAAGATCAGATTAGTCAGGGAGAGGCTAGGGATAAAAAAATAGCTTGCTATAATTCCGGATATTCCCAGATAAGGGAATCAGTACCTGATATCACAATCTCTTCTCCCTGTAATTCAAGTTGTAGGAAACCATCCGCATTAACACCCACTACTCTCGCATCATTCTCCGAATGCTTTATTCCAACTCCCCTGGATAAACTCTTAGAAAGCGCTTTCCATGCATTAATCTCTAGTATTTCATTCTCAGGATCCGGAATGATATCTAATTCCTCCAACAGTCCGGAAATGCAACTATCTACGATCTTGAATATTGTTCCCGAATGAATTTCCCCTATTGTTTCGCTCCATCCTGAGCATATTCTTTCTTCGACCATTCTAGGGCGAAAATTTAGGCCGACCCCTATCCTAAATCCCGCATCAGACGTATTAGCCTCGATTAATACCCCCCCTATCTTTTCTCCGTTGTTAATAATAATATCATTAGGCCATTTCAAATCACAATTCAAAGATTCACTGATCGCCCCCCCAATACAGATTTGCATCATGCCCGGTGTAGAAACTTCTGTTACCCCACGATTTATTTTCCATGAAGCAATCATATCTCCCGGCTCCGAAGCCCATATCGATCCTCTCCTGCCTCTTCCCGATAATTGCTCAGCAGTAACTATTCGCTGCCATCCTGAATCAGGTAGCATCATGGCCTCATCCATTGTCGACTCACAGAATTCTGCTACAGCCTCACTTATTCCAAGACCAGTCTTCCATAGTGCAAAAACACCTAATTTCTCATCTCCGATTCTTTGAATTTCTAGGGGCCTGTATGACCATCCAGAAGATACCCAGTCTTTCGGAGTACTGGGGCTTATTGGATCGATCCTGAAAAGAAGAATTACTATCAAATCTGGATTCTCGTAATCATTGAGTTCATCCATGAGCGCTGCAGACCACCCCCCACCTCCCAAATCAGTCATTGACGCCTCTTCGATCGGTTCGAGCATGGGGCTCCCCTCTTCAGGTGGTTCCAGGTATGGAAGGTTCCAAACTACTAATCCAATTCCATCGGGAAATTGCCAGCCATCTTCTCCAATACCCCCTTCATGTACATTTACCGATTCGCTAAATCCTAGCTTCTCTATGTTGGCTCTAGAACACGCTACTGCATACGGATTGATGTCATAAGCATCAACGTTCCATCCCATGGTTGAAAGTGCCATCGAAATGACTCCAGAACCACATCCTATCTCCACTGCCCTCGAGGCACCCCCTGATATTTTTGATATTGATTCACACAGTAATTTAGTGTCTTCACGAGGCGGGTAAACAGTAGGAGCTATGTCGAGGTCCCAAGGTCCAAAATTATCAGTGGAGAATCTTACTTTCTTCATTTTCGCATACTCTCCTTTTTTCCCTTAATCATCGTTTTTTTGTTAGTAAAGCTTATTTGTACGTCCCCTAAGTAAGGTTTGCTCCCGGCGACATGGGAGAGGAACCCCCCCCGGTTCAGCCATGCTCATGCCGGTAGGTTCAAAAATACCCCTACGGTCCGAGGATAGCCCAGCATCA
>DALI01000010.1 GCA_002496725.1 Euryarchaeota archaeon UBA181 | reverse complement strand
GGAAACTAAGTAGTCCTGTGTCATTGCCTCAGTCAGATTGGGCCCTAGCATGACTGAGACTCTGTTTGCCCAAACGATATCCCATCTCATGCTGATGACCAAGATATCGAATATCCACTCTATCAAGAATAGCATGATGAAGGAGGAGATGATTCCAAGAAGTGCTGTTGAGCCAAACCAGGGTAACCTAATACGGCCATTGAAAAATTGGGCCATCCTAACGCGCTTAACAACGGAAATCAGGATTATCCATGAGACAGTGAGCCACGAGAGTGCAACAGCGGCAGAATAGATCGCAATATCTGTTGAGCTAACTTCCCCTCCAACATCAATGGATGATGTAGTGGAGATGAAAATATAGCCAGAGAACAACCCGGAAAGAGCAATGCAAAGAAGAGAAAGATTCGTATCCATCCGAGAGTTATGATCCCATCTAGATCTACCTGCAACCCCTCTCTCTAAATTCAGAATCCTCTTGATTGAAGATTCGAAGATACCTACTTCTTGACTCATATCTTCACCCTCGTAACTCTTGCGTTGTAGAAATTCATTAATCCTGAGATGAGCAGGCTACCTGCCTGGTATATTACCAGAAGAAGCAGAAATAGTGGTATTAGTTTCCCTACATTGTTCATCATGACGAAAATCACGTAGAAGATATCACTGTAAGCGACAATTATGGCGAGGCTAGAGTTTTTCCATACGTTCATGTATTGACTATTGAGAAGCGGAATCATGCTCCTCAGTGCCTGGGGTAATATGACAAGTCTGAGTCTCTGATATGGAGATAGCCCTAGTGATACGGCGGCCTCGACTTGTCCACGCGGTAGTGCCTGTATGCTGCCTCGAACAATCTCAGCCACAACCGCTGCAGTGAACAGGGTGAGTCCTATGATGAGGGCCATGAATGCTTTCGTAATTTCAAAAGCTGAGTCATCCTCGATGTTCCAAGTCCCGGGAATATCCGGATTTGGTTTGTCGAGGATGGGAAGGGACAAGTCGCCAGTCAGCAGTATCCCTAGGCATGCCACTAGAGTCATGGACCAAATTAGGGACTTTCTAGTGATTGCCTCTGATGAGTCATCGACACCATCTCTGTCCCTGTACCGACTCCACGCCCAGAGCGAGAAGACTATGCCCAGGGCAATGAATATCCTGATATCCTCCGGACGAGGTAGGAAGAGGCCTTGATTACTGTAGTATAACCATCCAGCGATATTAGCCTCGTCCTTGAATAAGGGCAGAGTTTCTCCGAGCTGTAACATGACTAAGAAGAGTAGTACTGCCAGGGGCATGTTCCTGAATACTTCTACATATACAGTGGCTAGACTGGATGCTAGCTTGTTGCTGGAGAGTCTCGTCACCCCGATAATTACGCCGAGTATGGTACAAAGGATAATGCTCAGGAGAGTAGCCCTTGCAGAGTTCCATATGGCCGCATACAGGAACTCCCACCTAGTGTCCTCTGGGAAGTCTGGCTGAATTGGCCATGCATTGATTTCGAAGGTATTCTTCATGTCCATGAACGACCATGAGAGGTCCCATCTCTCTCTGGTAACAGAGTCAGGGTTGTGGAGTAGGAAAAGTAGTCTCGTACTCAGGTATATGATCAAAGGAAGCCCGATAATTAGAATCATCGTTGATGATCTCCTGTCATGTGTCAGGGGGTTGCCTGACTCTGAAGATATCTGATAGTATACAAATAGAGCCATCAATAGAAGTATGATTGAAAAGAATGAGGGGAGATCCGAAGAGACAATTGGAGGTACGAAAGAAATGTTTAGTGCCATGGCCACGAAGGTCGTGAAAATTAGGGTGGCATTGACGGTTTTGGAACTCCCATCTAGATGTAGAAAGACCGGGTGTACTCTGGCAAATGTCTTCGCTGGAAAAATCTCTATGTCATCTAACACAAGCAGAGATGTCAATAAAATTGGAGCTCCAATTAGTAGAAATGGCATCCCTTTAGCAGGAGTGAAGTCAAGTAAAACTGCCATGGCTACAACCAATAGGGATATTATGAATGCCAATATAGTAGATGAGACTGAAGAGAGAAGGAATTGTTTGGACCGGAAAGCGGGAACAATCTCATTCCTGGCTAGTAATAAGAAGATTAGGAATATCGAAATTATTGCACTAGATAGAGAAAATGCATCATAGTATGCAGGGTTTTGTTGGACGTCCCCTACCACGAAGGACCTAGACATGCTGGATACTGCTTGAACTGAAGGGAAGAGCATCTTGGTGTTGTATGTCCAAAGTATAGCAAAGACCACCAAAATTTTCGATGATGATTTCAATACTGAAATTGGGTTATCAGAGATATATTCAATGATATCGAGAGCCTTAACAATGTAAGATTTGAAATCCATACAAATTCTTCCATTCTTACGAGATTATTTGAGGCCCCCGGAGGAGATGTCCCCCCCGAGGGCTTTCGTTTACCTATTGCTACCGATTAAACGATCAGCGCATTGGTGGTGCGAACTGCAGTCCACCCTCTGAAACGAGGGCGTTAGCGGTACCGACACGGGAAAGGACACAGCCTTCCATAGCGGCCGAGCCGCTTGTTCCGTCATAGGTGCCATCGCAGAATGAGTTGTCCCATGCCTCTCCGTAGTTTCCGGAGGTGGATAGAACGCTCTGCATCCATGTTACTGGTAGTGGGTTAGCGTCAGTACCTAGTCCTAGGTTCTGATTCAATAGCCTGTCAACAGATGGATTAGTCATATCTGCATCCATGTAGTTCTCGGAGTCGATTCCCATCTCTTCAGCGGTAACCATTCCGAACCATACCCATGTGACGACGTCCTTCCAGTCGGAGTCCATGTCACGTACAGCTGCCCCTAGGGGCTCCTTGGATAGTAGCTCAGGAGCAATCCATAGATCACAGTCAGAGCAATCACTAGCTGCCTCAAGGGTGTACTTCTTTGCAACCATTGCTGACATGTCGCCAGTGAAAGCATCACATGATCCAGATACCAGCTCTGCAGTTGCCTCAGCAGCATCTGCTACAGGTACAATCTCCATACCCACCATGTTCACAGTGTTCCAGTCAGCGATGTTACCTTCCGTAGTAGTTCCGGTTCCCACGCACACCTTGGCATTTTCCAAGTTAAGTGCTGAGTTTGACATAGCATCCTGCGGGTATGCATCTCCTCTGATCAGG
>DALI01000053.1 GCA_002496725.1 Euryarchaeota archaeon UBA181 | reverse complement strand
CGTAGAATGTGTCCCAGAGGATCTGGTAGATAGAGTAGTAGTGGCGGCTGGTTACGGCCTCGATGAAATAGCTCAATTCTCCAAATCAGGAGCGACCTCTTATGATATTTCGCTGTCTATAGAATCTGAACCTCTCGGAACTGGGGGAGCGGTCGCTCATGCGATATCCGAGCTATCTGGAAGCGGACCCGTTGTGATACTGAACGGGGACCTAATTTCGAGTGTCGATGTCAGATCTCTACTAGCACACCACAGGAACACCGGTGCTATGGTAACTCTCTCTCTATGGGAGGTCGATGACCCAAGTAGGTTTGGAGTATGCGAATTAGATGCCTCGGGAATGATTAGGAGGTTTCAAGAGAAGCCCGCTAAGGGTACCGAGTTTTCCAAACTAATCAACGCAGGTTGTTCGATTATAGAGAGAGACGTCCTGAACTCTCTGCCCGATGGAAAATTCAGTATGGAGCGGGAGATTTTTCCAGAAATCGCCAAGACAGGGAAAATGGCCGGGCTTGTCTTCGAAGGTTATTTCGTAGATGCAGGAACCCCATCTTCCTTCATTGAGGCAGCAAGAGTATGCATCCAGAATAATCGATTCTCAACTGGTCACAGGGTAGATAATAGCTGGTTCGGAGAGAGTTCAGTGTGCGATGGGGTTGTAGAAAGTTGCTCAATAGGACTTGGAACGATAGTTTCGCCGGGGGCAAGACTCAGGAACTCAGTTATTCTCGATGGTGCACACATCGGAGAGAATGTAGAACTAGAATCGTGCATAGTGGAGAGGGGCGCCTCAGTTCCTGCCAACTATGTCATGGCTGAGAAGATTATCGCCAATTCAGATTAACTTCGTAGCTCACTATTGACTGTGTCCGTTTTCTCTAAGTACCACCGTTCCTATTGAAGCACATGCAGTTCAAGCTGGGCGAACTTTTCTGCGGACCCGGGGGGATGTCTCTGGGGGCGAAATTGGTCAAGTTCGAACACAATGCAAAGGAATACGGGTTCTCTCACCAGTGGGCAACTGACTATGACTCGGACAGCTGTGAGACCTTCAGAAAGAATATATGCCCAAACTCTCCAGAAACAGTCTATCACTGTGATGTCCGGGATCTCGACATATCCTCCCTCGCTCCTATCGATGTATTGGCTTTTGGATTTCCATGTAATGATTACAGTATAGTCGGCGAGAAAAAAGGAATGGATGGGAAATTTGGCATGTTATACCAATATGGGGTAAAAGTGTTAGAAGAACACAATCCAAAAGCCTTCGTCGCAGAAAATGTGAGTGGGATAAAAGGTGCAAATGAAGGTAAGGCATGGACAAAGATTACTTCCGATCTAGAAAAGGCTGGAAAGGGGTACGACCTATATATTCACCACTACTACTTCGAGCATTACGGTGTCCCCCAAAGGAGACACAGATACATCATCGTAGGAATTCGAAAAGATCTCAAACTAAATTTTTCCCATCCCGTACCAACAACTAAACACAATCCACGTACATGTTTCGAAGCTCTCCACGATCCTGAAATTCCCGAGGATGCATCCCATCATGAGATTCGCCCATTACAAAGTCAGGTTCAAGAGCGCTTGAGTTACATCAAACCAGGAGATAATGCATGGTCAGAGGATATTCCCGAACGTTTGCGCTTGAATGTAAAAGGCGCGAGGCTGTCAAATATCTACAGGAGAATGCATCCAGATTTGCCCGCATACACAATTACTGGATCTGGCGGAGGGGGGACGCATGGCTATCATTGGTCAGAAAATAGGGCACTGACAAATCGAGAGAAAGCAAGAGTACAGACATTCCCCGATCACTACGAATTTGTTGGAGGCGCGACAAGTGTCCGAAAGCAAATTGGCATGGCAGTACCTCCAATCGGGGCCAAAGTGATTTTTGACGAGTTAGTTCGTAGTTTGGCTACGACTGAGCACAAAGGTTATCTGAATAATGATAAAACACAGGATACGAATATGATAGTTCATGAGTCTCAATCTTTCAGGCAAAACCTTCACACTGAGATTTCGGAGGCTGACCGTATTGACATTGTCTCGGGGTATTTAGGGAAATCAGCCGCCGGTGAATTCGGTCATGGTTTGGTAGATTGTGTTCGAAAAAGAGGGACAGTACGTATTTTGATTGGCATGGCAGGAGTAGAGGGACTCTCTGCGGCAACACATCAGGCATGGTCATCCATCCATGAGCAAATGCAAGCTATCGATTCCAAATCTGGAGTCTTCTCTTACAAGTCAAAGATTCATTCCAAGGTCTATCTATTCTCTAGAGGCAAAGAAGAGAAGATGTATTTGGGAAGTCAAAATTTTAATTTCTCAAGTGGGAACCTAGAGTTAATGATAGAATCAGAAACTCATCCCGATGTCCGGGTTATCGTCGACTCCTACTTCTCCGATGTGGGAAACTTATTGCCGATATCTGCTGTTAGAATAAAGGGCAGTGCAACAGATCCGCTTAGGATGAGAGGAGCTAGTCACGCTCTACCCAATCATGCTTACGAACTAGATCACAGAAAGATGGAAATAATCGAGAGTATAGATCTCAGGGCACTTTGTGAGAAGAATCCGATTGCTAGTTTGAATCTCTATCATGGCAAGGGGAGACTCAATAGTAATACAGGGATTTACACGCCTCGTCCATGGTATGAGGTTGAGCTGTCGATAGGCAAGAACAATCACCCTAATCTGCCAAAACAGTTCAATGCATTTACAGATGAGGGGAAGGTCATAGAGATGCACCGCTCAGGAGGGGGCCCCACTGGATATCCAGAGTTGGGTGTAAAAGATTTGACGGGAAAAGGAAGTGGCGGCAGAGTCATCTTCGGAGAATGGATCAAAGGAAAGCTCGAAGCCGCCGGAGCTCTAGAGCCCGGTGAAGTTATCGATGGCTCAACTTTTGATTCATATGGAACAGATCAACTTGAGTTCTACAGAATCAGTGAAGACGAGTTCTACATGAAATTTAGTCCAGAGAATCAGTGAGATGGATTTCACATCTTCCTAGAGATGGATTTCACATCTTCCTAGATTTTTGTTCAACTTAGAACTGAAATATGGGGCTAGTTCAAATCTTCCAGTGCCTTCCCGCAACTATGACATCCCCTCTAATTATTGTCAATTTCAAGACATATCAGAGTGCTCAGGG
>DALI01000067.1 GCA_002496725.1 Euryarchaeota archaeon UBA181 | reverse complement strand
TTCTGGGGCTAGATTCGATTTCACCTTTCCACAGACGAATGGCCTTCGTCTAGAAATGTCGGACGAGTGCGAGGGAAGAGATGTGGGTTTGAATGAGTCCATTAGCGGAGGACAGGCCCCTACTGTAGGGGGATGTATAGGAGATGGTTCATCGACATTCGATCTCGTCAGCAATGACGGAATTCTGACCCTCGAACTCAGTCCGAATGGTTACAGAGAAGACTGGCCGATTGGGGAGGATCTTTTCTTTGACTTCACCACTGCGCCAATTCCTGAACCCGCGCCCCCTACATGGACCGATGATTCTCCTTCCAATGGCACTTGGTTCCCAGTGCCAAATTCGGGAGATGTGATCTGGGCCGATTGGGACGAAGGGGTCTCGAGATGGTTCAATGACGAGGATGGTGTCTCAAATTTAGAAATAATTTGCAATGGCGATAATGGTTTGAACTTCTGGGAGGCAGGAGATAGGTCACTAATGGCTAGTGTTCCTGAATCAGGAACTATTGATGTCACTTGCGCCGCAAGGGATTATGATGGATTGATGACTGAAAATAGAACATGGCATATTGGAGTTCCATTCTCGGTATATTCAGGATCTGATATTTTGACTGATCCCCATCAAATCACCATAGATGGAAATTCAGGTTGGCCAGACCTAATTTTGTCTGTTCATCTTGTTCAGGGTGCTTCTTCTCAGGATTTAGGGACGGTAGTCATTGACTCCTCTGGCCCGGTACATGTCCAGGGAAGCTCGTCAAATATGCAACCTGGAGGCGTTGATGTCCGAGTTTTGGTATCTGGAGAGGGAATTTTCACAATGAGTAATAATTACTTACTTGGGATTATCAAGGAGAGTTCCCCTCCTCTGATATCCATCTCAGACTCAATATGGGATGGTTCTAAATGGTCCATGCAAGGTCAGTACAGTGACCCTGATGGAGAGTCCGTTTCCTTCACAATGAGAGTTGATGGTACCACAGCTGGTTCAGTCAGTGTTTCAGGAAACTCATGGTCTACGCCTCTGATTGACTTTTCACTTTGGGAATCTGGTGAGCACACGGTTGAAGTGGAGGGTTGCGACGACTCGTACAAATGTACCAACGTCTACCAAGTCGTCAATAATTCAATTCTGTTCGAAGTTGTAGAGCCAGTCTGTCAGGCCCTCACCTGCGAGTGCGACCCAAGCCTATGTGATGAGGATGCTGGCGGTATTGGGGAAATTCTTCCTTCTGGCGGCCTTATTAGTGTGATCTTGTCTTTTGCCTTGGGAATTATTTTCTATCGAAGGAGGAACTAGAATGACTTTTTCTGGGAGAGTGGAAGAGATTTCCCATATGAGGGGTCTTCTAGCCTCCTTTGAGGGGAGATCTCCCAATCTAGGAGATACAATCCGGGTTAAGGGTGGTAAAATATTAGGCAGAGTCGATACAGTGATCGGCCCGGTAGACTCTGGTTTTGTCCATATACACCCGGTTTCGAGAGGGGTTGAGGTCGAGCGAACGATCGGATCTCCTGTTGAAATCGCCCCACGCAGAGCCAGAGAGAAACGTAGTGGAAATCGCCATAGAGACGGAAAGAGTGGCTACAGAAATGAGAGTGGCCGATCCAGAGATAGCGATAAAAAGAGAAAGTTTCAGAGCAGTGGGGGAAGAGGGGGTTCCAATAAAAGAGGAGGAGGGCAAAGAAGCAGAAGCCCCCGGTATGATGGACGTGGCTCTAGGAAAAATTCCAGAGGTCGTGGAAGAAGGTGAAAAATCTAGGTCATCGGCTGGGGGCTTCCGGTACCTATCTAGAAAATACCATTGAAGGGTTCCATAATTCATTAGACTTGGTATCTGATAAGAATTTCAAGTACTGGGAGTTTGATATCCATGAGTCTTCAGATGGGATTCTATTCGTTTTCCACGATGATACAATCACACTAAACGGAGAAAAAATTAGTACTGCTAGATTGAGTTTCCGAGAAATTTCTGAAGCAGGAAAATCCATAGGGATCAATATCCCAAAATTTCAGGAAGTAATCTCATTACTCCGGAAAAGGAGTGAGAGGGTCATGATAGAAATTAAGAATGTCTTATCTGATCATTGCAGAGAAGAGATTCTAGAATCTGTTTCAGGCATGGACAAATGGATATTGATGTCGACACCTGAGAGATTCCTTATCTCATTTCCTGATGAAGACCGTGACTACTGGCGCGAAAGGGCCGAGGATTCTGGAGTGAGGATAGTCAGAGTAGGAAGACATAGGATAGACCTATTCAGTGCTTCGAAATCTTCTTTGGGATGGTTATTTGCTAAACCGAAATGGTTTTTTCTTATCTGAAATAAATCATTCATCTTCAGTATTAAAATATTATTGGATTCTAAAATAAAAGAGTTTAGGTAACCCTAAATTTTATGTCTAAAGCATCTCACGAACAAACATGAGAGCAGAGGAGATTGGAAGTTGGGCTATGGCAAATAAGGCATTTCTAATGGCGGGATTGGTTGTTTCGGCAGGAGTTTTGTACTTAATCTTCGATGTAAACTATGAGTCTTGCGAAGATGAGGATAACTGCCTGACAATTGCATTTGAGGTACAGGACACCTACTTGATCTGGGATAAGAATCCACAGCATCTCGCAGATAAGATGAGTGCCATGACTGGGATGGATGTTGAGATATACCCAGTTACTGGTTCTGGGGGGATTATTGAGGCTATTGACAAAGGAAATGCCGATATTGGCTTCGTAGACGGTGCTGCAGCGTGGTTAGCATGGGAAGTCTATGACTTAGATATACTCGCTGCTGAATGGAAGTCTGACGGTAGAACGTACTACAATGCCGCAGCATGGGTAAAAGCGGACTCTGATATCGCTGCTGCTCATCTTGATGACGACCCAGAAACTGATCCTTTCGCATTGATGGAAGGCAAGAAGTCTTGCCATACTGGATGGTTGAAGAGCGCTGGAATGCTAATTCCCATGGGATATCTGATCGGAAATGACTATGCTGAAGTCATTGGTGATCCAAATGATATTGACTCCCTCAGGGCCACTGTGACTAACTTTTTCGATGAGGGGTCAAGTATCCCCGAGGGAGGCACTCAGTACTCTGGTTACAAGGGTGCCATGAAGTGTATGATGACTGGCTACGGAGATGTTGCATTGACTAAGGACACTGCTTACCGTTTGTATTGTGATGAGAATGATGACGGGGTTGCCGATGGTGACGATTGGTGTTTAGATCTTGATGAGTTGGTAATGCTTCCTTCATTCGGACAAGCACCAAGCCACCCGGCACTCTACAATCCAGACGATATGGACAGCGAGACAGTGGGACTCGTGCAGAGTGCCCTAGTCTCCCTAAACGAAGACAGTGAGGGGAGAGAGATACTTAGTGACCTTCTCAATACTGATGGAATGGTTGCTACCAATGCTGATGATCATCTTGGGACTTATGGGGCGGCTGTTGCCAATGTCCCAGGGATACAGGCATACTTCTCTTAGAATATGGAACGAATAGCTTGATTGCTGAAGTCAATCTCAGACACACAGGGGAGTTTTATGAGAAAAGCGATGTTTCTTGCTTTACTTGTTTTTTGCTCGATAAGCACCGGATGTTTTGGAGGTGACTCAGATGATGGTTTTGAGTGGCCTGGAGCTGATTCGGATGTTTGTAAACTGGATGATGGGCTAGAGTGTTCCGTGATTCTGCAGGTTGAAGGTACAGCTCATCACTCAATCATAAATCCGATCAATGGCGAGTTGTGGATAGTTTTCCTCGAAGGAATGATAAAATCATGGGATGGAGAAAACCTGGAAGACGTCGCAGACTTGAGTGAATTTGTAAGTAGGTGCCATATTGAGCAAGGACTACTCGGACTTTCTCTTGATGATCAATTTGAGGATTCAAAACTAGTCTTACTCTCGTATGTCGAGAGTGGGCCCTGCGAAGGGGAGAATCAATCGGATTTGGTTCTCTCATCGGCTTATCTAAGAGATGATGGAACTATAGACATACAGTCTCTTACTGTACTAAAGAGAATTGAGCAACCATATAGAAATCATAATGCCGGTTTCCTTCTAAATGCAGGCAATGGGAGCTATCTTTGGGGAGTTGGCGATGGAGGGGGTGCGAATGACCCTGATTCAAACGGTCAGAATAATTCGAGTGAGCTAGGGACTATCCTATTCTTCAAAATCCAAGGAGGGTCAATCTCCCCTGCCCTGGAGGGGGAAGAGAATCAATTGATACTACATCACGGTCTAAGGAATCCTTGGCGCTTTGATTTGGATCCATCAGGGAGATTATGGATTGCTGATGTAGGTCAGGCTTGCTGGGAGGAAGTCAATCTAGTTTCGTTGGATGAAAGGAAAAATCTCGGATGGTCAGAGAGAGAGGGATTCCATCAGTTTCATTCCAATGGATTCACCAATGAGGATGGGACATGCAATTTTGATGAGGATGAGGCACCTAAGGAAGAGGGGATGACTGACCCTATTCTCTCCTATGCTCATCAAGGCGGGAACTGTTCGATAACTGGAGGGCACTGGATTGAAGATAATGATAGTCCGGCACTGGAAGGCTATGTTTACGGTGACTTCTGTACTGGTTCCCTATGGGTATTGAAGGAGTCTGAAGGAATTTGGTCTGAGACTTACCTTGGAACTACTGGTGAGATGATCGTTGGATTTGGGGAGTATTTTGATAACGATCTGATAGTCTTTGATTGGACTGGGAATATTGTCAAGATAGCTCAAAAATCCTAGTATCTGATAGTATCATTCAAGCCCTAATGCCTAGTCCAGATAGCATGGTAGATGAGGATCTTGAGTCCAAAGGAGACCTCTGGATGGACGCCATAGATTCGGAAAAGGAAGGCGACAGGGTAGAAACTCTGAGGATTTGTCGAGAGTTAGTAGGGACCGAGCCCGACAATTCCGATGCTTGGATGACCATAGCTAGAATGGAGCTCCCGGCTCCAACCAAGGGAAAGCAAGAGATGCCCGATCTCTCCCAGACTGCAAAATCTATGACTGCGTTGAGGAAGGTGGTCGACTTGGACCCTGAAAATCGTAGGGCATGGGATCTTGGTGGAACTCTATTGGTTGATCACCTGGGAATGATGGAGGATGCACTAAGCTGGTGGGAGAGACGTAGGGAGTTTGCACCCACCGAAGTTACACCCCTGATTGAACAGATATCAATACTGGTCAGGATGGGATACTACGAGGATTGTGCTGATTTGATTGAAGAGATGTTCTCTCCAGAGATGGATGCTGTTGACGGGGGGGTCAGGATGAGGATGGGAAGAGTGAGTCAGACGGTTTCTAAGGCTTCAAAGATGGAGTCTGATGAGATATTCAGACCGAATGATCCCAAACATGCTAGGTGGGATGTTATTGAACGCCTGAAGAAGAAAAAACCAATCTCACAGGGAATATTTCTGATGCTTTTTGTAGCCCCTATGGCCTTCTTCGTTGGTAGTGTGAGTATGATGTTCATAGGAAACTCTGGTTGGTCTCTCCCGATTGTATTCATCATACTACTTGTAACTGTGGTGGGGATTAGTAGATTGAGCATGAATCTACTGCAATCGATAAATAGACACGCTCTTGATTTGGAGAGAGCTATTGACTACGAGACGACTACGGGACAGGTATGTATCCCAGGGAGTATCAGAGAGAGCCCGCTGTACTCTTCATTGATGAAGAGCAAAATGCCAGCCATAAAGGAGCGGGTTTCTTTGATAGTTGAGTCTGCAGAGAAAATGCCAAAGAAATGGGATCTCGATAGGCCTTAGAATATGAGAATCAAGTCCCTACAGAGAAATCCAGAAGATAGGATTTCTGCTCTTCGGTAAGTTTGTCTATCATGATCCCGGATGATGAGAGTTTCAGAGCAGCAAGCGCTCTATCTTGATCCGGATGAATATCATACACGGCATTATCATAGCCAGATCCTTCTTTAGCCAGTCTACAGAGAGCGAGGAACTGATTTGCGAAGGACATATCCATCACCTCACTTGGATGCCCCTCTGCTGAAGCGAGGTTGACTAGTCTGCCTCTTGCGAGAAGATGTATCCTTCTTCCATCGGGCATTGAGAATGCCTCATTGTTATCCCTAATAGTAAATATCTCTGTAGCCATATCCTCCAAGTCTGAGATACTGATTTCACAGTCGTAGTGCCCGGTATTGCAAACTATTGCCCCATCTTTCATCGAGTCAAAGTGCCTTCTTACGATGACGTCCTTCATGCCTGTCGCAGTACAAAATAGATCACCTACTGAAGCCGCCTCATCCATCTTCATGACCCTGAAACCATCCATGATTGCCTTTAATGCTGGAATTGGGTCTATCTCGGTAATAATGACATTGGCCCCCATTCCCCTGACTCTCATGGCGAGTCCCTTTCCGCAATGCCCATATCCTGCGACCACGAAGTTCTTCCCAGCCAGAAGAACGCTCGTTGCTCTGAGAATTCCATCTATGGTAGATTGGCCGGTACCATGAATATTGTCGAAGTCCCACTTGGTCTCGGCGTCATTTACTGCTATTACTGGGTAAAGTAGCTCTCCGGCATCGGCCATAGCCCTAAGTCGATGAACTCCTGTGGTTGTTTCTTCTGTCCCCCCTATGATTCCAGGGGCGAGGTCCTTGAACTGTGAGTGGACCCTGTAAATCAGATCGGCCCCATCATCAAGAGTCAGAGTCGGTTGCAGATCTAAGGTCCTATCTATGCAGTCATAGAATCCCTTGTTGTCTTGACCATACCATGCATGAATTGAGTACCCCTCTGAAGCTAGCCATGCCGCTACATCATCCTGAGTCGACAATGGGTTACAGCCCGACCAAGATACCTTTGCCCCTGCCGCCTCTAGAGTCTCGATGAGAACGGCGGTTTCCTTGGTGACATGTAGGCAACCTGCTATTCTCTGCCCTTCTAATGGCCTTTCTATCTCTGCCTCGGCCCTCAATTTGGCTAGAGCTGGCATTCTTCCTCTTGCCCACTCTACCTTCATGCTACCAGCCTCAGAGAGGCCTATGTCAGCTACAGTGTAGTCTCCAGACGTATCCATTCAGAATGCCTCGGTCAGGAGCCGCCTTGTCTCTGTTGCTCGTAATAGCTTGCATAGTACTGCTCTGCATAGGTCCTGGCCTGTTGTTCATCATATCCCGAAGCAACCATCTGCTGGACATAGGCCTCAACAGGATCCATTGTCTCAACTCCACCGAATTGTTCGACTGTGTCCTTCTCTATGGGTGCCCTTGAACGACCACGAGCAACTAGGGTTACGACGACTACTAGCACAAGTAGAAGAGCTCCTCCGACACCTGCCAGTATCGTTGTACTGAGGCCTCCTCCCGAGGTCCCGCCGCCTCCTGTCTCTCCTCCACGTGGGACTAGACTGATATCGATAGTTTCAGAAATGACATATCTCGATCCATCGCCCTCGGTGATTCTGATGAACAGTGTCTGGGCGATTCCAGTCTCTACTTGATATATATCCGAAATATCAAGGGTGAGAGTGAAGCTATCGCCATCACTAAGCATGTCTGATTGGTTGAATTTGCCTATGGTCCTCTGTGTAATCTTCTGAGAGCTAGAGTAATCTAGGACTGATGAGTCTAGAGCGACTTCTATCTTGACATCACCATTCTCTGCCCCTGAGATTAGATTTCCAGTTAGAACTACGAGATCTTCCCTCTGGGAATCCGTAGGCCTTGGTGCTGTGAATTGTACTAACGGTGGCTCATCACCAAAGTCCTCACCTACCACGATGAAGTACATCCTGTGCTTCTCACTTTGCTTTCCTGCCTTGTCGTAAACTATCAGCTCGACCCGAATTTCGTTTTCCAGGGTTCCTTCAGGGTTACTTGTAAGATTCCTGAATGTGTATGTCCACTCATCGGTTGCCGATGCGGGGACTTGGAACTCGTGACCCTCTAGAGTGGGACTCTGGCTGTCCCATGGGTAGTCGAAGAAGACCTTCCATTCGAATAGCTCGATCCCCGATTCCCCCTCGGGAGCGTCTGGATCAGTACTGTTCTCAGCGGTGAAAGACAGGCTAATATCGCCTGTCTCAGTGAGTCTGACCCGGTATATTGGCCAGTCCTTTCCAGCTACTGTCTTGGTCCCATCCAAAGCTATGAAATCTGTAATTGCTGAATTGGATAGAATTGATGCTGATGCCAATGGCCTGAATTCATCGGCCAGGGTATCATCTGTTACAAGCCTGATATAAGTGATTCTAGTGTGGCCCTCTTCATCATGCAGATACAGAGTTAGCATCCATTCGGCTCCTATCCTACAACCCGTGTCGGATGATGTGTTTGCAACGCAGAATGATCCTAGAGTTGGTATCTCAGGAGCGGATTGTTGGGTATGGCTTATTTCTCCAGAGTCAATAATCGCCCCATCCCAACCGGTAACTGAGTCATTGTTTCCCGAGGATAGGGTCCAATCGGCTAATATGCCTGGAATATTTGTCACATAGTCGAAGGAAAGCTCAGAATTACTCTTGATGTACATTGTCGAGTAAGCCCCGGTGATGGAATCTATGGAGGGGGACTGTCCATTGACTGTCAAATCATATCCTTCTCCAGCAATTCCGAATTCTACGGGGTAAGGGGTCAGCTTGTAGTCAAGGAGGTTGGAGAGTATTGGTATCTGCTCTCCGCCATAAGCCTGAGTGACACTTGGATTCTCCACATCTATGGTTGTAACTATCATTCCTCCTGCTCCTCTATTGCATATCGAAAGAAGTGATTGAGATTCGTATGTGTTGTCTCTGATCAGTGTGTGGAATGTCCCAGTGGGGTCACTGATTCTTCCCCCACAGACTTGTGGGACCTGTGTGAGTTGTACTTGCGCAGTATCCAGGCCAGCGAGAGCCACGTGGGTACCGCCGTTTATTGCACTGAAAGCAGAAGAGTCGACATTTTCCAGTAGTGGGTGGAACTGATCAACAATGGTTATTTCATCACTGAGAATTCTATTGTCCTCAGTGAAATTAACCTGATTCCTCATTGCTATGTCCATGCCGAATGGCAGGTTTGTAGGCTGGTAAGCGTCTCTGTAAGGTCCTAGGTGAATCTGAGTGGTGCCACCTTGGACCATGAACTGCTCGAGCGTTTCCGCGACAGAGAGTCCGTCTGAAGACCTGGTCGAGGCTAGCTTGTCGTAGTATTCACCGTAGTAGACGTTGTAGTCAGTCTGCCAAGGCAGTAACACCTTGTCATAGTGTTCTAGCCATGATGGTGTAGCGTAGTCATCCCAGTTATCGAGTCTCATCTGAGTGTAACTCATATCCATTGACTGTAGATCTGACTTCACCATCTGAAGACGGTTTTGATCTGTTGGATTGGAAAGTATCGCCACATCGATTCGATCGTAGAATGTAATGATGAAGAAGCGAACATTTCCAGATGGCTCGACTGTATTGTCTTCCTTTGTGACATCTGCATAGAAGCTGATGTTGTATGTATGACCGTCTGCCCATGAATTGAACGGTTGGGACCAATTCGCCCAGTCTCTCTGGTGAGGCTCTAGAGCGAATGGACCGTTATCTGCCGTTTGCTCGAAAACCTGCTGATTCGTAGTAAGATCTTGAATCGACATTGTCAGAGTGTAATCTCCATCTATGACTCCATTAAGAAGCGGTACAGAGAAACTGTGCATTGCCTGGTCGTCTATTGGGTATACGCACTCGTACGTGATATCAGTAACGCACTCCATCACATCGGGTTGCATCAGAGTAATCTCTGCACTGGCAATACTGAATATAACTGATGATATGTTGTTCGCAAGATTGGTCTCGGACGCCTCATACCACGCCTTGGTAGGATCGGTGGTGTCCATGAGGGTCATGGCATCTATCCTGTAGATACCACTCTCGAAATCGTGGTCTGTGAAGGTAATGGTGGATGACTCAGATGCATCCAGTCCGGTGACCTCTTCTGTATAGTTAGCATCGAACTCGAAGGTGAATTGTTCCACTCGTATGTTATCAACAGCGAATCCTGCTAACCCTGCATTTCCATTAATGCCGTCTTCGTTAGATTGGAATCTCCAAGTCAAGCTTAATTCGGAGCCTGCTAGAGAGGTGCACTCATCCCTCCATTCAGTGGAGTCAGAGCTAGTTTTGTTCAAGATGACAATATGGGTTAGATCTAATGTGATTGATTTCATTATACTCTCGGAATCGAACCAGACCACTGAATTGATGTTGTCAGAGTGATCTCCGAAATACTCGACTTCGTCATAACCATTCAAATCGAAGTCCTCACATCTGTGGAAATTTGGATCTTCAGGGTTCGTATTCTGGATTCCATTCTCGTTCAGGTCTGTCCAGCTCCCATATGCATCGCCTTGGTACAACTCTCCATCTTTAGTCCATGTAAGCTCTAGATTTGCTGCGTCTCTGACCGCCAGAATATTACCTTGAGAGTCTTGCAGGAAGTCGCCCTCCGCATAATAGTCGAATGTGAGATATGTGAAGTCCGTACCAGATGCGGCAATCGGAATGGGATCTAGAGTTACAGTCTCATTCCATCCGTCTCCATAACCAGCATCGGGATCGCCTAACCAGTAAGCGAAGTTCTTGAACACTCCAACATTTTGAGGTAACATGTCATTTGATCCAGATGAATCATCGATTCTGCTGCCATTCCCGTTACCATCATCGGTCCAAATCGGATCTACGCCAGAGAAATCTTCAATCCCAACGAGATCTGGCTCAGCATTGTAAATTTCTGCCTTGAGAGAGAAGTCCGTCAGGGTATTTCCCCAATTTGTAGCCCTCACTTCGACATCCCTAGTACCGGAAGCATACCTTACACCGTTCTCAAGATTCGTCCATGGCTCTTCTGCAAGCCCTGGGTCGAATAGATTGTTTACGGTTGTTTGGAACTTTATCTCGTCATTGGTAGAATCGCTGTTCTGGAATCCCGAGGGACTGGTTAGTTCGGTCTTTATCAGATAGGTCGTATTATCCCTGAAGAAGGCTTCAAGTGAGACTTCCTCTGATGAACCAGCGGCAAAATTAGAGAACGTGAGTGTGTCGGAGACAACCTCTTCTGTGCCGAATGTCACATCCCTTTTCCTTATTGTAATGTTATCGAAGGCGAAACCATCCCACTCGGTATCATATGATGACCCTTCAGGACCGACGGTACCGAGGAGTCCGCTCCTGAACCTGAATCGGATATCTACAACCTGTCCTGCGTATGGGGTTAGATCGATAGATTCCCTCTCATTCGGGTCTTCGGATTCTCCTCCATCCTCCACGTAATCGTTCCACCCGGTTAGGGTTTGGTAGTAATTATTGAAATCATACTCGTTGTATTCTGGGTCAACTCCTCCGAATAAAATCCTGTAAAGTCTCTCATTGTCCCAACCGCCGCTGAAGAAGACTGATTCCCAACCGCTGCCTTCGGACCAAACCTCGATCCCACATGAATCCTCATACATCCACCTCTCACGAACAGTGTAGGGTTCAGCCAGGTAAAGCTCGAAGAATGCGGCGGAACACATCAATGAGATATCTAGGTAAGCGGCATCAGCGCCAGTTAGGTCTACATTCTCAAGAATCAGTGCCTCATCCATGTTGTTGAAATAGCCAGACTGATTGTCTAGTCCTTGATAATCTAGACCAGCCCACATGTAAGTAGTGGGATTGTAGTCAGCCTCCCACGGGTCATCGGTGGAGGTTCCGTTGGCATCAACAGAAGCATTCGACTCCTCATGCCATGAGGAAGCTCCGGGACCATACATACCAGTGTATGAGACCTTGGAGAAGGAACATGCTGGGCAGTTGGTATCATCTTCAATGCCATCGAAATTATTGCTATACACTATCGTGTCTGATCCGCCTAGAACTTCCTTCACCTCTAAGTCTACGTTAATAGATCCTGAGAGGGGATTGAGCCCTGTATTTTTTACTGTGACATTTACGAATCTAGTTCCCTCTCCAATCTGGGACTCTCCCGTCGAGGGGTTGTAGGAAGCTGGTTCGATTGTTAATTGGGTGATCCCCATATCCTCATTGTCTAACGTGAGAACTGAAAGGAAGTCCCCTGCGCCTGCCCTTCCTAGTGTATCCAACCACATGGCATTGTTCGCAAACCTGTATCCGTAGTCCCTCTGGCCAATGATGATCTCGAAGGCACT
The DNA here is from genome assembly GCA_002496725.1 of Euryarchaeota archaeon UBA181. GTDB lineage: Archaea > Thermoplasmatota > Poseidoniia > Poseidoniales > Thalassarchaeaceae > MGIIb-O5. The sequence continues at coordinate 35,624 of DALI01000067.1, read as the reverse complement.
GTCGTCCCCTCCTTGCAACTGACCAGGAACTGCCATGGTGGGCCTCCTACCTACATCGAATGACAATGACGAAAGATAGCCTGGACCATTGGAATCAGCTAGTATGATCTCTACGGTATTTATCTCCCTGAGATTATCAAGCAGAAGGAAAGTCTGGTTCTGAGCAGAGGAGTCCTGAACCCTAGTTAGGGTGAGCTCGGTTGGAACGAAGAAATCGACCTCCCCATCTCTATTCACGTCTTCGATAGTTATCGAAGCACCTTTGTAATCTCCCAGAGTTACGTAGTTTTGCGTATCCCATTGGCTTCCTGATTTCGATGCATACGAAATGTTACCAGTTAGGCCGTCCACTACTGCTATCATGTCAACCTCACCATCTCCATCTGTATCGGAAATATCCATTCCCTCCATCGGGCGGTTGTGTTCTGCATCCATCTTGAACTGATGAATCCCCTGAGCGGTAGGTGTCATGGGATTGGGGAACTGGTCTTGAACGCAATCATACTCGAGAACAGTGATATTATCATAATGTCCGACTGAGAATCCAACTCCGGCATTGTAAGGAGGGGTTCTTAGAATCCACAAGTCCAAATCCTCACAGTCCCCAATTGGCGCTCCTATTCCAGCTCCCTGTACGGACTCACCCCAATGCCCGAGATGGACATTCGTGTATTGGCCACTCGTCAATGGAACTATGAGGACCTGTTGATTTGTTACTAGGCTTGGATCGGGGCCACGGAATACTTGGATATATTGGTTAGAAAACGAGGCGTCTATCGTGACTAAAACTATGTCATCATCCCCATCATCGTTAATGTCTCCAACCTCCATACTAATGTGATAGGGGTTTGAGATCGTTATAGCAGTTTCAGACCACGTATTCACAGCCGCATTACAATCGCCAAAGAGAATGGTGAGATTTCCTGGTCTCACGAATGTTTCACTGGAAAATCTAATATTTTCTTGGTAGTAGACTATGTCATTTATTCCATCGCCATTTATGTCTGCGACTTCAACATCGACACCGTTCGCAGTATCGACGAACCCGGCTCTTTGAGAGTTATTATTTGAGATAAAGACATCCTGCCTGTCCGCGAATCCGCCAGAGCCATCATTGTACAGCGTAGTGATGAAATGACCCATAGCACTTGCTGAAACAATATCATTAGATCCGTCACAATTAAGGTCTCCAACTGCGATGTCAGATGGATCTCTCTGAACAGCGTACTGTGTGATGTGGGATGCACTTGCTCCTGGAACAAATGAGGCGAGTGGCATTGCCAACATAAGGAACACAAGAAACAGTGCCTTCCTTCCCTGTTTGAATCTATCATGAGCGGTCTGCGAACTAAGCGACATAGTCGTTGGGACATTCGGCTCGCTCTTATGCCTTGTCTAAGAATGCGCGGAGCAACCCCATAGGGGTTGTGATAAAAATTAGGTTGTGATGCACACCAGAATATGCGAGGAATACGATTTAGTGAGACTCTAACCAACTTGGATTTGGAGAGTAGTGGTCCTCAGCGCCTCCATGTATTCTTTCCAATTTACCTAGCTTCCAAAGCCTATCTAGGAAGACCTTGAGCTCAATCTCTCCTTTGCTGACCTTCTCACCAATAAGCCTCTGAATATCAGATATCGATAGGGATGTATGACCATGTTCTCTGACTACCATCGTCAGAATTAGCTGTAGCCAAGCTTCGGCCATTGGATCGGCTGAGAGCGGGTTGGATAATGGTTCTGGAGGCTCTACCTCAGAGATGAAATCCTCTAGTGCCGAGATGTCTGGATCACTCTGTTCCGAGGTCCGCAATCCCGATATCGCATCATCCAGATTTAAGTCGCCAACTGTCCTTACCACAGATGGTATACTCGAGGGATTTGGAGGTGGACCGGGGAGCTTTCTTTCCTGCTGTAGCGAGGGTGATTCACCATGTTCTGAGTCCATAGTGTATGGGCTAGATCTTTCTTGAATTTCCCGAAGGAAACCCATTGCTCCTTTGATGCCAATTGAAGAGCGTACGGAGCTTACGAACTCCTCTGAACCCTCGAGTATTATATCCACATCATTGGACCTAGACCTATGCCTAAATCTCATCCTCCTAGAGGCTCCCATAATACATCTCCATTAACTCAGTGTGGCCCATCGCCTATTAACCCGGTTACTGACTAGCTAGTTTTCTCAGTACTGTCTGTAGGATACCGCCATTTCGATAGTAATCGACATCGACAGGAGTGTCTAGCCTGACTGTAGCAGGGAAAATCACCATTGTGCCATCTGACTTTCTTGCAGTGACCTCGATCTGAGAGAGTGGGGCTAGATCTCCTGAAGCGGGGATGTCAATTAATTCAGATCCGTCGAGCCCTAGTGAGTTCGCGTCTTCACCATCTGGAAATGTGAGAGGTAAAACGCCCATGCCAACGAGATTTGATCTGTGTATCCTTTCGAAGGAGGTTGCTATCACGGCTTTTATTCCAAGGAGTAATGTCCCCTTGGCGGCCCAGTCTCTGCTACTTCCGGTACCATACTGAGAGCCGGCAAGAACGACTAGATCCGTTCCTTCAGAAATGTATTTCCTACTCGCATCGAAGATAGAAGTTACTTCGCCGGATGGGAGGTGTGTGGTGAAGCCCCCCTCTGTACCGGGGGCGAGTTCATTTCTGATTCTGACATTAGCAAAGGTCCCCCTCATCATGACCTCGTGATTTCCTCTTCTACTTCCAAAAGAGTTGAATTCCCTCTGATTTACCCCTCTTTCAATGAGATAGCTTCCTGCTGGTCCGTCCTTTGGGAATGCTCCAGCGGGACTGATATGATCTGTAGTTACTGAATCTCCAAGCTTAAGTAAAACTCTTGCTGATTGTATAGTTTCTATAGGTTCTGGAGTCGATGAGATTCCCTCTAGAAAACTAGGTAATCGTATGTATGTAGAATCATCATCCCAGGGGAAAAGGGGAGATGGCGCACTTGGGATGGAATCCCACTTGGGCTCCTCGAGGATATCTGAGTATCGTTGCCTGAACATCTCCGGGCCTATGGAAGATGTTACTGACTCGTGAATATTCTCATCACTAGGCCATATGTCAGCTAGCATAATTGGCTGACCGTCTTGCGTGTGCCCTATCGGATCTACCTCGAAGTCTATGTCTAGTGTCCCTGAGAGAGCGTAGGCTACCACCAGAGGGGGACTTGCAAGATAGTTTGCGAGTATCTTTTGGTGAATCCTTCCCTCAAAATTCCTATTTCCAGAGAGGACGCTTGCCACGACGAGGCTGCCTTCATCGATAGCTGACTCTATGTCTGAATCGAGGGGTCCGGAATTCCCTATGCATGTAGTACATCCATAACCTACAACATTGAAACCGAGCTTCTCCAAATATGGAGTGAGGCCGCTGGCATCTAAGTACTCAGTAACAACTCTGCTTCCGGGAGCTAGGCTGGGCTTTACCCATGGCTTGATTGTGAGTCCTCGATCATGGGCATTCTTAGCAACTAAACCTGCGGCGACCATCACACTAGGATTACTAGTATTTGTACAGCTGGTAATCGCGGCAATGACAACATCTCCATGACCTAGGTTGAACCCCTTATCCGGAACATCGCACCTAACTTCATTCTGAGAATTTTCAATACCATGTCCTTGATGCCCTATTGGGGCATTTAGACTCTCCCTCCAGTGATCTTTCATCTCCGATAGAGATACTCTATCTTGGGGTCTTTTAGGGCCTGCCATGGAAGGAGTGACGGTATCTAGATCAAGAGATAGCGAAGTGGTGAATTCTGGAGACGGTGTGCTATCCGTTCTGAATAATCCTTGCGCTGTTAGGTACCTTCTGACATTCTCAACATGTGTGCTTTCCCTTCCTGAGAGAGTCATGTAATCCAGTGTTACCTCGTCTACTGGGAAGAATCCGCAGGTAGCTCCATATTCGGGTGCCATATTTGCTATTGTTGCCCTATCTGGAAGGCTGAGGTTAGAGAGTCCGCCTCCATGGAATTCCACGAACTTACCTACGCAACCGTGCTCCCTGAGTAACTCTACGATTCTCAAAGTAACATCTGTAGCTGTTACGCCTGGCCTAGATTTACCAGTAATCTCGAAACCCACGACCTCTGGAAGTAGCATGTAGATAGGTTGCCCCAGCATCACAGCTTCGGCCTCTATGCCCCCTACGCCCCACCCAAGTACTCCGAGACCGTTGATCATCGTAGTATGTGAATCGGTTCCTACGAGGGTGTCGGGTAGCCACTTTCCATCTTCCTCACGGGCAACAGAAGCTATCCACTCCAAGTTAATCTGATGGACGATTCCTCTGCCGGGAGGGACTGCTCTGAAGCTATCTAGACTCTGTTGACCCCACTTGAGAAACTTGTACCTCTCCATATTTCTATGATATTCCATCTCCAAGTTCCTCTCTCTGGCATCTGGGAATAAACCCGAGTAATCTACCTGTACAGAGTGGTCCACAACCAAGTCCACAGGAACCTGTGGATTCACTTTCTCCGGGTCTCCTCCGAGACTCACCATTGCATCCCTCAATGCGGCAATATCAACAACCGCGGGAACTCCAGTGAAATCCTGAAGAATCACCCTGCTAGGAGAGAACGGGATCTCCGAGGGGAGCATTCTCGGAGACCAGGCCGCAATATTCCTCACGTCTTCCTCGGTGATCAAGAATCCATCGCACCTGCGTAGAGCGGCCTCCAGAAGGCACCTAATGGTGAAGGGGAGAGATTTGAGATTACAGATGCCGAGAGATTCCAATACATTGAGATTGTAGAACTCTCCAACATCTCCATTGGCAGTCTCAAAAGTTGAGATACTACTGAACGGATCTTCGATTGACATGGACACCCGTCCCTGTGGACAAGAGGTTCGCCCATCAACTTGACTGCAAGACAGTACTAGAGTCATTCGTTGACAGTAGCAGTAATCAATATGACATCATCAATTGGCTGGTCACCACTTGTTTCTTCATCATCATCATTGTTTCCAGTGGCGACATTGTTGATTGCATCGACATGCGACATACCACTGAGGACCTCTCCAAATACTGTGTGAACACCATCCAGGTGACTGGGAGAACTCCCAGTGGGTACGATGTAGAACTGGCTCCCTCCGGTATTGGGGTCGTTGGTCTTAGCCATTGCCAACATTCCTGAATTGTGCTTCAGACCGTTATTAGCCTCATCTGGAACTGTCCATTGACTCTGCTCGCAAGCGCTGGAACTGCTCCTGCTTTCACCATTGCAGTACCCGAACCACTTAGCCGCATTACCTCCAACTCCGTTCATTCCATCTATGTCTCCTCCTTGATTCATAAATCCTCCAATTATTCTATGGAATATGGTAGAGTCGTAATTCCCTTGAGAGGAGTGTAGCATGAAGTTCTCAACGTGCTTCGGTGCATCATCCCTGTAAAGCTCAATTTCTATTGTACCCATGGTTCGTTGACCGGTTTCTGAATCAACATATGAGACATCCATCGAAACGACTGGGTTACCCTCCTCTTCTGTGAGCATGTCTGAAATTACCTTGACGGCTACTAGGGACATCATAATTACTGCTACAATAGCGAAAAGCCCGAATGGAGTGGGGTTGCCTTCATCCATCATTTGGAATCCAACCCCTCTGGATATCGCATTAGCGTCCATCAATGTTGAGAGGTTATTCATCGCCTTCCTGGTATCCTTGTTCTTTGGGTCCATCTTTAGGGAGTTACGATAGCTCTTCAGGGCCTTCCTCCAGTGAGTCCTCTGCATCTGTGGGTTTTCCACCCCTAAGGCGGTTCCAGCATCTCCTGCTAACTTCAGGGTACTGGCTTTCTGGGAGTCATTATCACAAAGATCCCATGATGTTCTTAGTTCATCTAGAGCAAGATTGTGATCTCCCTTTTCCATCATTGCCGAGGCCTCGGACCATGAATTGCTGAGTTCTTCGGGTACAGGCATGAAGGTTGCGAACATGCAATCCTTCAAAACGACAGCGGAAGCAAGTGGATTGCTAAATTGATGATAAGACGGCGTAATGGCTAAGACTTGCCTCGCGCCGCAGGGGGTTGCGAGAACACTCAAGTTCGGCCAACGGGGAAGAAAATAGATGAGCAAAATCTACAATGATTTCACAGTAAATGTCGCTACGGCAAATGGTACAGGCTCTCAGTCCGCCAATCTCATTATTTTGCACTCGTTATTCGAGATGGGGGTTCCCGTTAGTGGGAAGAACCTCTTTCCCAGCAATATATCGGGACTTCCCACTTGGTTCATCATTAGAGCGAGTGACAAAGGTTACCAAGCGCCTGGCGATTCTACGGACATACAGATTATGATGAACAAAGATACCTGGGAAAAGGACTTGGGGGCCCTAAAGCCTGGGACCATAGTAATCTACAACGAAGACACGAAGCTTCCCGTGAATAGGGAAGATTGCATTTGCCTTGGGATGCCTATGACTTCAATGGCCAGGGGAATTAGTCCAAAGATGGCGAGATTGATGGCCAATATGTACTATGTTGGAGGCATAGCGCACTTGCTAGGCATAGACAGTACCGCCTTGGCCAGCGCTGTGGAACAGCAGTTCAGGGGCAAGGAGAATGCCATCACGATGAACCTTCAAGCAATATCAGAGGCTCGTGCCTATGCTTCTGAAAACTGGGGAGATACTTGTAAATTTGCTGCTGAAGCCAGAGAGAAGCCTGAAGATACATTTCTCATTGAGGGCAATGAGGCTGTGGCACTAGGCTGTGTTTATGGAGGCATAACTATGCTTTCGTGGTATCCCATAACTCCATCTTCATCGTTAGCGGAGTCGATAATTAACTGGGCCCCAAAACTCAGAGAGGGACGAGACGGAGGCTCTACATGTGCAATCGTCCAAGCTGAAGACGAGCTTGCAGCAGCTGGAATGGTACTAGGTGCGGGTTGGGCTGGCGGAAGAGGGATGACCTGTACTAGTGGCCCTGGAATATCTCTAATGTCTGAATTCATTGGTTTATTTTACTTTGCCGAAGTTCCGGGAGTCATCTGGGATATTAACAGAACTGGACCCTCCACTGGCCTGCCAACAAGGACTCAGCAAGGTGATTTATCCATGTGCTACGAGGCCAGTCATGGTGATACTCAACATATCGTTCTGATTCCAGGGACTGTTGATGAGTGCTTCGAATTCGGCTGGAGGGCATTTGATTTTGCTGAGAGATTCCAGACAATTGTGTTCGGATTCGGAGATCTCGACCTAGGTATGAATAGGTGGAGCACTTCAGGCTTCGAGTATCCTAGTGAGAAGTTGGACAGGGGGAAGGTCATAAGGACGCAGGAAGAAATGGATGCCATTTCTGACTTCGGAAGATATAGGGACATAGATGGGGATGGAATCGCTTACAGGACTCTGCCAGGTAGTGGGTTGGCTCCCATACTGTACAGGGGCACTGGACATGATGAAGACGGGGTTTACTCTGAAGACCCGCAAGTCTACTACGAAGCTATGCAACGCCTCAAAAGGAAGATCGATGGAGCTCGCGATATTCTACCAGCACCTGTAATTCGAGAGGAGGAAAGTGGAGATGTTGGGATAATATTCTATGGCTCTGTAGAGAATTCTATCATTGAGATAGATGACTTGCTAGAGGAGAAGGGCATGTCTGTGAGTACATGCCGAATTAGGGCTTTACCTTACCATTCAGATGTTGAGGGCTTCATCGAAAGACATGATCGTGTGGTTGTAGTAGAGGTGAATAGGGACGGCCAGCTCTATGGCATTCTGAGGAAGGAGCTCCCTACCCATCTAATTGCCAAGCTTTTCTCTGTCGCTTACAGTGACGGCCTGCCCCCTAAGGCTAGGGAATATGCGAACAGAGTTGCTGATGTATTGGAGCACTGATTAATATGGTCAAATTGAATGTTCTTAATCTTGAGAAATCCGAGTATAAGGGGGGTAAGTCTTCGTTATGTCCAGGATGTGGGCATGATCAGATTTCCAATGTCATAATTCAAGCGGCTTGGGAGAATGGAATTAAGCCAGAAGGAATTGCTAAGATGAGTGGGATAGGATGCTCTTCAAAGACTCCAGCGTACTTCCTAGCAAAGAGCCATGGATTCAATACCGTCCATGGAAGAATGCCATCAGTAACTACTGGTGCCAATATGATAAACAAGGACCTGGCATTCATTGCAGTTTCCGGTGATGGCGATACCGCAAGTATAGGGATAGGGCAGTTCATCCATGCCATAAGGAGGAATTTGGATATGGTCTACATAATAGAGAATAACGGAGTCTATGGATTGACCAAGGGCCAGTATAGTGCTACCGTAGAGAAAGGTTCGAAAAAGAAGAAGGGAGCTGTAAACGAGCAACCCCCAATCGATCTCTGTGCAATGGCTGTGAATTTAGGTTGTAGCTTTGTTGCGAGGTCTTTCTCAGGAAGCAAAAAGCAACTCACTGCATTACTTAGAGCCGCAATGAGTCATCGGGGAATGGCGATTATAGATGTCATCTCGCCCTGTGTGACATTCTCCAATAACGATGAGTCTTACAGATCATACAACTATGTCAAATCAAATGATGAGGTCCTTCATATTGTTGACTACATACCTCACTTCTCTCCTCTTTCTGAAGTAGAGGTTCCAGAAGGGGAGTTTAGTGACATCTCATTGTTCGATGGTTCCACACTGAGGTTGGAAACTGTGTCCGACGAACACGATCCAGAAGATGCAGTGGCCGCCCTCAAGGCAATTCATGAAGCGGCCAAAGACGGGCGTCACGTCACTGGACTGTTGTATTACAATCCCGGCCAATTAACCGCTACGGATACTCTTGGCCTGACAGAAACCCCACTGATGGATCTTTCAGATGAAGAATTACGTCCAAATATCGAGAGTCTACAGAAAGTAAATGCTGGATTCAGGGCTAGATGATACTGGAATTACTCGGATTCGTTGAAATATCGGACCTGTGTCCCAATGACGCTAGTCCCTTAGTGTAGTGGTCCATCATATGGCACTCTGGATGCCATGACCCTGGTTCGAATCCGGGAGGGACTACCACTAAATTGAGCGATAAAGAAGTTGTGAGACCCAACTGAAAATTATGATTATCATAAACCATCCTATGACTGTCTTTGCCGTCCCAGATTCCTTCTTTCTTGGAGGGAAGGGGTCAATCCCAGCTTCTATTGCCTCTGCAATGATCGCCAATTCCTCTTCGATTGTTTCAGGCCCCTTCATAGACATACCTCATGGCTCGACTGTTGGATTCCATCCAGAGACGTAATTCTCGTCCATGGACTGGAAATACCCGCTTAAAGGACCTATGTCTAGTGACTGTGAATTGAAATTTTCCTCTATTCTTTCCTTATTACTGGACTTGGGAATTGTGATTGCACCTGAGTCGATACACCACTTAATGGCCGCTTGTGCGGGCGTACATCCTAAGATTCCAGAAATTTCAATCAACGAAGGGTCATTCACCTTGTGCCCTCTGGCCAGAGGGGAGTATGCCATCGGTATGGCCCCAGAATCTTTCGTTGCGGAGATCAAAGATGGCCTTTGAAGCCATGGATTTATCTCAATTTGGTTCACAGCAGGCATTATTGTAGCGTATGATTCCATCTCTTGCAGGTGGTGTCGGCCGTAATTGCTAACTCCAATTGAACGGACCCACCCTTTCTCTAGGCAATCCTCCATTGCCTTCCAAACAGGGGCTCGGGCTTCTCTATCTTCGGGAGGGGCATGTACCAGATATAGATCGATTACACCTATCCCGAGATTATGCAAACTCTCTTGGCACCTTTGGATGGTCTCGTCATATCCTGTTGCATGTTGTCTCCTTAATTTAGTCACAACAAAAATCTCGTCTCGAGGAGTATCGGACTCTCTTATTGCCTCGCCAACCTCTATCTCATTGCCATATGCCATGGCTGTATCGATGAGCCTGTATCCGTATTCTATTGCATGTGAAACTGCTAACTTACACTCTCCTGGTTCTTTCATGAGATACACCCCTAGGCCGAAGCGCGGGATCTCGATATTGGAGACTATTTCTCCAGTCTTAGTATTCTTGTGACCGATCGTAATAACATCGCTCATGATGATGCGAGATTGGACTTATGTAATCAAACATTGCCGCAGCCATATTGAAGAGCCGCATCTCTTCGAGAAGATGTGAGCGAGCTACCAAAAGGATTGGCATTACCTCGCGCCAATACATCCAACATAGTACGTTCTGCCTCGGTAATACTCAGCAGAGAGAGAGGAACGGGGCATGAGATATTACTTGGACATAGAGTCTCAGAATTAGCTAGCTTTCCTGACTACTGGTCATTCCCAGGAGGTGGAATAAGCAGCGTGGATAAGATATCTGCACAGGAATTAGAGGGGGTATTGGAAGTTGATGAGAGATACAAAGTAGCATGCTTTGCCCTACTAAGAGAGATGATTGAGGAGGTTGGCCTTTCTCCGAATGGAGAGGGTAAGATAATCGAGGTATCGTCAGATATCAGGGAAGCTGTGTGTGGCGATAAGCGGGAATGGCTAAACCTAGTGAAGATGGGGAAAATCGATATCGGGAACTTCCATTGTGAAATGGTGACTGATAGGACCACCCCCCCATTCTCCCCTCGGAGGTTTCAGAACTACTTCTTCCATGTACCAATGGGTAGTTCCACTGTTTCTCCCTCTTTCCCTCCCGGGAGGTCTGAATTCGATGATTTTAGATGGTGGGAGCCATCAGATCTGATAAGCCAATGGGAAGAAAACATGGTTCGTCTACCTCCTCCGATTGTCACATTGATCCGGGATTTAGAAAGGATGACTATTGAACAGGGAGATTTGCCCTCTGGGTGCAAAAAATTGAGTGGTGACCCCCCGTCCGGCGACCATAGGATTGAGTTCGCCCCTGGTGTGGAGGTTTTTCCCCTTAGGACAGAGACTATTCCTCCATCCACCCATACTAACTGCTATATCCTCGGAGAACTAGGCGGAGAATGCGTAGTGGTTGATCCGGCCGCTAGATCGGAAGAATCTCTGACTTATCTCGAGAGTAAGATTTCGGAAGTTGTCTCAAATGGATCCAAGATTGTGGCTACTATTTTCACACACAGGCACCCAGATCACATAGGTAATCTATCAATAATATCAGAGATATACGATGCTCCCATTTGGGCTAGCTCAATCACCCTAGATGCCATCTCTCATGATGGATTATCATTATCTATTGGAGAGGGTGATTCGTTCTCCCTGAATGGGCCCAGTGGACTGGCGAGGTGGGAGGTCATAGAGACTCCAGGCCATTGCCCTGGCCACATATGTCTGGTAGGCGACTCTGGGATTGTAAGTGGAGATAATTGCGTTGTAGTCGGGACTATACTAGTCCCATCCTCAGAAGGCGATATGAATTCTTACATCTCAGGACTTGAGCGAATTCTTTCTCTTGGCCCTCCAATGCTATTTCCTGGCCATGGCCCTGCTTGCACTAATCCTCCAAGGCTATTGGAGAGATATGTCAAACATAGGACTGCGAGACATGATAGTGTCCTCAATGCGGTCTTATCTGGATTAACAACCTTGGAAGAAATAGCGATACATGCATATCACGATTCGCCAGACGCACATCCAATTTTATCCCAGGATCAGACATTGTCGCATCTGAACTCACTAGTAGCATCCAAAAGGGTGAAGTTGAGAGAGGGTCTCTACTTCCCAGTTTAATATGGGTCAACATTCAAACCAGTAGCCACTAAGGGACTATCATGACCGAGAGGTGGTGGGATAATGAAGAAGACCAGACCTCCAAGGAAGAAGTTGAGGATTTACTGAATGAGGCTGAGGCCAAGCGGCTCCTACGCGAAGAGGAGTTGGCAGAGGCCGAGCACCGAAAAAAAATGGCGGAATTTACAGATCCCGTACCTGGCACTTTCAGAGAGTCGGAATCCGGTGATGGCCCACCCGTGGAATACATCGGACAGAGAATCGTGCTGAAGCAAGACAACAATGGGTGCTTCTACGTCAAGGGGAGAATTGGAAATCTCGGTAACATAAATTTCCTAGTGGACACCGGAGCGAGTCACTGCTCGATCGATGAAAGAACTGCCCAGATGCTCGGCCTGGAAAAGGGAGAACAGATCGAGACACAGACAGCAGCTGGCCCGGGGATAGGGTATAGGACTACTTTGCCCGACGTAACAGTCGGACAGATGTCGATAAAAAACGTCGATGCGCTAATCAATCCTCTGAAGGATGATGATACACCCTGCATTCTCGGAATGACATTCCTCGGGGATATTGAATGGATGCATCAGAACGGTATGCTGATTCTCAATCCAGACGGCGAGTCGGATGGAACCGAGGTGTACGGTAGTAATCACTGGCTATGGGAAGACCCGGGTTACGCCATATTGGCAATTATACTATCTTTAGGCATTATTGCTTCCCTATTTGGGGCCGTCGTAATGACAGGCGGGGCAGATGAATGGAGTCCTATCGATTCGGAGATTGTGGCGAAGTACCCTGGTTTTGATTGGGTTGAATATGCAGATTGCTACACTGACGAATGGGGCGATGAATACTGTGAGTATTGGTACGAGCTAGATTGCTGGGCAGATCTAGATGTCTCTTATGTAGTTGATAATTTGAGTTACACATCAGGGATTGATCGCTACCATCTTGCCATGTATGGTGATTACGCTGGTGCTGAGGACGAATGTTTGGAATACGGGGAAAATGGAACAATGCCAATAGGGAGTTCTTTGATGATATATTACAATATTAATGATCCTAATGATATAGGCCTCGACATTCCCCTTTCGGGGGCATTTGGTTTATTCTGCTGTGGGATTATTCAAATTATTCTACTTATTTTGGTTCTTCTCGGAGCTAGGTATGATGTTGGTTCGGGAAATTCGGCGTCCCTTACATTGGGTAATTCGTCATTTGGACCAGTTGGCCACCACGGACATTACGGATACTATGGCCAACCTCACTATTACGATCGCCCATGGTACAGGAGACCGTGGTTCCACAGAAGGCGAAGAGTAATTCGTCATAGGAGAGAAAGTCGGACTGTGAGTAGTTTTGGTGGAAGAAAGGACAGTAGAAGGTCCGGTGGTGGACCCAGCGGTGGATCCGGTGGCGGCAGGTCCGGTGGCGGCGGTCGGAAGGGAAGGTAGGATTCTCGTGGACTCATACTGGTCGGGTACACCTGAATTTGATGGTTCAGAGGTATCTGAGGAATGGGTAGAAGTATCTGATGGGGTTCGTTTGAGAGTAATTTCATGGATCCCTTCTACGCCCATAACTAGTGAGGTCCTAGTTTTTATTCCAGGTTGGGGATCTGTGTTCGAAGGATGGAGGCCCCTGCTATCTGAATGGACAACTAGGAGGCCTATTCTTTACATTGAAACAAGAGAGAAGGGGAGCTCCGTAATGGAAGGTAGGATATCGAAAGCTGACTTCAGTGTTGGGAAGCTTTCTTCTGATTTGGCTAGTGTCTTGAAGTTCTATGGGATAGAAAGCTCCGAAGTAGACTGGTTCTCTTCCTCTCTAGGCTCTACGATCCTTATAGATTCCTTCAGTCGAGGGTTTCTTTCTGGGAGGAGCTCTGTCCTTCTTGCCCCTAACTCTGAATTTAAATTTCCATTCTGGGCCAGAGCCCTGATAGCATCACCCATGCCGAAGATTTTCCATCCAATAATGAAGCGCCTAGCTGTTTGGGCCGTGGAAAGAAAGGTCAAGGAAGAAGGGCAGAGAATAAGATACAGGAGAGCTCTTCTTACTCAGGACTTACAAAAGATGCACCTTTCTGCTAGATCATTAATGAGATACTCACTTCCAGACGATTTGAGTAGCATAAAAATTCCTTGTGCCGTGATGACGGCATCTTCTGACAAATTACATGGGATGGATAGGGCCAAGAGTATCGTTAACAGGATACCAAAATCGAAGTTCATAGAAGTCCCTTCGAATCAATATGCCCACGAAGCTGAAGTCCTTGAGGAAATAGAGGCCTACCAGTCTTTGGTATGAATAAATGATTCTTATGAGCGATTGCCTGATGAAGTCTGTCTCGGACGCAGGTATGATACAATGCGCGAGCAGACATCGTCCTTCGAGGTCGCCAGGACGGTTCGTGAGCTCACGGAGATGGTTGGTTCCAGGGTCAGAAAAGCGTATCAGCCGCACTATGAGCAAGTTGTTTTGAGGATGAGCAAGAAAGGATTTCCCAATAGAGACCTAGTTATTGTCAGAGGCAAGAGAGTGTATTATTCGTCAAGAGATCGCCCAATGCCGCCCAATCCCTCACAGTTTGCCATGGTACTTAGGAAGCATCTTGGGAATTCTAGGTTTATTGGGGTTTCACAATCTGGATTTGATAGAGTAATGTCTCTGGAATTTGAGCATGGCAGGGGAAAGATGTCCTTGGTAATCGAACTATTCAGGGACGGTAACGTTCTTCTCTTGGACGAGGATGGGGTAATTATTCAGCCTCTGACTCACGCAACATACGCCAGTAGAACACTAAAGAAGGGCGTCCCATATGTACCGCCCCCTCCTTCTTTGGACCCTCGAACCCTAGATAGAGATAAGCTTGATGAGATTCTCGAAGGGAGCGATAGTGATCTTATCCGTACAGTCGCTTCTAGATTGAATATAGGTAGAGTATACGGTTCCGCAGTTTGCTCTAAGGCTGGTTTAGCTGAGGAACAATTGGCTTCTTCCTTAGACAAAGGAGAGAGAGAAATACTCCTCTCTTCTGTTCTTTCGATGATGGATGAACTTGAGAAGGGAGACAGGTGTATACTTTGGGTCGATGATGCCACAAGCTTGGAGAAATGGCAATCCCTCCAAGAAAATATCGGAGATGAAAGCCCAGGCGGTGCCGTACTTGTTTCTCCGATATGGCTGGACAATATGGAAGATAGTCCATTTATCGAATTAGAGTCACTATCCAATGCCCTTGATGGAGTCTTCGGAGAGCACGACTCTGCTGCGTTTATCAGGAGAGAGGAAGAGAAGCTCGTTGAGGAAGGAACTAGTCAGAAGCAATCACAGGCTAAACTAGAGAGGAGGGCCACACAGCAGAAGAGAGCGATTGATGGATTTCTGCAAAAGGCCGTGATTTCGCAAGAGCTTGGTAAGTCGATTCAAGAGAACTGGGAGCATGTAAATTCTATTATCATGCAATTCAATAAAGCGATATCTGAATCTAACTGGCAAGAGGTATCAGACATGTCGCAAGAAGTAGGCTGGATAGGAGGCGTGGATGCTAAGAAGCGAACGATTGTTGCTTACCTTCCCGATGGCGATGGCGAGCCTGGAACGAGCGTGACCTTGGAGGTCGACAAGACTGTTCATCAGAATGCTCAAAGATATTTTGAAACTGGTAGAATACAGAAAGATAAGGCCGCAGGTGCTGAAATCGCACTGAAAAAGACTATTGAGACTCAAACTAGGGAAGAGAAGAAAGCTGCTAAAGATGCAGCAGGTGGGAGGCTTAGATCAATCAAGAGGAGCAGAAGATTCTGGTTTGAGAAGCATCGCTGGGCCATTCTATCTGATGGCAGGATGATAGTTGGCGGAAGGGATGCCAAGGGCAATGATGCCATAGTGAAGAAGCACCTTGGATCTAAGGATCTCTACATTCATGCAGACCTGCACGGTGCGCCATCTTGTGCGTTGAAGGTTAGAGAAGGTATTGAACTCAGAGAATCTCCCTCAGATAACGTTCCCGATGGTGTTTGTTCATTGCAGATAACACAAAACTTGGAAGGCCCTGAGGAGGGGAGGGACCTTCCAGATTCAATTCTCAGAGAAGCATCACAAATCGCAGTTTGCTGGTCCAGGGCATGGGGCAGTGGGGGAGCGGCGGCTACGGCTTTCTACGTCAGACCCAGTCAAGTCTCGAAAACAACTGAGAGCGGAGAGTCACTAGGAAGGGGTTCCTTCGTAGTAAGAGGGCAGAGGCATTGGTACAGGGACCTTAGCCTAGAGATAGGGATTGGTATGGGAGTCGTTAATGGGGTCCCTCTTCCTGTAATCGGAACGGCAGATACAATATCGAAGTCATTTGGAAGATGGGCAAGGATAACTCCTGGAAGGGAAAAAAAGGAAAATGTGGCTAATTCAATTTCTAAAGCCACTGGATTGTCTCAAGATGATGTTCTCTCGTCCCTTCCCCCAGGTGGTTGCTCCATTGAAGATCATGGACTCTTACGAAGATAGCTCTAGATGAGAAATTACTTCTGTACCCACTCTGGCCCCGTTATGGAGTATAGATTAGCATCTACATAACTACCGTACAATAACTCCCTATCTTTGATTACGCCCTCTAAGCGCATCCCAAGCCTCTCAGCAACCTTGCAGCTAGCAGTGTTATCCACGGCCGCTTCAAGTACAAATCTATGAAGACCCAGATCACTAAAGCAGTGATCGATCATCCTCGAACAACTTTGGGTGATTACCCCCCCTCCCATATATTCCTCTGATATCCAATATCCGATCCCGCATCCCCTATTCTGTTGATCTATCCAGTTTAGTCCAATGATTCCGATAATTCTCCCATCCTGTCTAATTGCGTACATAGCGCCAGTGTACCTGTCATATTCCGATAGACAATTGGATATGTAAGAAATCTGATCATTGAGGGTCTTTACCGTATCCAACCAAGGTAGTGTCTTCCTAAGATATATCCTGTTAATTTCGACTAAAGCGAATAGCTCCTCTGCATCACTAAATGATATGAGGGAGAGAGACAATGCACTAGTAACTTTCAACGAGGGAACAGGACGTATGAGCCCATTGGATCGTTGAGGCTTCGAAGGTGACACAGATTTCTGCTAGTATTGGGGGATTTAGATGGTTCTATCATTAATTGGACTCCCCTAGAGCGACAATACTTCAAGCGGGGACTCTCAGCAGAAGGTATGACTGGTGATGTGAACCGTAACTGGACTTACTCCGAATACCTCAATCTCAGGGAGCTTCTTGAGTTACAGGGCGAAGAAAGGGGGATCAGTTCGGATGAAATGCATTTCATAATAGTTCATCAGACTTTTGAGCTGTGGTTCAAGCAAATTATCAGGGAGCTTACTGAAGTAAGGAATATCCTCTGCCAGGTACCTGTTCCGGAAGATCAAATACCAGTTGCGGTAGATCATCTTGGCAGGACAACTGAAATTTTCAGATTAATGGCCAATCAATGGACTGTATTGGAAACCTTGACCCCTCAAGGATTCCTCGCATTCAGAGATGGTTTGGGCACTGCTTCAGGTTTTGAGTCATATCAGATGAGAGAGTTTGAAATTCTTCTAGGTCTAGAAAACTCAGATAGGTTCGGAGGAATTGATCCTCTTGACTCATTCAGAAAGATGGTAGACAAAGGAGAAGCGAAAAGGGAGATCTTGGAACGTCTAGAGAATACTGAATCGATGCCAAGCTTAGCTGAATCATTGATGAACTGGATTGCGAGGACACCGATAATGGGGTCAATATATGGTTCCAAAGGAGATGATGATGTCGTATCTGAATATGTCGAGAGGCACTTACAAGCACATGGAAAAATGTGCGATATTCCTCCTCATTCTTCTGAGAAAATGAAAGCTAGAATGATGTCTGCTCATGAGGGGGCGGTTTCTTTCCTGAAACCGGGGGGGGAGATAAGCAGATCCCGTGCGGGACTTCTATTTATCGAGTCTTACAGAGAGTTACCGCTACTCACGTGGCCTCGTAAACTTGTAGATGCCATAGTGGAGCTGGAAGAGTCAATGGTAAAGTGGCGACACTCTCATGCTAGAATGGTAGAGAGGATTATGGGAAGGAGAATAGGCACCGGAGGCACCAGTGGCGTGGATTATCTAGACGCAACTTCCAGGTATAGAGTATTCAAGGACCTCTGGTCTGTGAGAACGATTCTAGTGAAACCTCAATCACGTCCTGAGCTTAGGAACGCAGATTTCTATGGCTATAACTCATCAAATTGACTCTTTGAAAAGGACATCTAATCGGACCTTTGAAGTCCAGTAGTGCACTGGGCCTCTCATGCCCGATGCGGTAATATGCGGTTATGCGAGAACTCCATTCGGGAAGTTCCGTGGTGCACTCTCCGCATACAGTGCAGTCGATTTAGGGGCTATGGCCGTCAAAGAGCTTCTTTACAGAACGGGTATTGACCCAAATAGTGGGATTGTGGATCAAGTTTACATGGGCCAGGTACTACAAGCGGGATCTGGTCAAGCTCCAGCCAGACAAGTAGCGCTAGGGGCCGGTATGCCAGTTAGTACACCTTGCACCACAGTGAACAAGGTTTGCGGGTCCAGTCTGAAAGCTGTGATGATTGCGGCTACTGAAATTAGAGCGGGAATATCAGAGATAGTAGTTGCAGGCGGAATGGAATCCATGACACATGCCCCCCGATTTGTACGTGATGTAAAGAGGGGTTCAGATGTTCCATTCAAGTCCCTAATTTCCATTCTATCTCATGACGGCCTTGTTGATTCCTACTCGGGTGATTTAATGGGGATTACTGGTGAGACTTGTGCCATTGAATTTGGAATCTCGAGGGGAGTTTCTGATTCCTACTCTCTACGTTCCCATAGATTGAGTCTAGATGCATGGAAACAAGGCTGGTTGGCCTCTGAGTGCCTGACTATGGAAGAGCTCACCTTGGACGAAGGAATAAGATCGGATGCAGACATGGATAGTTTAGGGAGTCTTAAACCGGTTTTTGATACAGATGGACAGGTTACTGCTGGTAATGCTAGTCAAATTTCTGATGGGGCCTCGGCAGTTTTGGTAGTTTCAGAGGCCGTAGCCAATAGATTGGGATTACCCATCTTAGCCAGAATTATTGATTACACAACTTCGGGAGTTGAGCCCAGCAGAGTCATGTCGGCCCCGATTCCTGCTGTGGAGGAATTACTCGTAAGGAATAAATTAGAGGCAGGGGATGTTGACTTATACGAACACAATGAGGCTTTTGCATCCGCTTCATGCGCCATAAAAGATCATTTTCAAATTCCGGGAGACAGGTTCAATGTCCATGGTGGTGCGGTATCTATTGGTCATCCCCTGGGGGCAACTGGAGCTAGGTGTCTAATGACTCTAATTAATGCGATGAATAGAAACGAATACAAGAATGGGATTGTGACCATATGTCTTGGCGGGGGCAATGCAGTGGCGATGTTGGTTAATTCAGAATAGGCCTCAGGGCCCCTAAGATGGAATGAATGGGAGTCACAGTCCTTATGTGGGGGTCTTCGGTCGGCCGCTCGATGGTTAAGCCTGTTAGACACCACACAAGATTTGAGAAGGCCCGAATAATAGGCGCTAGAGCACTTCAGATAAGCATGGGAGCCCCGCTGTATGTCACTGAGGATGAGCTTCGAGAGAAGTTTAATGACGAGTTAGTACAGCTTTATGGTGTCGATGAGGCCAAAGAGAGAGTCGTTCTAGACCCGATGAAAATAGCGACGCTTGAGTATGAGCAAGAACGTATACCTATAGATGTGGACCCCCACCTAGATGAAGAGTGAGTTCTCTAAAGGTGATTTTCTGACTTTCCCAGTGAGTCCTCGAAGGACTACTGAGGTACTAGTCGTTTTGACAATCATAGTAATCGCTATGGGTGGAATGATTCGCATATATGATGCGGGCGAGTCATGTCCGGATTGGCCTACCTGCTTTGGGAGCTTGGGATTTGATATCTCAGAAGAAGAACAGGGAGAATGGTGGGAGGAAAATCCAGATGAAGCTGATTCAAGGGGATCGGGTCACCGATATACCTCCTTTCAAATTTTTACTGAATGGTTCCATAGGCTTCTTGCAGGTGCTTTCGTTGGCCCCTTGGTGATACTTAATTGGCTCCTAATCAGAAGAGAGATTTGGAATACACCAAGGGTAAGAGGGGTCTCATCACTCACCTTGGCCTTGATAATATGGCAGGGAGCTGTCGGATGGCTGACAGTGAAATTAGACAATGAGAACTGGAGTGTGGCCATTCATCTTGGCTCCGCACTTGCATTTCTACTGTCGCTAATCTGGCTCTGGATGGAAATCCGTAGGGACGAAGAGGAGTTGCCTAGTTGGATTAGCTTCGATCCTTTAGTTGGATTAAAATGGAAGAAATGGATTGGTTTACTGTCAGTCTCAACACTGATTACCCTATTCTCCGGAGTATATGTTTCCACAACTCCAGGAGCTAACTATGGTTGTGGAGTCGAGGGAGTCATGGAATCATGGCCGCTTTGTAATGGGCAGTTGATCCAGAATATTGAAGACTGGGAGTTGCAGTCTCAGATTGCCCATAGATGGTTAGTTGGGGTCGTTGGCGGGATGTTGGCATTCTCTTCATACAGGATATGGAAGGAATGTGAACACGGACAAAGTGGATTGGTACTGAGGAATTGGGTTTGGGCCTCCACTGCAACATACTTTGGAAATGCATTACTTGGAGCCTCATATATCATTTCTTGGGAATCTGATGGATTCTCAGAATATCTGTCTCTAGCACACCTGATGGTAGCAACGATCTCTTTCACCATTCTCGCAACCGCTTGGCTAGGAGTCACAGTTATGTCTCGTACAGTGAGGACGAAAAAAGATATTCAGGATAGGTGAGAAGATGCGTGGGAAAATGTCTAGCTATTTCGCACTCACTAAGCCGGGAGTTGTGATTCTACTACAGATTACCGGGGTCTGCTCAGTAATATTGCATGATCTGCTTAAGGGTGGCGGGATTTCTCAGAATACAATATGGACGATTTTTATTGTCTTGATAGGCGGATATCTCACAGCAGGAGGTGCTAATTCAATCAATATGTGGTATGACCGAGATATAGATCCGATGATGTCTAGAACGGCTAGCAGACCGATACCAATGGGAGAGATTTCTCCGTCTAATGCCTTAATTTTCGGTATATCAATTTCTCTTTTTGGAATCATTTGGCTTTACTACATGGCTAATTCAGTAGCGGCCTTCTGGGCTACTTTCAGCATACTGTTCTATGTATTTATTTACAGTATTTGGTTGAAGAGATCTACCCCTCAAAACATTGTGATTGGAGGTATTGCCGGTTCTACTCCTCCTCTTGTTGGTTGGTCGGCTTCTGAGAGCTCTTTGAGTATGTCTTATGATTCTCTGGAATCAATGTTTTCCTCAGTGACAGAACTGGGAAGTATGATGCCATGGTTGATGTTTCTCATTATTTTCCTATGGACGCCCCCTCACTTCTGGGCACTCGCACTTTACAAATCAAAGGATTATGGAGATGTTGGGGTGCCAATGATGCCTAATGTCAAAGGGGGAGCTAGAACTATGATTGAAATGAAGGCCTATACTATTCTTCTCATGGTTGCATCCCTATACGCCCCTATCGCTCATGGAAATCTCGATTATAGTGACTCACTCTATCAAATTCTCAGATGGAGCTGTTTCATTCTGAGTCTTTGGTATGCATCTACTGTCTGGAGGATAGACCTTGAAGAGGATATTGATGAAAACGGGAGAATGCCAACCGCTGCAAGATCTTTCTTTTTCTCACTTGCATATCTGGCTATGTTCTTCTTGTTGTTGGTTTCCTCCGGCTGGGAAATACAAGGGATAATTATTGGAATAATAATTTGTTCGACTCTGATACTGAAGCTTGAGACAGATTCAAAGAATAGGAGAAATGCCCCTAACTAACACGACTTCGTCGTCCCGATGGATTCAAGCACTTGGTAGGTAGTTGCGGAGCGAAACAAGTAGGTGGTGCGATGGAGGAGAAGGAGCTAATCTTTGATTGGAATAACATTGATTATGAGATTAGTAGGCAGCAGTCGAATCACCCTCATGACTTGTGGTTTGATGATGAGACCCTAAGGGATGGGCTTCAGAGCCCTAGTGCAATAAACCCCACAATAGAGCAAAAAATAGAGCTTATTGATTTCATGGAGAAGTTGGGTATTCAGAAGGTAGATTTGGGACTTCCCGGTGCTGGGCCTCAACATGTCGGACACATAGATTCAATGTTGAAGCACATGGGAGAGATGGATTATTCTCTCCGTCCTGGCTGTGCTGTCAGGACGTTGGTTTCAGATATTGAACCACTGGTTGATCTACAATCGAAACACGAGAGGCAGATTCAGGCCAGTGCCTTTCTTGGGACCAGTCCGATAAGACAGTATACTGAGGGATGGACCATGGAGAGAATAATGTCAACTGCAGAATCTGCAGTTACATTTGCCGTGGATAATGACATCCCAGTGATGTTCGTAACTGAGGATACGACAAGAAGCAAGCCCGAAGAAATCAAGAAAGTATACACTAGGGCTATGGAGCTAGGTGCGGACAGGATTTGTGTATGTGATACATGTGGTCATGTTACTCCAAATGGCGTCAAGAAGTTACTAGGGTTCATTCAAGAGGAAGTGATTCCTGATTCGGGCTTCAATAGAAGAGATATAGAAGTAAACTGGCATGGTCATCAAGACCGTGGACTTGGTGTTGCAAATAATCTCGCAGCTTACGAGGCAGGAGCTGATGTAATCCATGGGACAGCTCTAGGAGTCGGAGAGAGGTCAGGAAATGCGCCAATAGATCAAACTCTAGTGAACCTAAGCTTGATGGGGGTGATTGAGAATGATCTCACTTCATTGAATGACTACATGAAAAAGGCACACGAATATGTTGGGGTTGCCCTCCCTAGAAATTATCCAGTATTCGGCGAAGATGCATTTGAGACTGGTACTGGCGTTCATGCTAGTGCAGTGGTTAAGGCGATGGCGAAGGGAGACCACTGGCTCGCAGATAGAGTCTACTCGGGTGTGCCCGCAGGAGATTATGGATTACAACAGGTGATTCGTATAGGGCACATGAGTGGTAGATCTAATATTACATGGTGGCTCAGTCAGAATGGATATGAAGTAACTGATAGTTTGGTAGAGTATCTATTCGAGGTAGCTAAGTCGCAGAGAAGACTAATGACAGATAGAGAAGTTCGTAATGAAATCTCTACATTTGATGGAAAATAGTGAATTATGTCTCTAACGTCGACTACGAATGCCTATATGTCTTAGTTGGACGAGGTACACCATGCGATACGCCATCCTAATGGTTGTGATTCTTCTTTTCTCTCCCTTTGTAGCTCTCGTATCTGCAGAAAATATTGATGAACGGGAAGATGAAATCTCAGCAAAATCGGTACTTGAAGGATACTCGATTCAGGTTCAGCTAGCGTTCGACAGAGTAGGGGATATAGACTCATATCATCTAGATGAGCTCTATGAAACAAGAGAGTGGCTTATTGTTACCAGTGTACCTATTTCAGAGCATTCGATGTCACTCTCTAAGCCCATCTCTAGTAAAGAGACTGGTATATTGCAGGGAGCATTCATTTGGGAGCTTGAAGGTGGTTCAGAGCCTTTAAAGAGGCTTTCAGAGTCATTACAAGCAGGAGAGATAGAGGCTTATTCGCCTATTACAAAGAGTGAAATGCATGAAAGATATTCGCCCAATGATCCTGAATTAAGCTCTCAGTGGCATCTTGATAACTTCGGCCAAACAGGAGGAGTTTCCGGTGAAGATGCTAACCTCACTGGTGCTTGGAACATGTACAATGGTTCTGGAGTAATAATCAGTATAGTGGATGATGGACTTGATTATTCGCACCCAGATATTTCTCCGAGATATGATCAATCGGCGTCCTACGACTGGTGCAATGATGATTCTGACCCGAGCCCCCTGAGTTTTGATGGGCATGGAACCGCCGCCGCTGGTGTCGCCGCCGCAGCAGGGAATAACTCACTGTACGTCTCAGGGGCGGCCTTTGGAGCTAATATTGCCGGCTCAACACTAATAGCATGCTCCGTGAGTGATTTTGACGAGTCGCGAGCTCTGAGTTATGAAAATGGATATGTGGACATATATTCTAATTCTTGGGGACCCAGTGACAACGGTCGGACATTAGAAGCACCGGGGCCTCTAATGCTCGCCGCATTCGAAAATGATGCATATCAGGGAAGGAACGGTTTGGGGAATATCATAACGTGGGCGGCGGGTAATGGCCTACAATCCGATGATGATTCGAACTATGATGGATACGCAAATAGTAGATTTACAATTGCAGTTACAGCAATATCGCACTTCGGACAGCAGTCTTACTATGCAGAGCCTGGTGCTAACATTCTAGTTGCGGCTCATTCAAATGGTGATGGCGAGGCCATAACAACCACAGACATAGTCGGCTCTGGAGGTTACAACTCATCAGGAAATGTGACTGATACATTTGGAGGAACATCTAGTGCAACTCCTCTGGCCTCAGGGGTTATTGCTCTGATGCTAGAAGCGAATCAGAACCTTACTTGGAGGGATGTCCAACACATACTGGTAAACAGTGCGAGGAAAAATGATCCCTCTGATTCATCATGGGAAATAAATGGAGCAGGGCATGATGTATCTCACAAGTATGGATTCGGAGCCGTGGATGCTGGGTCCGCGGTCTCACTAGCTTCATCATGGGTAAATGTAGATGATGAGGTTAATCTCAGTGTTGGGCCAATCTCGACTAATTATCAGATAGATGACGCAAACTCATCTTGGAGCTCATTTAATGCCTCTGTCAGTACTGATATCGCCATTGAGAGTGTCGATGTGATTGTGGATATCTCACATTCTTCGAGGGGGGACTTGGAAATTGTGCTTGTGTCTCCATCTGGCAAGGAGTCTTGGCTAGCCGAACAAAGAAACGATAATGGCGATGACTATGATAATTGGACTTTCAACTCCGTTCATCTTTGGGACGAGTCCTCACTAGGGGAATGGCAATTGAAGGTAAGGGATGTTGATTCGGGAACTACTGGAACCCTGAACCAATGGTCGATGATATTACATGGCACTGATGCTGATCTTGATCATGATGATGATGGATTGGAGGATATCGATGAGACTGAGATATGGGGAACTGATCCCTATGACTCGGACTCAGATGATGACGGACTGAGTGACTATGAAGAAGTGATGAATCACGGTACTGATCCACTGTCTCCTGATTCAGATTTGGACGGCATAGGAGATTTGGAAGAGATAATGACTTTCAATACTAATCCGCTTGACAGTGATACTGATGATGATGGCCTGTCAGATGGTGCGGAAATAAATTTCTGGGGCAGTAATCCACTTACATTCGATCCTGACGATGACGGTGATCTGTTCTACCATTTTAACGACTGCGATGATAACAATCCAATGATTAATCCTGGAAGACCTGAAATCCTCAATGGACTTGATGACAATTGTGAAGGACAAACCGATGAAGGATTCAATTTTACTGATTCTGACGGAGATGGTCTTTTCGATTGGGCTGAATATTACACTCATCTGACTAATCACTTGGACAGTGACTCCGATGATGATGGGTTGAATGATGGAATTGAGGTTTTGACCCATGGGAGCGATCCCAACATTGTTGACCCAGATGATGATAGCGATGGGTGGTATTGGTTCCAAGACTGCGATGATAACGATGGTTTCAGATCCCCTGGCCTCAATGAGGTTCTTGATGGAATAGATAATGACTGTGACGAGGTAATGGATGATGGCTTCGATACGATAGATTCAGATGGTGACCTGCTTAGTGACTTTGAGGAATATCACAATCTCTCTACTAACCCATACAACGGCGATACTGATGGAGATGGGCTTCCCGACGGGTATGAAATTCAAATTACTGGTACCGATCCTATCTCAGCTGACCCCGATAATGACGGAGATGGAGAGTATTGGTTCGAGGACTGTGATGATGAGGATTCTGAGAGAGCGGGTTATCTTTCCGAGGTACTTGACGGAAAGGACAATGATTGTGACGAGTCAATTGATGAAGACTTCATAGATATTGATACTGATTCAGATGGCTTGAAGGATTATGAAGAGTTTCATGTATTTTCAACCTCTTCTATCGATGCTGATTCGGATAAAGATGGGTACCTTGATGGAGACGAAGTTCTTGATATGGGGTCAGATCCCCTTGTATTCAATTATGATAACGATGAAGATGGGTTCCTTGATTTCGAGGATTGTAATGATGCAGATGATTCCGTGAATCCTGACTCGAATGAGGCCTGGAATGGTATCGATGACGACTGTAATGAGTTGATTGATGAGGGTTTTTCAAGAATTAATTTGCTTGATATCTCCTCCGAGGGCATGGATAGATGGTATACTAAGAATGAGACTCTTAATCTAGATGTTGGGATTATCCCAGAGGGGGTTGAATATACAATCTCTTGGAGAATAGGGGATTACTCTCTAAATGAGAGTGCCCTAATGAGTAATAGAAATATATCAATTGCCTCGCTTGATTGTGATTCTCCTGATGAAAATCTAGAGATTTATCTCTGTTCTGAGGGATCTCGCATAATACAGGTTTCTGCATTGATTATTGACAGCGGAGTAGTCACCGAGGTCCTTTGGAGCTTTGAAATGGTCATTTCGAAAAGTAGTAACTCTTTTTCTGAAAGGGCAGTATCATACATTCTGACTCCGGTAGGCATTGTGGCACTAATAATTTCAATTGCTTCTTTCTTTGGAATTAGCTACTTGATTAGCACACAGATTTCACACAGGAGGAAACTGAAAGAAGCATATGAGTTCTACCAGATCAGTCCCCGTAGTAATACTGTGGATTTGAATCGAGGAGGACCGAAGGATAATGAATTCTCATATGCACTCCCAAGCGCACCAGACTTGTCAACCATGATTTCTTCAATACCCAAGATTGACAGTATTAACGAGGAGGATATCCCGCCCCCTCCCCCTCCAGGAACTTACTGAGAGGGATCAGCCTCGGCCGCTTCTTCATCGGAATCAGTTGGAGGGTTTGTGGCCCATTCGGCGTCTACAGTGCCACCTGACCATTCTCCCCCTACTGTAATGTCCTCAACATCATCATCATCTCTCCATACTGGATCGCCATCTGCTCCACTGATAACTAAGCAGTCATCATCGTCAAGTCTCTTCCTTATTGTTTGGACTCCCTTTGTCACTGGGAGAATATGACCAACTGGAGTTCCTGCCGTAACGAAGGGATTGGTCGCCGAGCAGATCATCAGGCCCTTAGTCGGGGAAATCACATCATGTGACTCATCCGGGCTTTCTGGATTAGTAACTGTAGCTACCACTTCCCCTTCTTCCACAAAGCTACCTGCTGGAGCAAGTACATCCAATAAGCCTCCTTGATCAGACCTAATCCAGAGTGAGCCAGATGCCAGAATCCTGAAGCTTGGCCTACTCGGATGACCCGGTATCATCCTTAGTGACCTCAGAACATTGAGGATACCGTACAAAGAGACCTGTACTGATTCGGGATCGAGCTCATCGGGACCCCCTCCCTCGAAAGTGATGCAGGCGATATCATAATCATTGGTGACTCTCCTTAGAGAGCCCTTCGGGCCTGCATTGTCCAATATGGCCTCAATACCGAATGATCTGGCTATTTTATTGCTAGAGGCATGTGCAAGATTGGCGCGAATCTGAGGCATATTAGTTCTCCCTACGGCTGCTGTATGAAGGTCAATGACATAATCGCTACCCGCGATAATTTGTTTCCATAATCTATCTGCTACGCGAAAGGACGTGTTACTATCGGGCTTTCCAGGGAATGATCTGTTCAAGTCCCTTCCATCTGGCATATATCTGCTCTTCATCTTGTAACCAGGCATATTCACAACAGGTACGATTCTTATTGTTCCTGCTAATGCCTCGGGATCTATAGACTTACCAATTCCAATGAAATTTGGACCTGATAGATATGTCAAAGCCAATGGACCCACTAGTTCATTTCCATGCACGGCACCAAGAAGTGTAACTACTGGGCCCGGACGAGAGCCATGAACTACGGTTACTGGAACTGGCCATGACTCCCCTATTTCAACAGAAAGAAGATCGAATTCAAGTCTCCTAATTGAGCCTGGGAGAATTCTCTTACGGAGAAAACTATGATTTCTCGGACCACTCTGACGAGACCATTTCTTTGGAGTTCCAACACTTCCTTCGAGTGCCTTCTCTATCTCCATTCTCCTCCTCTTAGGTATTTGATTCGCTACTTTCAATGGAGCGAACCTTCTTCTCTTTGATCTAGGTATCAGGCTTTCAGGCCTATCGGACTTTGACCCATCTACTGAGCCCCCTTTGGGATTCGTCAACGCTCCTCCCAGTAGGTTCGACATAAATAGGATACGCTGGGACAATTATGGGAATTATTCAATTCCCTAGGGCCTTTCCTATAGCATATGAGTGGTAATGGTGATCTTTCGGTACAGGAAAAATATGCTCCATCGAGTATATGTTTTGGATGCGGTCCAGCGAATGAGAGAGGATTGAGAATACGATCTTTCAGAACAGATAATGGAATGTATATGGAGTTTAATCCAGAAGAACATCATCAAGCATTCCCTGGAATGGTTAATGGCGGGATAATAGGGGCACTTATGGACTGTCATGGAAATTGGACTGCGGCAGTAGCACTGATGGAAAATGAAGGAGTCAATAGTCCTCCCTGCACAGTAACTGCGTCATATAGCATCAACCTCAGAAGACCTACTCCAAATGACAAGATACTGAAAATTACGTCGGAGGT
This sequence comes from Euryarchaeota archaeon UBA181, assembly GCA_002496725.1. Classification (GTDB taxonomy): domain Archaea; phylum Thermoplasmatota; class Poseidoniia; order Poseidoniales; family Thalassarchaeaceae; genus MGIIb-O5. The sequence goes on along the minus strand of DALI01000067.1, from coordinate 7,025 downwards.
AATTGAATTGAGTTCCGATAGAGCGAAGATAAGAATGAGCCTGATTTGTGAGGAGAAGATATGTGCTACTGGTGAAGGTCTCTTTGTAGCAGTTTCAGAGGGGCATCCAGCATACCATCGGTGGAATTAGCTCATTATTCGCGGCATCCTTTAGAACGGCCGAATATAAGCAGAGTCGTGGCGACTTCAGAGGATGGACTTGAGAGTCTTGGGATTGATCCGAGGATTACTAATTTTCTGAAAAATAATTGGGGAATTGAGAGTTTTTTTCCTCCACAGATGGAAGCTTTACCTCCAATTTTAGAAGGGAAAAATCTGATGCTGACAATCCCCACGGCGAGTGGGAAATCACTTGTGGCATACATAGGCATCATTAATCGATTAATTGGTGATATGAAAGGAATGCGTGGCGCTTACGTAGTTCCTCTGAAGGCGCTCGCAAATGAAAAATTCGAGGAGATGAAGGAAATTGCTGAGTCAGTTGGATTAACAGTGGGTTTAGCGATTGGGGACAGGGGAGGTGAATCATCCAGTGTAGAGGACTCTGATATCTTGGTATGCACAAGCGAGAAGCTGGACTCCATACTAAGGACAAGAGTGGGATTTCTAGAAAATCTGGGAGTGGTGGTATCAGATGAGTTTCACCTTCTGAATGACTTCAGCAGAGGGCCCACCCTGGAAGTTACTCTTTCCAGAATAATGCATATTCGTCCAGAAGCTCAAATAATCGCACTTTCAGCTACTGTAGGAAACTCAGAAAAGCTGTCAAAATGGCTGAGAGCAGAACATGTTAAGTCCGATTGGAGACCAATACCATTACACTGTGGGATAATGACTGACCTTGATGTTAGTATTCATAGAATTGAGGGAGGGGGAGAAAGGGAGGAAGTCAAATCTAGAGCTTTACCTGGAATGAAGAATAGGAGGCTTCAGGCCGCTTTAGAAGATACTATTTCCATAGGGGGCCAATTACTTGTTTTTGTATCTTCAAGAGCCTCGGCAGTTAAGGAAGCTAGGGTTCTTTCAGAATATCTACTAAGCCTAACAGAGGGTGATTTTAATATAATCACAGGAGAAACGATAGAAAATTGGAAGTATATTTCAGATAAAATTTCCAAGGGGGGAGAGAATTCTTCCACTGGGTCCTCCTTGGCTAAGTCAATCAAGGGAGGAGTTGGTTTTCATCACGCAGGACTAACACATCGCCAAAGAGGAATTATTGAGAGTTCTTTCAAGAAGGGGGACATAAAATGCATTGTTGCCACACCCACCCTTGCACAAGGCGTCAATCTCCCAGCAAGGAGAGTTGTGATTAGAGATTTCAGGAGGTGGAGTGTAGCCGCCAGTGCTTCAATGCCGTTATCAGTAATGGAAATTAGACAGATGCTAGGTAGGGCTGGTCGTCCCAAGTATGACGAATATGGCGATGCATGGATTCTATCGAAAGATTCGGATGAGGAAAAAAGATTAGTCGACCTATATCTGAATAGTGAGCCGGAAGATGTGACTTCAAAACTAGCTAATCCTATGGCAAAAAGCGCTATTGAGGATCCTGCTTTGCTGACTCATGTCCTTTCATTAATCTCTAGTGGGATCTTGAATGATAGATACTCAGTGAGTCGTTTCTTTGATAGTACTTTTTTAGCTACTCAAATGAGGCCCGAGACTTTGGCAGATAGATTAGATGAAGCGATAGCCTGGTTAGTTGAGAATGGGATGCTTACTAGAGAAGGGGACTCTGAAAAAGTAGCTAAGAAAATACAAGATGAACAGCCTTCTTCTCTGAATGAAGAAGAGTGGTTAGATGAAGTCCCTACTTGGGCAAATTCAGCTGCTAGCGTCCTTGGGGTCGAGCTGTCAACTCGAAGAGAAGTTAGAAAATTTGAGACGAGGAGGAATGGGCCTGCTATTTTTGGCTTTAAGAAGGCAAATTCAATGAGTGAAGATACTATTGGGCGTTCGGAGTCTCCGACAATGACATATCTTCCAACTCCCCTAGGCAAGAGAATATCTATGCTATACCTGAATCCACTATCTGGAAGAATTCTGAGAGATGGACTTGGAAAGGCCATGGAGATAATTTCCGGTCGTGATGAGTTTCAACAATTTTCTCCAATAAGCCTACTTCATCTAGTAGCCTGCACGCCTGATTTCTTACCTCTGTGGCTTAGGAAATCAGATTTTGATAGGGTTCAATCTGCATTACATATCCATGAGAGGGAGATGCTTGGAAGTGCTGTTGATCATGATGAAGATAGGCGGATGAAGGGGGCTTTGGTTCTACAATCTTGGATGGAAGAAGAAACAATGAGCTCTATAGAAAAGAATTGGGGAGTACAGCCTGGCGATCTTAGAAGTCGTGTAGAATTAGCTGAATGGCTCCTCTATGCATCAAGGAGAATCGTAATCGAGGATGAGGAAATATCTGCATTCGGAAGACAAGCACACGAAACCCTGATAGATGCAATAGGGGAGACTCGGAGAAGGGTCAGATATGGTTGTAAATCTGACATACTTGGACTTGTTTCTCTCAAGGGAATTGGCAGAGTGAGAGCGAGAGAGATGTCCAAACTCCTTGGAGTGAGTGAAGTATCAGATGTAGCAGAACTAACAGAGAAAGATCGAGAAAGATTGTCCGATTTAAGGGGGTGGAGCGTAAGACTTGTAGAGAATCTAGTCAGAGATGCCGCTAGAATGACGAGGAGATCTAGCAGAAAGGACAATTGAACTCCGACAAGACCGAGCGATGATTATATGGCGACAATACCTTGGTTTCCTGCTTGGGGAGTAAAGTTTTCATCGCCCATAGAGAATATCTCCTCATTGATCGCAGATATGGAAGAGTGGCGTCCTGATGAACGTTGGATTCTAATTTCTTATGAGGTTGCTGCTAGTGAAGTACACCTGTGGTCGGCATGGCATCAAGTTAGGAGAAATGAGCAGAAGGGGACAATGGTTGCAAGGGATTCTGGAGCAGAATTCCTAAGAGTAGTCTCCGGGACTAGGCAAATAAGAGTAGCAATTGAGAGATCTGGTATATCCAAGGGAGATGCTAAGGCCTGGATCATTAGACTACCTGAGATTGATACTACGAAGGGTATGGAAGAGACTAGTATTCCAATGGAGGAGTATAACCATCACAGTAGTGAAGCAGAGAGGATTATTGAGCATCTGGGAGGGAGAATGATAACAAGAAGGCCATTTCCAACAATCGGTGGACTTGTCAAGATAGGGGCAATTACCAAGAATGAAACGTTATCGAATAGTAAGATAGAGCAGGCCTTCCTTCTTCATGCATCAATGAGTGATTTATGAGATCAACAGTCAGGGTAATATCCATTGGCATTGTGGGATGAATATGGGCGATATCGCAGTGGACAAGGAAAGTGGGTCTTTCGTAAGGAGTGATTTTGATGCGGGCATCTGGGAGGAAATCAAACCCTACACTGAAGACCTCCTCAACAGAAGAATGACCTGTTCTGGTTGTCTTGAGAAAGCAATAAGGGATGCTTCTGAGCTTTCTGAGCACATCTCAGAAAAAGGTGCACTTCTCTACATTGCAATGACCTGTGATACCGAGAGTGAGGATAAAAGGAAGTCTTTCCTAGATTTCGTAGAAAATGTAAGACCGAAACTTTCAGAGTTCTCCGATTCACTTAATCGGAGACTGATTGAGCATGAGGCCATAGATAATCTTCCAGAAAGATATGCCCTGATGATTAGATCCATGAGGAATGATGTTGAGATTTTTAGAAAAGAGAATATTCCACTAGGAGTGGAGCAAACCAAATTAGTTACCGAGGCACAAGCCATTAATGGAGCAATGACAGTTGAATTCAATGGTGAAGAATATACCATTCCTGAGATGAGGGTTTTCCTAGAGGCGAACGACAGGCAAGTAAGATCCAGTGCGTGGAAAGGAGTTGCCGACAGGAGAATGAAAGATGAAGATAGGTTATCAGACATTTTTGATGAGTTGATTAAAATTAGGCACCGGATAGCTGTGAATGCGGGTTTCGAAACCTATACTGACTATATGTTTAGAGCGATGGAGAGGTTTGACTATTCCAAGGAAGACTGCTTGGAGTTCCATGACGCAATTGAATCAGTTTGTATCCCATTAATGCATGAGATAAATTCCAAGAGAGTTGAAAGTCTTGACCTAGGTATTCTAAGTCCATGGGATGTTAATGAGAAAACTGGAGTGGGACCAGATTTAGAGGGGAGAATGCCATTGAGGCCCTTTGCCGATGTTGGAGAAATGGTAGAAAGGCTCTCTTCTTTGTTTCACAAAATGTCTGATGACCTAGGTGAGAAGTTCGATATGCTAGTTGAAATGGATACTCTTGATTTGGATACTAGGAAGGGGAAGGCCCCAGGCGGATATCAGTATTATCTGCAAAAAAGTAGGGTTCCATTCATATTCATGAATGCTGCAGGTTTGCAGGGAGATCTGGAAACTATGATACATGAGGCAGGACATGCATTCCACTCTATCTACTGCGGTGACCTTGAGCTCATTGGCGAAAGGAGCTACCCGATAGAATTTGCAGAGGTTGCTTCAATGTCGATGGAGCTCATGACACAGGATAAGTGGGAGGAATTCTATGATCGGGAAGAAGCTGATAGAGCTAGAATAGGTCACTTGGAAGGGATTATTTTTCTACTTCCCTGGATAGCCACAATAGATTCATTCCAACATTGGATATATGCTAATCCAAACCATAGCAGAGAGCAAAGGAAGGAAATTTGGAACTCTATAAGAGATAGGTTCGGATCCAATATGGAATGGGATGAATATGAAATATTCAGGGATATCTCTTGGCAACAACAGGGTCATCTCTACGGAGCTCCTTTCTACTATGTTGAGTATGGTATAGCTCAGTTAGGAGCCTTGCAGCTCTGGAGGACACAACGGAAAGATGGTGAAAAAGCATTGTCAGATTATTCAAATGCTATGAAACTGGGAAATACCAAAACTCTGCCGGAACTATTCTCTGCAGCGGATATTAAGCTAGGGTTCGATAAAAATCACTTAGCAGTGTTGATTGAAGAAGTTAGGACTGCGATGACTGAGCTGGCGTAGTCGGACACGGGGTCCGCGGGTGATCAATCCCGCAGACCCTCGCTTGTCACGTTGAAGACCGCCTCCCCATCAGGCAAGTTAGGACTGTCCACTAGGCGAGCAATTCTACGGCCCCCCTTGGATTTCCTAAGGTACAGGCGGAAAGTGCTTGCATGTCCCACTATGTGACCCCCAATTGGCTTGGTTGGGTCGCCCCACATGGCATCAGGCTTGGAGTGAACCTGGTTGGTAACTAAAACCAGGGCATTGTTTATGTCGGCTAGCTTCTTGAGATCTTTTAGATGGCGATTGAGCTTTTGTTGCCTAGCGGCTAGCATCCCACGACCCAGATACTCGGCTCTGAAGTGACTGGTCAATGAGTCAACGATGATCAGTCTGACATCGATGCTCCTTCCCATTCTCTGAATTTCATCCACTAGCAGCATTTGATGAGCGGAGTTGTAGGCTCTAGCGACATGTATTCTCTCGAGTACTTCAGAGGGGACTAATCCCATTCCCTCGGCCATCTGGGTAATTCTTTCTGGTCTGAATGTATCCTCAGTATCGATGTAGAATACTTCTCCCCCAAACCCTCCTTGTTCCAATGGTAGAACGCAATTGACGGCTAGCTGATGCCCTACTTGTGTCTTGCCACTACCAAATTCGCCGTATACTTCGACAATTGCCTGAGTTTCGAATCCACCCCCCAGTAGTTCATCGAGAGCCGATGTGGAAGAAGTTAGTTTCATTACCTTACTTCTCTTATCCAGTAATGCGACTCCACTAATGAATCCGCCAATATTAGCTAATTTCTTAGCTCCAGCGATTATTTTTGCAGACACCGCTTCGCCGAGCTCAGCTTGCTCACCCAATTCTGAAGGACTCATTACCGCAATTGCAAGCAAGTCATCGAAACCAGCGTCTCTGAGCTTCTCAGCTGTTGCTGGACCTACACCTGGTAGATCTTCAATAGTCGCCTGTGGTTCGTCCACATCTATCACTAGTTCCTCTTCTTCGACTTTTTCACTTGCTGTCTTCTCATCCATTTGCTCACCGTGTATGTACCTGACTGACAGTCGGAGGTATATGAACAAACGATGGAGTGCAATTACTATTTGAAAGTGTTTTTCTATACTAATTTACTTTCAGTGTATCGTTTTTTCACTTTTAGTTTAGATTTAGTTTTTGGTAACGGGTGGTGGATTTGAACCACCGATCTCCGGGTTATGAGCCCGACGAGATAACCTGACTACTCCAACCCGTTGTCTTTCCGGCGTACAGGGGATATATGAACACAACCTCACAACTCGATTGAGCTCTATGGCAATGGTGATGAGGTACCATCCCTACCGAGGGTTGTTGATACGATGAGCGGGGACCTACTTGTTCAGAATGCGATGATGGTCCTCCCTGGCGGAATAGTAGAAGGCGACCTGCGTGTTGCTGCTGGTTCAATCAAAACTATTGCCCCACAAGGAGGGCTGAAGGTTCAGAATGGAGAATCTGTGATAGACGCAACGGGATTGTATCTATTACCTGGAGCGATAGATCCCCATGTGCACTTTCGTGACCCTGGAAATCCTGAAAAGGAAGATTTGGAAAGCGGTAGTAGGGCCGCTGCTTCTGGAGGTATTACCTCCTTTCTTGATATGCCGAACACTGTTCCAAATGCCATTAATCGAATATCATTGGAACAGAAGATTTCCTTAGCTTCAAAGAAGGCTGTAACTCATCATGGCTTCTTCATCGGGGCTACTGCAAACAATGTCGCTGATTTGCGTAGTGTCGAAGGAATGCAGGGCGTGTGTGGAATCAAGATCTTCATGGGAAGTAGTACTGGTGATTTATTAGTTCATGAGCAAAGGCATCTCGAGGATATCTTCGCAAATACAGGAGGGGTAATTGCCACTCATGCTGAAGATGAAGATAGGCTTCAATCTAGAATACCTCAATTTGGACA
>DALI01000044.1 GCA_002496725.1 Euryarchaeota archaeon UBA181 | reverse complement strand
CTATCGGCTAGGCGATGGATGTGAGTATCAACGGGGAATGCTGGTATTCCAAAGGCCTGCGCCATTACCACACTCGCTGTTTTGTGTCCCACGCCCGCCAGTGACTCAAGGAAATCCCAATCTGGAAATATGCTCCCTCCCGATTCAATGATCTGCTCGGCCATTCTTCTGAGATTCTTAGCCTTGGTAGGAGCTAGGCCGATTTCTCTAATTAGGGAATGTATTTCTTCAACTTCTAGAGATGCCATCTTTTCAGGCGTATCTGCAATCTTGAATAATGAAGGTGTGACTTCGTTTACTTTCTTATCTGTGGTTTGAGCTGACAACATCACTGCAACTAGGAGTGTGTAAGTATCGTGATGATCGAGAGGAATTGGTGTTTCTGGATACAATGAGTCTAGTTGTTCCCCTATTTTTTTTGCTTTTGCGTCTCTTATCACTGGTCTTCCACCCTACCAGACCTCATTCCAAACATGAAGGCGGTGAACATGAAAAATAGAGGGACTCCATAGCAGGGAAAATACATCCAAGATTCCCATTCTGTTGTATCTGACCCCCCTCCCATAGCAAGATATGCCAGTAGGCCTAGGAAAACCCCGGGTAACAGAGCTATCATGCTCAATGTGAGGCCGCGTAGTACGCTCATGATGTCGGGTTACGCTTACTTTTGATGAAGGTTCGTTATTTCCCACGTTGTGAAACCTCCTTACCCAATACTCACAAGTGTTGGCCTCTTGGGAGGTTTGTGGTCAGTGAACTCGTTGACTTTGTGGAGACTCTTTCTCTAGGAATGTGCGGTGTTGCCGTCATTTTGTGGATGTCAATAGGGACTTTCTCTCGGACTTTGGGAGGGGAGGTTTTTGCCCAAAGGGCAATAGCTACCCTCTGTATCATTTCTGCTGTAATGCTAATAATTCTAAATTTCTTAGGCAGGGAGCTTTGGGGGTCAAGTTCTATCGCATTGCCAATGGCACTTGTTGCTGTAATCGTAGCAATATCTGCCTCAATGAATTTGAGGGGCAAGGATGTTCAGGGAGAGAAGAATCCTCATGAGATCATGAAAATGAGAAAGGAAGAGCGTTAACTCTCACCGCCAATCTTGTCATCAATGAACGCCCTCATGTATGCTGGTAGCTCCCCATTTACGAATATCACATCATTGACGTCTTCTAGTTTCATCAAAGAGTAGTATATTTGCATCGCAGTCATGGGAGTGGCGCTACACCCTGTACATCCGCCCTCAAGTGAAATCGAGATGACTCCAGCCGTCGTATCTAGGACGTTCACAACTCCGTCGTGAGCATCGAGAACTGCCTGCACTGGGCCGACAGAATCTAGGATCACTTGCTTGTCTACCATGTCCGCTTCGTATTGCTGTGCATACGGGGGCCTTTCAAACAATCGCCCCCTCCGACTGCTATGAGTAGCGCTACTAGGGTCTTATTACTGGACTTACTCGTTGAGAGATCTGAGTTCGGACATGGTGGGAATCAAGAAGTTGTTCAACCTCTTGCAAAGAATGGTGATGTGGATGTATTCTTACTAACTCCACAGATGCAGTCCAACGAATCTGGGAAAAAAGCTGCATCTGATGGGCTCTTTTTTCTGAAGAAGGGCGATGTGCCAGATTGGAATGAAGAATATGGTTTCTGGGAGAGCTGTGAAGTGTCGATGGGAGAAAATATTTCCAGGTTTTACAGAATCGCACTTCCAGTTGGACTTGATGACTCGGGAATGGCCGATTGGCTTGAGGCCCTAGGGGTGGACGCAGTGGTGTGCTCTGGCTCTCGTAGAAATGTGACGATGTGGGAAGGATGGATGGATGGAGCGGCTTCTCTAATGCGAGTTTCGTCCAATTCTGGCACACCAACTTTGGGCATTTGCTTCGGTCACCAGCTCCTGTGCAAGTCCCTAGGATCTGAGGTGACTAGAGCAGAGAAGATGTCTAGTGGAATCTGGGATATGCAGCTTAATAGTGAAGGTATGTCAGATGTCTTATTCAAATCTAGAGGGGGGACCATGGGGCCTGCCGTTGTTTACTCTCACCAAGATCATGTGATTACCGTACCTGATAATTGCATACTTTTAGGTTCTGCTAGTCATAATGAAGTGACTGCAGTGAGGGTGATCGGCCCGAAAGGTACCAAATTACCTGCTTGGGGTGTGCAATTCCATCCAGAAGCTGCGAAGCATAGGATTGAGCGTGCGTTTGAATGGGGGCACATAAGTGAAGAAGAGATGGCATCATTCCAGAGGGAGCACGATGGAGCTGGTGTTCTCGAAGCTTTTGCAAATGTGGTCCTTGGCCTTAGGCCTTAGGTTGCTCCCATTTGACCAGTTCTATGGCTTTAATTATAAGTAGGACTTTTCTCGCGGGAGCGATAAGGTTGATACCATGATAGAAGGAGAGACACTAGGAACTATTGGAATGGGAGTGGGTTTATTCGGCCTGCTAATCGCGTACTTGCTATTTAGGAAAGTTGATTCGATAGAAATAGAGAACAAAACAGTAGCTACGATAACTGCAAGAATTCAGGATGGGGCCATGGCATTCCTAATGGCAGAGTATAGGATGCTGATAGTCTTCATCGCTATTGTTGGCGCGCTATTATTCATTGGTGGAGAATACAATGATGATCTGGGAATGGAGACAACTATTGCATTCGGAATAGGTGCATTTTGTAGCGTTGCAGCGGGATTCAGTGGAATGCGGTCTGCAACCAGTGCCAATGGAAGAACTGCTCAGGCCGCAGCGAATGGAGGGCAAGCGGCCGCCCTGACAACATCATACAACGGAGGGGCAGTTATGGGTCTCGCTGTCGGGGGCCTGGGTCTTTTTGGAATATCATTAATGTTTTACTTTACAGAAGTTGAATTCCTGAGCGTGGCCAATATTGCAGGATTTGGAATGGGGGCTTCTTCAATAGCTCTATTTGCTCGTGTTGGAGGAGGAATATACACCAAGGCTGCTGATGTAGGTGCAGATCTAGTTGGCAAAGTAGAAGCTGGAATTCCCGAAGATGACCCTCGTAATCCAGGTGTCATTGCCGATAACGTAGGAGACAATGTTGGCGATGTAGCTGGCATGGGAGCAGATATTTTCGAGTCGTTCGTTGGATCTATTATCGCTGCGATGATCATTGCTTCCGCTAGTCAGGAAATGGGTTCTGAATTTTTGATGATTCCAATTCTGCTAGCAATCGTAGGTTACCTAGCTTCGATAGTTGGTGTATTCTCGATAGGGGCCATGAAAAATATGGATGCCGGCGCCGCTTTGAGAAACACGACGTTCATAGGGGCTATTCTTTTCATCGCGGGCGGATACTTTGCCCTGGACTACTACAACCTAGATACTACAGTTATTTGGGCAGTTGCAATCGGTAGTCTGGTAGGGATAATGATTGGATTAGTTACCGAATACTACACGGGTATTGAGCCCGTTTTCGGTTTCAAGGTAAAGGCCATCCCCTACATTGGGGAGGCATCCAAGACAGGTAGTGCGACTAATGCCATTGCTGGCCTTGCAGTGGGAATGGAGTCGGTATTGATTCCAGTTCTCCTAATGTCCGTAGGGATATATGGTGCCAATGACGTGATGGGAGGAGGAGACCAGGGACTCTATGGGATTGCTATGGCAGCCATGGGAATGCTCGGAACAGTAGGAGTCACAATGACCGTAGACGCTTATGGTCCTGTAGCTGACAACGCCGGAGGAATAGCAGAGATGTCAGGACTCGGGAAGGAAGTACGTGATATCACTGACGGGCTTGACTCGATTGGAAACACCACTGCCGCAATAGGCAAGGGATTTGCAATAGGTAGTGCGGCATTGACAGCACTAGCATTGTTCGCGGCCTACAAAACTAGTGCGTCACTAACTGCCGAAGAGCTGTCCCTAACGAATCCGGATGTCGTCATAGGACTTCTAATCGGAGGGGCCTTGCCTTTCGTAGTAGCTGCGATGACTATGAAGTCTGTTGGAAGGGCGGCTGAAGAAATGATTACTGAGATCCGTCGCCAATTTAGAGAGATAGATGGGTTACTAGAGGGAAGGGAAGGAGTTGAGCCTGACAGTGCTAGATGTGTTGACATCTCTACTAAGGCGGCTCTTCGTGAGATGATAATGCCCGGTATTGTTGCAATTTCGAGCCCTGTTGTCATCGGACTAGTTCTGGGTCCCGCCGCTCTTGGCGGAACTCTAGCTGGAGCTACAGCAACTGGTGTCTTGATGGCCCTATTCATGGCTAATGCGGGAGGCGCATGGGACAATGCAAAGAAGGCAATAGAGCAAGGAGAAATTGAGGGAGCTGAGAAAGGTGATGATGCTCACTCGGCGGCTGTAGTTGGAGATACAATAGGCGATCCTTTCAAGGATACCAGTGGACCATCACTTAACATCCTCATCAAGCTGATGTCGATTGTGTCAGTTGTCATTGCAGGATTGATCTGATAGGCATAGCGTCAGTCTCTTGACTGTGACCCCCGTCGCAGGGCTATGAGAGGCGGCCCGGCAATTGGCATGTCATGTTTGATGCTGTTGTGCCTTCTTTCTGGTTGTATTGAGACTGGGAGTTCAGGACAGTCCGATGTATCGTCAGAAGGAGATGTGCTGCTCCCAGAATGGGAAGTTGGTAATAATTGGCTATACACGTTCATAACCCCTCAATTCGGCGAAGATAGTGCAAGATTAGTCGTTGCAGAAATAGATAATGAGTCCGGTGATTACCAGGTTGGTATTTCTTCGGAAAGAGAGGCTCAAAGGCATGCAGTGATTAATCACAATCCATTTCTAGGCAGAATGACAATCGATGGTTTGTCTGTTTATGAAAATGGTATCCCTCAGCAGGTATTCTCATTTCCATGGGTTGTTGGAGATGAATGGTCATTCACTCTATTCGGACAAGAGTGGAGTGCTACAACTGAATCTATAAACAACGGAAATACCAGAGTAAGTGCAGAATCTTCTGAAGGTCATGAATTAGAGTATACATTCGGTGGCAGTTCCGGCTTCATAGAAAGACTAGTTTGGAAAGACTCAGAAGACCGAAACCAGTTGCGAATGGATTTGAATGTCGCCAGATCAAACTATCAGGGGGATGTGTTCTTCTACAGAGCTAGGGACCTAATTGATAGAATGTATGAGCAAAATGACCAGGAGATATACGATTCATTTTTCGACGAAGGTCATCCCACAGAGGGCGACTGGGATACATTAGTTTGGTACCTTGATGTGGAAATCGCGTCCAATGGGGCGTCTTCGGGCTCTCTAACAATGAAAGATCATGCTGGAGCTTCCCCGTTGACGCGTGCATGGGGATCTGGGGCGACTGAAAAGGGGGCTATAGGAACCATACCTTCCAACTCGGGTGAGTACTCCCTCACAGTAACTGTACGAGGGGAATCATCCTATATCCATCTCAAGGTTGCTGGGGCATTAGTCTTCCAATGGAATCTGTGAGTGATTAGATGAGCAAAGGTACGCTCGTAATGATGCATGGAATGACTGGTACATCGGAGAAGATGGAGCCTCTTGCCAGGGAATTGGTACCCGATGGATGGTCTTTTTTATGCCCTCAGGCTAATATTAGACATCCAACCAGAGGAGGTTTTGCATGGTGGTTATTCGATGATTTGGCCACTCCTGAAGAGTCGGTGAGGCAAATGGAAGAGTCGATATCACAGGTTTTAGAGGAAATACCCGAAGGGCCCTTGATAGTAGGGGGTTTCTCTCAAGGAGGTGCTATGGCGTCGGCACTACTAGAGACTGAGGCGAATAAGTCGATAATAGGATTAGTACTAATTGCAACAAAGACAGTCAGGGGTGGGAAATTGAGAGAGCGGCTTCCCTTCCTAAAGCCACGTCCGGTGATTTGGATGCATGGTGAGCGTGACCATCTCGTACCTATCGAATTAGCAAGAGAGCACGCAGAAATCTTCGATGATGCTGGGTGGCCGATTATCAGGCTGGAACATGAGAAGGGGCACATGGTCAATCGCAATCAATTTGAGGAAATGCGGGACAAAATTTCACTGATGGCCGAAAACTATCACAAGTAATCAATCAGATTATCCGAGCCGCCCACGAATACTGGCAGTTCTCCACGTAAGTCGAAGACGACAGGGACTGTCCTATGGCCTGTCTCAATGACCACCTGAGACCTAAGTCCGTCATAGTGATCCAAATTTATTTCGGTGTATGTGAGTTGTTTCGCCTCAAGAGTGCGGGCAGCCCTAGTGCAGTATGGACAGATCGTCTGACTGAAGAATAGGAAGTCCGTTTTTGCGGACCTGATATGATCAAGCAGAGACGGCATCTGGCTCGCCTTCCTCCCACCAGGTATCGGGTACTTCCCCTAAGTCACCATCGTAGTTCTCACCCTCTTCGTCATCTAATCGCCCCTCCAATACTCTGTCGCATTCGTCTGGATCAATGAAGACTAGGAAAATCACAGTCATTAGAGTGAGTGCCGCTCCAAGATACAATGCTGAGATGTAATCCATGATTTCAATTGCCTTCCCAGTCAGACTTAGTGCGATGACCCCTGATAGATTGAACATCGACATGTATGCTGTGAATTGAGTTCCTCCGGCTTTGCTGTAGGTTAGTCGCATAGACACGGAAATTATCGAAATCCAAGCCAATCCGTTGATTATTGCCCTAAGACAGAGATAGGCGACCATGATGGTCGTATTTCCCCAGTAGCCCTCCAACAGAGCGAGTCCTGCATTTGCCAGAGCCAACAAAGTGAAGCCAATCATGGCTACCTCCCTGACGCCGAATCGATCTCCCAAGAAGCCACCTATCAGTTGCCCGGCCATCAGGAAAGCTATCACAACCCCTCCCATTACAGTGCTGTATTTGTCCATCTTCCAACCGGCCTCATTGATGAAAATATCCAGTATAATTGGATCTACGAACAAGTACAACTCTGATAAAAGACACAAGAAAATAAGGAGGAAGGAGGACCTCAGAGAAAATCCCTTTACAATATTGTAAGAGGTTATAGCGGTTCCTTGCAATGTCCTTGCCAGGGGATTTGGGACCAAGGGCAGATTAATTCCTATCTTCTGGGATAATTGTAACAATATGAACAGAGAAATGGATATTGCACCAAAGTTAACAATGTCCATGAACAAAATTGGACGATTTTTTACATCTTCGACTGCAAGAACACCAATAATGTAAATTGACATTGCAAGAAGTATCAGAACCAGGGATACCCAGAGGATTGCCGCTGGCATAGTGATGCGTTGAGATATCAGATTCTTGGCAGTCCAATTAGCAGCGGTGTAAGGATCTTCTTCTCCATTCTCAAACCATGGGACTTCTGGACCTGAGTCTTCCTTTTCTTCACCTTCCGCCTCTGCTGAATCCTGTTCCTTTTCGCCCCATAGAGTCGTGCTCTTGACACTGGTCCAAGGGAATAGCCTATCGCCTGGCCTCTCCTTCAAGAACAAGGGAAGTGCCATAATAATCAGTAACAGGGGGAGTTGAATCACAATTGCCGACTTTATTCCGAACTTCGTTGCCATGATTCCCAGAACAGCGCCACCAATGATGTATCCCGCTCTCTTTGCAGCAAACATGAAGCCATTTGCTTTCGCTACTTCGTCTGGCTGGAGGACGTCAACAGCTAGTGCATCAACACCAACATCTTGCAGGGAAGAGAACAGATTATGCACAAATAGCATTAGTGTGACAAGTTGAATCGATTCAGCTAGGTTAGAAACGAAGAGTAGTGCCCCTAATGTGACTACCATTCCCGTTTGTGCGAATAGAATCCAAGGTCTCCTACGGCCAAAGGAGGGCGCTTGTATACCATCCACCATTGGCCCCCAAACGAACTTGAATGTCCAGGGAAGGGCTATTGCCGCCCATAATGCAGCTATGTCAACTGGACTCACGTCATTAACAGCTAGGAATGCTGGGAATGCGACATAAGTGAATCCCTGTGGAAGTCCCTGTGCTGTGTACAAAATCGAAAGCGAGACATACCTTCTGAACTGATTCTCAGACAATGCCTCTCCATTTACCCAAG
This sequence comes from Euryarchaeota archaeon UBA181, assembly GCA_002496725.1. Taxonomy (GTDB): domain Archaea; phylum Thermoplasmatota; class Poseidoniia; order Poseidoniales; family Thalassarchaeaceae; genus MGIIb-O5. The sequence continues at coordinate 14,382 of DALI01000044.1, read as the reverse complement.
CCTTCTTTGCTGAGCTTAAGTAGCCGGAATAGCGCATAGGATTCACGACCTCCATACTTGCCATGAACTTAGATGGCCAATCTGATGGTTCGATAGAGAGATCTATCTTCTTGTCCCATCGTTCCCTAAAAGCAATGAAGCAAATTAAAGCCACGGCCCCTAAAAATGGAACTATAAATACAGATAATCCAAACTTCATCATATTTTCTGATAATGCCCCTGTGGCTTCACCATCAACTAGAATTACCCTTCTGGTGTCTATTGGCGAGATACTATCCTCGCTGAAAACTAGTCTGGCATAGATGGTCGAGTTGCCGGATTCGATATGAGGGTCAAGCTTGACCCTCCACTCACTCCAGTCACCTTTGAGGTCTGCCGCCCCTTTCCATTCTCCTCCGCCTACCCTTACTTCTACGAGCCCCATCCCAGGGGCTACACCTGATGCCTGTCCAGAGATGTAAGACTGGTTCCCAATCTCATCCAAGGTTTCAAGATCCATGCTGACATTTAGTGACCTATCTATACTTCCCGCGGCTTCTACGAATGCCAATGGGTCCGCTTGACCGTATCCAAACTCATTGTCTGGGCGAGTCTCCAGAATACTACAGTCATTGAAACCGGGATCATTGAGAAGTTGTAGTTCCCTCTCTATTGAGTGGGCGGAAATTATATCCTTGAATTCAGCAGGAGTAAGATCAGGATTAGCTTCGACCATCAGTGCCGCTATCCCTGCCATTAGGGGAGTTGCCATGCTAGTCCCTGATTTCCCAGTATAACCGTCACTAGTCGCCGCATCCGGAGCCATAATGTTCGAGCCGATAGTAGCTACATCTGGCTTCACCCTTCCATCAGAGGTGTATCCTCGACTGCTGTATATTGCAAGTCCCAAATCCTTATCCAGACTTGCGACAGTAACGGGAAGCTGGGCATCTCCTGGGCTATCAATGGTGTTACACCCAGCAAAAGTCGCCCCTCCAAACTCATTTCCAGCTGAAAGAGTGGTAATTATTCCAGCCTCAACCACGGAATCCATTTGCCTACTCCAGGCTGAATCTCCATTATTGTCGAAATGGACTTCTAACTGTTGTTCACCTAACGAAGAAGTCAGAATGTCTATCCCATACTTATCCTTGTTTTCGATAGCCCACTGAGCGCCTTGTATGACATCCTCTATATCTCCATCACAGCATGCCAGAATATTGATCAAAAAGGCCCCTGGTGCAGCGCCAACATATTTTTGGCCTGTAGTTGGATCTGTCTGTCCACCACCTGTCCCGACAGCTATTCCAGCTACGTGACTTCCATGGGTCCCAGAGTCGTATGATGAGGAAGGGTCTTGCTCAGCGTCCATTAGAACAGCATCGTAGAATGCTATAATCTTGGGATCGCAGTCAACGAATATAGGATTAGGATTGAGCGGGTCTGGATCGGGCTGCTCACAACCAGTGGTGAAGGGTTCGTCATCCATATCGTTGAGTCCTTCGTGATCTCCCCTCACTCCAGTGTCCAGAACAGCGACTACGGATCCCGTGCCATCGTAACCGAAGTCGTTCCAAACCTGATCAACCCCCATATTGGGGACTGCCTCGTGCATCTGTGGTTCTGCCAATCCAAGATCTTCGATCATGACAACGCCAGTGAGGGAACGGATTCCATTAGGCGACAGGATAGCTTCGAAAGGGGCAGTGGCTGATACCGCATCGAGGTACTTTGGACGGAAAGTCACAGTAACTCCTAGCTTTTCTAATTCTGAGATATCTGCATCTGAAGGGTGGTGATCATAATCGACGAACACCCTAGCATTGCCCAATTCTGCCCTCTTCCACCACTCCTGCTGGACCTCTTGGGGTTGTTGAAGTAACCACTCAAGTCTGTCATCCAGAGAATCATGATCTCTGTCCCGGCTCCAGTGAGACCACCATTCCGTGTGCAATTCTGACTCTGCACTCTCCACCCAAACACCTTGTGCGTCAAAGCCACCTTTATCCCTCTGAACTGGCTGAATATTAGAAGATGCCAATGGCAGTAGCATTAGCAATATGATGAACGATGCTGTGGCCGCGGCACGTCCTCTCATGGGTCGGGCCGGTACTGGTGACGTTTAGGGGTTCGGACTAGATAATCCCGCTATACGGTCTCTGCATTTCAGTACGGCGAATATAATTGCACTATTTGAGACAAATAAAGGGAGGTTCGTCAACCGAAAATAAGGGGTATGAGTAACCCCTCCGAGGTGTATGAGTATGGGCATAGCTGAGGCTGTCGAGGCATTCACAGCAGGTAATCCCGTGATGATTTTCGATTCAGACTTCAGAGAAAGGGAGACTGACCTTCTTTGGCCTGCTACAACTGCCACTCCTGAGATAATGAGAAGATTGAGGCAGGATTGCGGGGGCTTACTTTTCCTCGCAATCGGGGATGAGATTGGAGAAAAATTCGGCCTCCCCTGGCTTCAAGATATCCATTCAAACCCAACTTTGGTGTCTGAGAATCCTGTCCTCGGTCACTTGATAACAAACGATTTACAATACGATTCTAGATCAGCTTTCACATTATCCCTCAATCATAGAGAAACATACACTGGGATTACTGACAGGGATCGTGCTCTGACGACGAGAAGATTTGGGGAGCTAGCTGGTGAGATGTCGGGCCGCTCTAACTCGGATGCCATGAAGGCCTTAGGAAATGAATTCAGAACTCCAGGGCACATACCCCTATGCAGAGAGTCTCCTGGCGGATTATCTGTGAGACAGGGGCACACCGAATTGGCTGTGGCGATGGCGAGGATGTCTGGACATGTCCCATGCACAATAGGTGCTGAGATGCTTGATCCTGAGGGAGATGGGGCATTATCAGTAAAGGATGCCCGAAAATATGCTGAAAAACATGGTATACCGATGATTACGGGACGAGACATTCTTGATTCGATGGAAATTGAATAAGGCGAAGGTTTGAGTTTGATTACGGTAGGCGAAATATATGGTCAGGGTGATGGCGGTCGGTGTTTTTGATCTACTTCATGCAGGTCATCTACACTATCTAGAGCAAGCGAAGACCCTGGGCGACGAGTTAATTGTGGTAGTGGCACACGACGATACAGTTCGCTCACAAAAGCATGAGCCTGTTACTAGTCAAGAGCTCAGATGCAGAATGGTAAATGGGCTGAAACCAGTTGATAATGCAATTATTGGAAACCCCCCAGGAACCCCCATCTTCGATATCCTGAAAGTTGTCGAGCCTGCTATCATTGCCTTGGGCTACGATCAGAAACATTCGATAGACTCCATCAGGTCGGGACTAGATGAACACGGATTCTCAGGAGTCGAGTTGACTAGAGTTGAGGGTTTATCGGATGATCTTGATGGAACACGCAAAATTATAGCTAGAATTCTTGATCTTTGGCCTAATTCTGAGGGCGGACCATACGAGGAGGATTGAGATGTTCACAGGTATTGTCTCAGGAGTGGCTCCAGTCACGAGTATAGAAAATAAGGGGAGCTTGTGGTCAATTTTCATAGATCTTGAGGGATTTGATGAGGGCTTAGAAATTGGTGCGAGTGTTTCAATCGAAGGAGTCTGCCTGACTGTAGTTTCTATCGAAGGTACAGAAATTGGTTTTGATATAATTGAAGAGACACTGGAGAGGACCACTCTTAGTGATCTCGGGATTGGAGATAATGTCAATGTTGAACGTTCTCTAAGGATGGGGGATGAACTGGGTGGGCATGTTCTATCTGGGCATATTCTAACTACAGCAAGAATCATTGATAGGGTCGAGAAAGACGGATCAGTAGATTTTTCGATAGAAAATAAAGAAGAATATTCTCCTTATATTCTTGAAAAGGGATTCGTGGCAATAGATGGAATGTCACTGACTATTGGCGGAGTTTCGGAAGATTGTTTTTCGCTACATATTATTCCTGAAACGCTACGTGTAACTACTATCGAATCAAAATCTGAGGGAGATATGGTGAATATAGAAATAGATTCTAGAACACAGGCAATTGTTGACACAATCAGGAAAATGGGAGTGCCCTCATGAGTAGGAAGATTGCAATTGTATGTGGGTCATTCCACCAATCAGAAGTTCAGAAGATGCTGGAATGGGCGTCCAACGAAGCAAGTAAATTTGGACTTACAGTTGAAGAAGTTGTGTGGGTCCCAGGGGCCATGGAAGTGCCGTTGGCCCTCGATCGATTGTTGTTCAGAGAGGATATCGAAGGGGCCGCCTGTCTTGGAATCATCGAGAAGGGGCAGACTCAACATGGACTAGCGATTGGTCAGGCTGTCATTAAATCAATTATTGAGCTTCAGATTGTTCATGAGAAGCCTGTCGGCCTTGGTATCATCGGCCCTGGTGCTGAACCAGAACATATTGGCCCCAGGCTAGAGCCTCACGCTAGAGCGGCTATTGGGGCTGTTTTTGCTATGATTGAGCAATAACTAGAGAGGCATAGTTGAAGGACGTCCTTCCATTGGGTGGTTCGTGGCGGACACTACACGTAACGTGATAATAATCGGTTCCGGACCGGCTGGATATACTGCTGGTCTGTATTCAGCTAGAGCTCTCTTAGAACCACTGATGTTTGCAGGATATATGTCAGGAGGGCAATTAATGCTGACTTCTGATGTTGAAAATTTTCCAGGCTATCCACAGGGAATAGGAGGACCGGAGATGATGGTGGAAATGAGGGAACAAGCCGAGAGGTTTGGACTTGAGGTTCAAGATAGAAATGTCGAGAAGGTGGATTTTTCCAGTAAACCATATGGTGTTTGGGTAGAAGGAGAGGAATACAGGGCTGAGTCGATAATAATATGCACCGGGGCCGAGTCGATTTGGCTCGGGGTTGAAGGGGAGGAAGCCCAGAAGGGAAGAGGGATTTCCACCTGTGCAACATGTGATGGTGCATTCTTCCGCGAGGAAGAGGTGATTGTAGTGGGAGGAGGAGATTCTGCTATGGAAGAAGCCACTTTCCTGACTAGATTTGCCAAAAAGGTAACTATAGTCCATAGAAGAGATGTTTTCCGAGCCTCGAAAGTAATGTACGAAAGGGCCGCAAATCATCCAAAGATAGAGATAAAGACATTTAGAAGTGTAAAATCATGGCTATCTGATGAGAGTGGTCTTACCGGGGCAACACTAGAAGACCCCAGAGATGGAAGTACAGAAAATATAGATTGCACAGGCGCGTTCATTGCCATTGGACACAAGCCAATTACACGTTTCCTTGAAGGTCAAGTAGAGACTGATGAAAGCGGTTACATCATTCACAAAGAGAACACTATGACAAGTATAGATGGCGTCTTCGCGGCTGGAGACGTCGTAGATACAAGATATCGGCAGGCGATCACTGCGGCCGGAATGGGATGTCAGGCGGCAATCGATGCAGAAAAGTGGTTGGAAAGTCAACATTGATCTTTTCGAGGCGAAGGACAATGTCCTTTATGCGTACAGGGCCTAACATGTCGGAGGGGCTTTCAGGTTACGATCGTCTGAGATATGCCAGACACTTAGTACTTCCACAGGTAGGCGAAGAAGGTCAAATCAAACTCCTTGCTTCATCAGTACTAGTTGTTGGGGCGGGCGGTCTTGGCTCTCCTGCAATGTTGTACTTGGCGGCTGCAGGTGTAGGAAAGATCGGGATAATCGACGATGACAATGTGGAAGAGTCAAACTTGCAAAGACAAATTATTCACTCCACCTCATCGATTGGAGAACCGAAGTCAGTTTCGGCGGCTAGAAGACTTACTATGCTCAATCCCGGAATAGAAGTGGAGCCAATAGTAGATAGGCTGAATGAAGATAATGCCGTCCAGATAGTTTCAGGATATGACATAGTTATTGATGGGACTGATAATTTCTCCTCACGTTATCTGATAGGTGATGTCTGTGAAATACTGGGAAAGACATGGATATTTGGCAGCATCCATAGATTTGAAGGACAGGTATCGACATTTAACTATCGAGGTGGACCTAACTATCGTGATCTTTTTCCTGAACCTCCACCTCCTGAATTAGCTCCGAATTGCTCGGAAGCTGGAGTCTTGGGTGTCCTACCTGGAATGGTGGGGTCTATACAGGCCGCTGAAGCAATCAAAACCATTCTAGGAATTGGAGAAGTACTGAGTGGGAAGCTTTTGACAATAGATTCTCTGACAATGATTACTAGGCTCCTGTCGTTCGATTCAAAGTCAGGAAGGAGCAAGAGCTCTGAACTCGGAATGGAAGGAAAGACGATGAAGTCTCTAACACCAAAGGAATTTATTGAGCGAAGGAACAATGGGTGGTCGCCATTTCTTCTAGACGTACGGTCGGAATCAGAAGAAGCGATTACCTCACTAGAGGGGACTGATCTAAGAATTACGCATACTTCAGTTCCAGATAAACATGAGGACATACCCACCGATAGAGACGTTGTCGTATACTGTAGGACGGGGGGAAGATCAGGAGCGGTAGTCAGATTCCTAGTACAATCTGGGTGGGACCCCAATCGGGTTTTGAATATGGAAGGGGGCATTCACCTTTGGTCAGATACCGTTGATTCGAAAATAATAAAATATTAATATGGTAATAATATATTCAGTACAACGTTTTTTTATGGTATTTATTATTAAAAATTGCTCCTTATAAGATGGTTTACAAATTTTTATCTTAATTGTGGTAAAAATTTGTAGAGTAAAGCGAATAATTGTTGTACTATGCCCCCTCAGGACATAACATGTTGGGACGACATGGAATTTGGAAATGCCCTAATTGTAAGAAGCATCAGATATGGAAGGTTAGGAGTAAGTCTACCGTAAAGCTCGATAGAAGGTGTATAGCCTGTGATGAAAGGATCAGAGTCACGCTAGATAGGTCGTCAACAGGGCAGGGAAGAAAGGAATCGGTCGAATTATGGGAAAGGTCGCTCAAAGTGGAAGAGGACGCTCTGAGAAGAGAAATAGAAATCAGAGATTCAGAGGAGAGAGATTCAATCATACCGCCAGAGAGAGGTGGAAGTAAGATATTTGGCCAATCTGACCTTGTACCGATCTTTGCGAATAATTGGGCCCCTGAAAGTAATCTCAATTTCCCCAAGAAGGCTTACTCGAAAGAGATTCGTTCAGAATTACTGCGGTTTATTTCTGAGAGGAATGAGGGGTACTTGGATGTCATTGCGAATTGTTGGGACTCGATGGATGCACCGCCTATGTTCGGAGGAGTTTCATTTCACAGCTTCTGTATCAAATTCGAGGAATTAGTCATTGAAACTCTTTCTCAAAAACTATTGGAGCCACACCTTATTGAGATCGGGAATATGGAGGTAATTCCTCGTAGAAGCGGTGTTTCGCACATTGGCAGGAGAACTTCAAGATTAGTCATAGATCTCAGAATATGTTTGCGCAGAATCGCTCATTATCACTCCATAACTATGGAACAAAGAAAGTCTTGGCAGAGATGGATGATCAGAACGAGAATTGTTGATGAGCATCTGAAGGAGCTTTTCACTGATGGACTAGAAACTCCTGATGGAAGTAGATTCACTGGCAAAGGATTCAGATCTACCTGGCAAGAGGGGATTGTTGCTTGCGCTTCGGCGATGAATAGGGCAGTAGACATTCCTAGCTCGGAGGTCGCAAAGGCTGATGTAATTGCCCCAATGATTAGAGATACTGGATTGGCCATGGCAATGGGGCAAACTCCAACAGAGGTCTTTGCAGCACAGATGGGGAAGGCTGAGTCATACATGGATGGAGGTGTGTCTGGTTCAGGGGGTCGTGACTTACATATTGGGAACTGGGAGAAGAGGGTCCTTCCCCCAACTGCCCCACTACCAACTGCAAGTGCTACAACTACGGGGATAGCCCTAGCTGCGCAGAGGTTGGGAATAGCTAGATTTCATCTTGCGCCCGTGGGCGAAGGCTGTAGCAGCAGTGGTGAATTCTGGGAGGCTATGAATCTGGCCGGCACTAGGGGATTGCCAATATGCTTCATGATTCAGAACAATCAGATTGCCCTAGATACGTTTGTCATTGGCCAGTCTGGAGCAGAAACATTTGGGGACAAGGGCCTTGCCATGGGAATTCCGTCATGGACAATAGATGGTTCTGATCCAGCACAATTCTACGCTTCTACCGCTGTGGCTAGAGAAATTGCCCTTTCAGGAGGGGGATCGACCTTGATCCATGTAGAGACTATGAGAGGGTGCGGGCATGCTCATCATCACGACGATCTTTACCTAGGCTCGGTTTCTGGAACCCCCCCTGGGTATGTGGATAGGGAATTGCTGGGGTACTGGTCTGACAAAGATCCTCTTCCAAATCATCGAGAGCTCCTAATAAGGGAGGGATGTAGTGAGAGAGAGCTCGCTTCGATGGAGTTTGATGAGAGGGAGATGGTCGATTCGAGTAGGAAAGAGATGGAGTCAATGCCTTGGCCGGAGGGGCATACCGTAGGCGAAGGGGTGACAAGTCTAAGCGATGCCCGTAGTCACTCACAGCAGATCATGGACTTGGAAAAGGAGGTCTCTTTGCGTGAATCGCCACTGGGTGTAGGGGAAGAGATACTACAGTTCTCGGATGCACCGAATTCTTGGACTTTCAGTAGATCGATACAAAATGCAATGGTCGAGATTGCTGAGACTTATGGAGAAGAAGTAGTCTTCATGGGAGAGGACATGGAAGTAGCTGGAGCATTTGGGATGAATCTGCCCCTAAAGGCCAGAGGCCATCAATCGAAGCTCCTAGATATGCCCCTTTCAGAAGCTATCATAATCCACTCTGCTACTGGGGCTGCTCTTGGAGGGATGCGCCCAGTAGCAGAAATTCAGTTCGGGGGTTTTGCGGCTCTGGCAATGAATCCACTGATCAACAACGCCGCACAATTACGATGGAGATGGGGGGCGGATGTTCCACTGACAGTTAGAGTACCATTGGGTGCCAAGACTAGAAGCGGCCCCTTCCATGCGAATATGATAGAGTCATGGTTTACTAATGACCCGGGACTGATAATCGCATTCCCTAGTAATCCTCAAGATGCATATGATCTGTTAATCGAGGGTCATTCACTCTCGGACCCTGTTCTTTTCCTAGAGCACATAGGATTGTATGGACTTAGAGGGGGGAAAACTGGTTGGGGGAACTCAATAAACCAGATTGTAGATACCGAATCTGTCAAAGTAAGGGTGAATGATGGAGAGCTCTCTATTGGACGAGCAAGGGTAATCAGAGGGGGGAGTGATTTGACTATAGTAACATGGGGAGCCATGGTACACGTAGCACTGGAGGCTTCCAGAAGGGCCTCCGAGAAGGGATATGAGGTAGAAGTGGTAGATTTGAGAACCATTCAGCCATTTGACGAGAAGACATGCATTGAATCGGTGAAAAGAACTGGGAGAATGATTGTGCTTCAAGAGTCACAATGGATAGGGGGGCTTGGGCATACCATAAGTAGCAGAATTATAGAACAGACTTTTTGGAATCTGGAATGTGCTCCTGTGGTCATTGGTGCATTGGATACCCCCGTCCCTTTCTCCCCAACCTTGGAGGATCACACTATTCCCACTGCGGACTTAGTGTACAGGCACATCATAAGATCATGTAGCTAGAGAGTGATTGATTGGAAATGGTCATGAGTGGAATTGATGCCCGGTGGGTATGGACTGGCTCCTAGTTGTAGTAGGATTCGCCCTCTTGATGTCTGGGGGCGAGGTTGTAGTGCAGGGAGCAGTGGTGATTGCAAATAGGATGCGCGTCCCGCCCTTATTGATTGGATTCACAATAGTGGCCGTAGGAACTTCCTTGCCTGAGCTTGCCGTTTCTTTAGAAGCAGTAGCGGGAGGACAGCCCGACTTAGCAATAGGAGGGGTGATTGGCTCGAATGTAGCCAATGTGATGCTCGTCCTGGGAACAGCATCTATGTTAGGGGCGGCTAGTAACCCAGGTGCCGGAGTCAGAAGGGACGCAAAGGCCATGATGATGGCATCCTTTATTCTCCTGGGAGCGGTTTACTTCGGCTCCATCGGCCCGGAATTTGGGGCTGGCATGTTGATTTGCTTGGTCGGTTACTATGCATATTCTTACATCAACTCGGAAGAAGAAGACTCTGAAATTGAAGAAAATTGGGTTCCTGACAATATCATGATTGCATCGCTAGTCACCATAGTGGGAGGGTTGCTGATATGGAAGGGGGCGGACTTTCTGATAGAGGGCGCAACGGGAATAGCAACTAGCATGGGAATTTCCGAAGCCGTAATTGGGCTCTCCATAGTTGCATTGGGTACATCACTTCCAGAATTAGCTGTAACAATAGTTGCAGGATTACGTGGACAGGGCGGCGTTGCAGTTGGTAATGTCCTGGGCTCTAATATGATGAATATCCTGGGAATATTAGGTACTACAGCCCTCATAGGAGGAGGGATCGCAATAGATCCTGGATTTTCTGAAAGGGATATCTGGGTGATGCTCCTAACTTCAGGCATGGTAGCCGCAATGTTGCTTGATGACAGAGAGATAGGCCCTAGGACCGGACTTGCTATGGTGGCTGGATATATTTTGTACATGACTTACCTCTACCTCTAAGACCGGTTGCCCAGTCCAATGCCCATGGTTGACTTCGTCTTGAGTGAAGAGCAACGTATGCTTCAGCAACTTGCTAGAGATTTTGCAGAGGAAGAAGTAAAGCCGAATGCCGGCAGATGGGACAGTTCCAGTCAATTCCCAGAAGACGCGATTAAGAAAGCTAGTGACTCGGGCCTACTCACCCTAAAAATCCCGGAAAAATATGGAGGAGGGGGGATGGGTTCTTTCGAAGAAGTCCTGGTCTGTGAAGAGTTCGGGGCAGGAGATCCTGGCTTCGCTACAGCCTGTGGCAGTACTATGCTCGCCTCCTATCCAATACTTACAGGAGGCACAGAAGAGCAGAAAGAGAGGTATATGACAAAGGTTGCTGATGGTTGTATAGCATCATACTGCGTTACGGAGCCTGGTGCTGGAAGCGATGTCCAGTCGATACAAACCGAAGCAACTAGAGACGGGGATGAATACATACTCAACGGAAGTAAAATGTGGATTACTGGAGCGGGCTATGCGGACTGGTTCTTCGTGCTGGCATACACTGACAAGGGAGCCGGTTACAGAGGCATGAGTGGTTTCATCGTCGATGCTGATTCCCCCGGAATAGAGCTTGGGAAGAAAGAGGAAAATATGGGGCAGAGATGCTCTGATACAAGATCCGTGACTTTCAATGACGTCAGGATTCCTGTCGAGAATCTAGTCGGAGAAGAAGAAAATGGAGGTTGGATGAACGCCATGAGGGCATTTGACCTATCTCGTCCCACTATCTCGGCACATGCAGTGGGTAATGCCAGAGGGGCAATGGAGGAAGCACTGGAATACTCAAGTGAAAGGAATGCGTTTGGCAAGCCTATCTTCAAACACCAAGCCATATCATTCATGCTAGCTGATATGGCTACTAAGGTAGATGCGGCTAGACTCCTCACATGGAGAGCGGCTTTGAAATGCGACTCGGGAGAGAGGAACACACTGGAAGCTGCGCATGCAAAGAGATTTGCTGCAGATATGGCGATGGAAGTCACTACTGATGCAGTGCAGGTCTTCGGTGGCTATGGATACTCCGAAGAGTACCCTGTAGCTAGGAGAATGAGAGGTGCAAAGGTCGTACAAATTTTTGAGGGATCAAGTCAGATTCAAAGACTAATTATTGGAAGAGAGATGATTCGTGAGAAATGATGTTTATCCCGATATTGGTTGCGTCATACTAGCCGCAGGCAGGAGCAGTAGACTGGGCAATCCCAAGGCCCTTATCGAAGTGGGAGATACATCCCTTATCTCATGGATGTTCTCGAGATTGAATAGATTGGGTCTTAATCCGATAGTGGTCACTAGGGAAGACTTGGTTGAGAGAATAAGGAACTCCATCGGAGATGTGGAAATTGTAATTAATGAAGACCCAGAACTTGGTAGAACTGGATCAGTCAAGAAAGGATTGAAGTTCCTAAAGGAAGGAAATAGTAGAGAGATCAAGATTCTTATTGTTCCCGTAGATAGGCCGGGATTCTCCATGTCTACTATTGAATTGCTGATTTCCTCAAAATCCAGTTCATGCCCTTCAAGTGGAGGGAGGGGGGGGCACCCATTGTTAGTGGATAATCACGATATTAATAGAATTCTAAAGGCTTCTTCTGATACTCCCCTGAATGGCATCATCAACCCAAATAAAATAGATGTTAAGGACCCTTATCTACATTTGAATGTGGACACACAGGAAGATGTTGATGAGTTCCTCAGGGTTGTAGACTTTCTCTGAGGAAAGGATACTCCCCCATGGCCCAAAGGAAGATTAAACCCACTATGATGGCGGGCAATGTAGTGTGTATGGTGGCCCATATTGAGGCTACTTTGTGACGAACCAGTAATGGAAACAAAGCATCGCCATCTTGAGAAATAGCATTTGCAACCAAAGCTGGGAATGAAATTATCCCCTCGACATAAGCTGAGATAGCGATTATTTGAGGGCCACAGCCCGGTACTAAACCCACTGCGGCGGCTACTGCTACAGCCCCTACCCCCGCTCCATGGTTTGAAAGGTCAGCTTCTGATATCCCAGATAGAATCATTCCAAATTCGAATACGAGATAAGCCACCACAACCCAAAAAGTGACGAAGGCGGTCTCAGAAGCGGCATGTACCAGAGTCTCGTCGAATGAATTTAATTTGTCCCCTATTGTGGCCTCGGTATCATCTCTAATGAAATTCTTAGAAGAAATATACAGGATAATCGATAATAGGGTCCCCACGAATCCAACCCATGTTACGATGCCATCACGAGTTGTGATGTCCCAAACTAAGTCCGGAGAGTATTCTGGATCTTGTGCGTACCAAATCAATAGCATAATGGCTAGACAGAGGCCAACAGCAGTCACCACCCACCAAACTCTGTATCCTTGATGTAGTACCCTGTAGCCAAATCCATCGGGAGCTTCTCTTGGCATTTCCTGAATTATTTGTCGCTCTTCTAAATCTAATTTTTCTTCTTCTAGTGAAGCACTAGATTTTGAATTGGGCCGTATTATTCCTAGTGGAGAAGATGGAGTCACACCCATACGATCTACGGCAAATCCCCATATGACAGCGACAGTGAATGATGTCAAATGAACTGCAATAACCGGAGCTAGAAACGAAACATCTCGAAAAACTGCTCCGATTAGAACAAATGCAGCATCTCCTAATGTTGCTATAAGTGTTGCAATCACCGTGCCGTACGTAACATATCCTCTAGTATACATTGGCATGACAATGATTGCACCTCCACAACCCGGAGTAAGTCCCATAGTCGCTCCGATAAGTGGCTGTATCTCCTTATTCTCTCGAATCCAATCCACAAATTTACCAGCAGTGACGTATTGTAACCAGCTGAAAAGTAAGATCATTGCGGCTACGAAAACTGTAACTGCCAGAAAGGCATCACGCATCGAGACTATCAGAATCTCCAAGGCTTCGTCGGAACTAATCCTAGGTGACATAGCTTGAGGCGTGGGTTTTACAATTATCAAATTTGGCTAGATTGATTTAGTTTTCAATGAGCGTTGATTTATCACTGAAAGATACTAAGAATACTTATCTGATTCTGAGGTTCGTAAAAGCGTAAGTCCAAAGTGCTCAGTATGTTTCCCAGAGTCATGTCAAGAGCCGTTCTTTCCTGGGTGGTAGAGAAGCTTGGTGCTGGAGATAGGGTTGCTATGGCATCGGTAATAGAGGCTTCAGGAAGTGTACCGGGCAAGCCCGGAGCTAAGCTGGCCATCTCTTCCTCGGGTGGTAAATACGGAACTGTGGGGGGAGCTGGTCTCGAGCTTAAGATCGAGGGGGAGCTTCAGGAAATGCTCTCCAAGTCAAAGTCTGAAATGAGGAAAACTGGTGGAAAGATAGAGACTTATGTGCTACACAAAGATGGGAAGGGAAAAGAAGTCATAGCCCTTGATAGCCTATGCGGGGGTCAGCTGAAGGTGTCTTTGGAAGTTATTGAGCCGGTGCCTCACATATTGATTGCTGGAGGCGGGCATGTCGGGAAATGTGTATCCATAGTGTGCGAAACACTCGGCTGGCAACACAGTGTTTTTGATGTCAGGGAGGAGTACTCTAACTCTGAAAAATATCCATCTGCTACTGAGATAACTTCATGCTCTGTTATGGATTTTCTAAATATGGAAAATTCTTCATCAATAAATAGATTCTCCGATATTCTAGTGTTAGGGCATGACTGGTCAGTAGATCAAGAACTCCTGATTGGCCTGCTTGGCTTATCGGGAGAAGGACCTAGAATAGGCGTTATAGGGTCCAAGACGAAATGGAGTGGTTTCAAGAGAGCCGCATTGGAATCAGGTG
>DALI01000007.1 GCA_002496725.1 Euryarchaeota archaeon UBA181 | reverse complement strand
TACAGTGGAAATAGGGGTCAGTAAATGTTAATTTCCACTGTAACTTTTCACTCCCTGAGCTTCTTCAAACGTTCCCTCATTCGAGTTGTCTTGTCATCATCGTCATTCTCCACAGGACCTTCTTTCACTCTCCTGGCCAGGAAATCAGCATTTATTGAATACACTCCTCCCCTTTCATCTGCTAGGACGATCGTTTCGTTACTCGAGTCGCATTTGACCACTCTGCATTCGTGAGCCAACTCTAACAGATTGTCTCCAGTATCCCGGTTTAGGACAACAACGCCATCGGATGAACATACCCAGACGGCCGAGTCGTCTGACGGGTGGGGGCCTAGGGACAATGCCGCCACAGGCCCATTGGAAGAGTGATTCCAACCACCATTGGAACGAGTTTCACCGTCTTCTAATCCAGAAATTGGATAACCATCATGCCCTAAGACCGAACAAACTGGAGAACCACTTTCTCCACTATTTACGGAACCAGGAGCATGAAGCCAGGAAGTACAGTCCAGGCCCTCGACCATACTAGTCCAGCCGTCTGAATGGCCAAGCAGTACTACACCGCCGTAAGAATGGCCGCATGTGACAGGCCCCCTATCAGGAATATCTAGGTGCCCCAAGTTCCCCTGATCTATCCTCAGAACACCGCACCTGGGACGTCCCAGTCCGAGGACCAAACCCCTGCGGTCAGAACCGAAGAACCATCCGCGCTCGGCGATAGTCCACCGTTGTTCCAACTCTCCCGAAGTATCGAATCTCCATATCGTTGACTCGGTGTAGTCGCCAATCTCGATTTCATAGACCGAGGAAGTTGCCCAAACTGATCCGTCGGCAACGAGAACGTAGTCGCTCGCACCTTCCAGCCCCCTGCTCCAAATTATTGAACCATCAGTTTCGCTAATTGCGAAGAGCGATGATGAGGCGACGACATACAGATAATCAGAATCTCTGGAGATATCAGATATGGGGCCGTCAATGGAAACTCTCCATCGCTCAGCACCAGTCGAAGTATCCCAGCTAATCAGGAGACCATCCTGTGATCCCACGACGAGTGAAAAACCCTCAAGTGAGATAGCGGTACAAGTAGCTGACAAGTCCCGAGAGAATGAGGAAACTGCATTCAGGGACAGCTCGACCATGTCTCTCCTCTTACAATAGGTGATATCGTGCTTTCGTTCTCTTGGTAGTCCTAAATGCCATACAGGCGCTCGACCTTGTTTCTCAGGTAATCAACGAATGCCTCCGGAGAGGGGGGTGTCCCGGTTGCCTCTATGATGAGATCAGCGGGCTCCATGATACTCCCGCGTCTATGGACTCTTTCTCTCATCCATCCCAATAAGGGGGCGAATTCGCCATTCCTGATATTGGAATCATGCTCTGGCAAGTCCTCCCTCGCCGCTAACAGAAGCTGGGCCGAGTATAGATTACCGAGTGTGTAAGTAGGAAAATATCCAATTGCCCCCATTGACCAGTGAATGTCTTGGAGTACACCTGTGGATCTATCAGTCGGCCTGACGCCGAGATATTCCTCGTACATGTCGTCCCACTTATCAGGAAGGTCATCAACTTCCAGATCCCCAGAGATAAGTAGCTTCTCTATCTCATATCTAATCATGATATGGATATTGTATGTCGCTTCATCAGCATCCACCCTAATCAGGCTCGGCTCTACTACGTTGACTGCCTTCCACAGTTGTACAGCATCGACGTCCTCCATATTTTCTGGAAACTGCTCTTTCCAAAGTGGAAGAACCCACTCACAGAACTCCAGGGAGCGTCCAATCTGATTCTCCCACAATCTACTCTGACTCTCGTGAATACCCAGTCCATTGGCATTGCCTGCTGGTTGGAAGTCAAGATCCCTAGGTCTTCCCTGCTCGTATGTTCCATGCCCAGTCTCGTGCATTGACCCATATAGGGAGCCGAAAGGGTCGCTCTCGCTGTACCTCGTCGTCCATCTTACATCATCCGGATTTGGACCCCCGCAGAATGGATGTGTAGAAGCATCCCTTCTTCCGGCCTGGAAATTAAATCCGATTGCCTCAGAGACTTTCTGACTGAGCTTCTCTTGCCCTTCCTCGTCCCATGAATTATTACTTATCCAAGACATATCGGGCCTCTCTCCTCTTTCAGCAACGGATTTGATCAAGGGAGCTACTTCTTCCCTAAGTCCCTTGAAAAGGGGGTCTAGGCGTGAAACCGTTAGCCCCGACTCATAAATATCAAGAAGAGCGTCATACCGAAGATCTTCGTACCCTAGGTAGTCAGCCTTCCTTCTAGCGTAATCTATAGATTTGGCTAGATCATCCCTGAATATCGAGAAATCGTTCTTCTCCCTTGCTTCAGTCCATGATATCAGTGACTTGGAATTATGCTTAGCTATTTCCGAGACAAAGTCCGTTGGAAGTCGAGTGGCTTTGTCATAAGCGTCCCTAGCAAGTCTAACGTTAGCTTCCGCGATGTCATCAAGCCCATCCATTCCCTCCAACTCTTCCAGTATCTCACCCATCCGTGGATCAGTTTTCCTTGTATGCCTCTCCTTGGAAATCCAAGCCAATTGCTCAGCCCTTGAAGATGCGGCCTCGGGGGGCATCAAAACTTCCTGATCCCATCCAAGAAGACTTCCCAATTGGCTGATCAGATCTATATCTTTCAACCTCTCTAGAAGCTCATCATACAGTTGCATGACGTCTCGAGAGGGACTTCGCTCATAACTTAAGCCATGAGATCAGGAACCCACTCCCAATACCGATCTTAGTACAAGTCCTATCCCATATGAGATAAGACTCACAGCCCCCAGTATCCCAGTCATTTCTATGAATCTAGATTTGAACGAAACCCTTTCAACAACAGACGTGTAGAAATTGAAAATCGCCACAATAATGAGGCCTATAGTGAAGGTTCCTATTAGGGCCAAAATATAAATTTCCAAGCCCCAAAAACCTTCACTATCAGAGTCTAGAATGAGATATGGGGAAACCAGAAGGATGACCGTGACAAGATAAGAAATCCACGTAAAGAACGCGGCCTTTAATGCAGAAACCTCTCTCTTTTCGGTACGAGAAGACAAGTACTCAGAAGCCCCCATGCTGAATGCCGCCGCAATGCCAGTAACCAATCCAGCCAATGCAACCAGATTCATATCTCTAAGTGCAAATGTTAGGCCGGCGAGCGCACCTGTTAACTCGATTAGTGCATCCGACATACCAAGAACTATGCTACCAGAGTAGTGAAGCCTTTCTTCATCCAGCATGGATATCATATTCTCCTCATGCTCCTCCTCCTCATCGGCGATCTCTATCAGGCCAAGATCACGATATTCAGCAGAGATATTATTTTCCGTTGCCTCCATCATCATTATTGCGAAGGTAAAACCGAATATACGCGCAAACAGCATCTGTTTTGTGACTTGAAATCTATTTGGAGAAACCATCTGCTCCGTTATCTTTGATATTACCGACTCATGTCGCTCTTCCTCTAGTGCGATCCCCTCTAGGATTGATTTGTTAATCGGGTCACTCTGCATTCTCGCAAGCCTTCGGTATACTTCAGCTTCGGTCGCCTCCATTCGCTGAAGTGCTAGGAGGCGCTTCAAACGTACCTCGTCCACACAAGTCCTTCGCATTCAACCCTATTGAACTCATCTAATTCAACCGAATCCATCATGTGTTCTTGCAGTTCCCCCTGTATCATGATCCGTCGTAATGCGGCCGGCGTACTGGTCCTGCTACTGCTATCCCCCGCTCTTTCAGGATGCTTGGGATCAGAGGTCGACGAGGCGAATGCAAAGGAGAGCCCCCACTGGCTACCTGCTGTGGAGGAGAGATCAGAATTAATTTACATGGATGACGATGTATTCAGCAGGGTTTCCCTGAACGGCTCACATCAGATTGGTGATGTGCAATCTATCTTCGTCCCCGTACCATCTATATCCGTCTCCGATGGAGGCGCAGGAATTACCGGGGGAGCAGAGGTCCATCTGGGACTTTGGCTACCTGTAGTGGATGGTTGTGATCTGACTACAGACCCTGTTCCCGAGGAATGCCGAGTCCCGGTCATTACCGAAATAGGACCATATTACGATGATGGAGACGTTGATGCGCTCACCCCTGCAGATCGCCTAGGACGATTTCTAATTGAGAACTATGTGCCACATGGTTATGGGGTAGCCCAAGTATCTGTTTTTGGTACCGGTCAGTCCAATCATTGTATGGATCTCATGGGGCATGATGAGCAAGCTGGTATCAAGGCCGCAGTAGACTGGCTAGGAACTCAACCATGGTCAAATGGTAAAATCGGCGCCATAGGAAAATCCTACGATGGAAGCACACCATGGAATGCGGCTGCCTCTGGATCGGAGTATCTGGCCACAATAGTCCCAATGTCCGGATTAATTGGGGTACATGACTTGATGTGGAGAAATGGCAGCATGGAAGCAAGAGGAGCCATCATGCACAATGGAGTGTATGGGTCATTCGGATTGGATGGAGACACCGGAGATATAGAGAACGCGTGTGAGGGCTATATTGAGGGCTACTACGCCGGTCCCGCCGCATACATGACAGGTGACAACTTAGCTTGGACCGGCTCCGATTATTGGGAGGAGAGGCATTTTCTGACGGACGCATTAGAAATCTACAATGGTTCAATATACATTATTCACGGCTTACAAGATTGGAACGTCGACCCACATATGGCATTCCCAGCACACCAAATGTCTGTTGATGCGGGTTTTGACGTCAAAGGACTGTACGGCCAATGGGCTCATGATTATCCAGATAGAGAAAGTGGCCACTCCTCACTTTCCTCAGGCAGGGGAGAAGAGGCTTACCCATACACTCTGAGATGGGATTGGGCCGATGATATGTTGGAATGGTTCGATTTCTACTTGATGGATAAGGGCCCACAGCCAAGACTAATTGCTGAGATTCAAGATAATATGGGGGGCTGGAGGGTAGAACAATCATACCCTCCTCCAGAAGTCAATCTGATTTCCCTTGGAATGAATGAGTGTTCTATAATATCAGGTAGCGATACGATAACCTCTACATCAAGTATGAGAGTAGAATGTCCTGCATTCGAATCACTCACTAGGATCGTCGGAAGTCCAACAATTCATATCGAAGCCACGATTTCACCTCTCTCCACTAGCGGGCACCTCTTTATCGAGATGATCCAATCAAGTTCCGAAATGCACCTCGGTCATGCAGTAATGGATCTAAGATTCCATGAGGGCGGGAACCAGGGGAACGCTCTAGCCCCGGGATCGACGGTAATGGCGAAAATGGAATTCTTTGGAATGGATGTTGTGATACCCGAAGGAGATGGGATACAGATGATCATTAGTCAGACTGGTGAGGATTATGTCCCTAGTCCAGTCTCAACCATGCCAGTATCGCTCTCCATGGGAGAAGAGAGTGTACTCACACTCCACACCGTAGAGAGGAACTGCGCAGATCTGTTCCTCCCTCCCATGCAACAGCCTTACCCTCAATGTACACAATGAAACGCTCCCGAACTCTTGATGCGGATGGAGCCCTCGGAGCATATCATGTCGGAGGGTATCCCACGTGTCAGTATCCCCGTTATTGATAGGATCATCCTCCACCTATGGGAGCAAGACCACCAAGCAGACCACTATATCGTAACTAACGAACTAACTCGCCCTGGAATCTCCGAGGTCTGTGCCTTGCACCCGCCCAATGTCTCTCGGGCAATGAGGGAGCTGATGTCCAATAGCCTAGTTTCTGAGCATACCCGGAGCGTCAGGGGAGAAGATCGGCGCCAGAAGACGTGGCAATTGACAGAGGATGGAAGATCTGAAGCAAGAGAGAGAATTTCCAATCTAAGGACAACTACCGTTCTTCTGAGGGGAAGGGACGGGAAGCTTTTGGAAGTAAGGGCCGATGAGGTAGCAGAGAAACTCGAGACAAGCCTTTCTCTCTTGCAAGTACTAATGCATGCCCAACACGAAGGGGTCTTGAACTTCGGAGATATCCGATTTGGAGCGATAGTCTCATCTCGAGATAGGTCAAAAGTTCCAACGAACCTACTTTCAGGAGCTCACTCTACTTACCACAATCTACCTCCTGCCACTAGGGCAGTACATGGTAGATCAATGGAGATGGAAAAATTAGACGCATGGTTTTCATCGGAAGTTCCAATGTTCGTTATCTCTGGAATCGCTGGTTGTGGTAAAACAACCCTGACCTCATACTGGTTAAATGGAATTCTATCAGCACATCCAAACACTGAGATCATGTATTATCCTTGTCAGCCATGGGACACTCCCTTGGGAATAGCGACAAGCCTACTTCATAGAATAGGAATAGGACTAGATGATGACTTACAAGACCCCTTCTCGGTATTGGAAACCCTCCCTCTGAGGCCCGGAGTAAGAATCGATATAGATTCCTACAGAAGAAGACTAACAGCACATCTCCTAGATGATTCAGGATCTATGTCTAAGAATAATTCAGAACTATTGGTAGTATTGGACGATGTGCATAACATAGGATCAGAGGGAGACCATCTTTTTGGTGCACTCTTACAGATAGCAGAAGCCACATCATTGAGACTAATTCTAATTTCAAGAACCAAGCTTGCATTCTACGACACCAGGGATGTTCATACTAGGGGGAGAGTACGAGAATTAGGACTCTCAGGACTTTCAATCGACGAGGTAGACGCATGGATATCCTCACTAGATTTACCAAGTGATACTGAGGTAAACAAGATCCACAGTATTACTGGAGGGCACCCTTTGGCTGTGGAGTTATTGGAACTCTATGGAAATACCATTCACGATGACTGGATGCGTTTTCTCGACCAGGAGATTCTCGATGTCCTTCCAGAGGACAGTAGGGAGATACTCTCGATTCTTTCTGTGGCAGACAGGCCCGTGCCTTGGGAGACTCTTGCTAAAGCGGCCATGCACAATGGCCCCCCTCCCCCAGAGTTGATTGAGAGGGGACTGATGATCGAGCTTCAGGATGGCATGTGGTTACATGAGGCAATCAGAACAAGGCTACTCCGGGATGTAGGTAGTCCCCTTGAGGATAGATCAGAGAGGCTTAGAGAAGCTTCAGGGTCTTAGGACATATGCCTGTTTAACCAGGAGTCCATTCCGGCCTTGGGCATGGCACCAGTCATCCTGTCAACAACCTCTCCGTCCTTGAAGAGTATCAATGCAGGAATCCCCCTGACTCCAAACCTTCCAGGGCTTAGTGGATTTACATCAGTATTCACCTTGGCAATGGTAATCTCTCTCTCGTCGGCTATCTGATTAAGCACAGGAGCAATCATTTTGCAAGGACCGCACCAAGGTGCCCAGAAATCTACCAGTACCCAGTTTCCACTCTTTGTGACAACGTCAAAATCCGAATCGCTAGTATCTATTACCTGTCCCATGTGTACACCTAAGTCGCTTGAATGGGGGTCATCGTATCAACCTGTGTCTCAATTCCCCCTATCAAAGGGATTGAGAACCTAATCCTCCTCCCCTCGTCTAGAGTGTACATGGAAGTCACACCAAGCATCCTCACTGCCGACTTCTGTAAACTGGGCGAAACGCTAGATGAAGCCATAGAGGCAGGACTCAACTGGATACATATGGATGTGATGGACGGTAATTGGGTTATTAACAAGACAATTACGTTTGGCCCAGCAATTATCCGTTCCGTGAGAGATAGACTAGGTGAAGACGTTTTCATCGACTGCCACTTAATGATTTCAAATGCAGAAGAAACATGGATTCAGTATGTTGATGCAGGAGTAGACATGGTAATCGCTCATATTGAGGCAGTGCAAGATTTTCCAGAACTTATCAGGAGAATCCATTCCACTGGTGTTCAGGTTGGATGCGTCCTCAATCCAGATACCCCTGTATCGGATGTGATGCCATTGCTACCCGAACTAGATCTTGTATTGGTGATGTCTGTAGTACCGGGGAAGGGCGGACAGTCGTTCATGCCGCAAGTAGAGAACAAGGTCAGAGAATTCAGGAAGGCCATAGATGAACAAGAGAAATCGGGTGGTAAAACTCCGATTCTTATGATCGATGGCGGAATAAAGCACCACAACGCGGCGATGATTGCGGATTGGGGAATTGACATAGCAGTTGTTGGAAGCGGTCTCATAAATGACAATGCCCCAATTTCCCATAATCTCAACGAGATACAAAAAGCATTGGAGAGCGGACAATCAACGCATTGAAATCACACCCCCCTATCCAGTTGCATGGTATCCGAGGAATGGGTCGCTTCCGAAGTTCTGAAAGTATTCCCAAATGCTTCTGTGGAGGCCACAGATCTACATGGATCAGGGGATCACTTCCATGTCAGGATCATATCAGACGATTTTGAAGGAGTAAGGCCCTTACAGAGGCAAATGCCGGTTTTGAAACATTTCAAGAAGCACATAGAGAATAACTCAGTACATGCTCTTGATTTGAAGTGCATGACTTCCGAACAAGCATCATCTATGGGTAATACATCATTTGATCCTCATTCGGGGAAGCAAGAGTTTTTTGGTATTCACGTCAGGCGACAGAATAAGGAGTGAGATGATGAGTGAATTTAATTGGACAGCTGATGAATTGCAAGGGATAGTGGAAAGTAATGCATTGGTCATTTTCATGAAGGGCACACCAGAACAACCCCAGTGCGGCTTCTCCAATCGAGGAGCTCAGATTGTAAGTGCGTTTGCAAGAGAAGTCGGTCTGGAGCAGTTTGCATGTGTCAACATATTATCAGACCCCAGGGCTAGAACCGCACTCAAGGAATGGTCCGATTTTCCTACCATCCCTCAGGTTTTTGTTCACGGGGAACTGATTGGTGGTAGTGATATTGTCGTAGAGATGTTTCAAGACGGTAGCCTTCTAGAGATGTACGAAGCCGGCACAGCGTGAGCGAGTCACCCCGTCATCA
This sequence comes from Euryarchaeota archaeon UBA181, assembly GCA_002496725.1. Taxonomy (GTDB): domain Archaea; phylum Thermoplasmatota; class Poseidoniia; order Poseidoniales; family Thalassarchaeaceae; genus MGIIb-O5. The sequence continues at coordinate 966 of DALI01000007.1, read as the reverse complement.
TCGTCGAGTAATGGCAACAGCTCTATTGGGAGCTACCATACTGTCTTTCGCCCCTATTCTATACCAGTTTTCTGAAACAAATCCAGTAACTGGTGCCTTTTTCAGAATGCTGTATGCAATTCCGTTTCTGTTAGTACTGGCTTATGCTACCCGGGGACAGGATTCGAGGACGGGACGTACCAGATCGATCGCATTCCTCGCAGGGATTCTCCTCGCCCTTGACTTCGTAGGATATCATAGTGCCATAGACTTCATTGGGGCAGGAATAGCTACCTTAATTGGAAACTCACAAGTCATAATTGTTACACTGGTTAGTTGGAAGCTTCTAGGCGAGAGGCCTAACAAATCTATCCTACTGGCACTACCTCTTGTTATGCTGGGACTTGTTCTGATATCAGGGATATGGGACAATGAGCCATATGGGGAAGATCCAATCAAAGGAGTCATTGGGGGGATATTCGCAGCTATATTCTATTCAGCCTTCTTGATCGTGTATAGATTTTCTAATAGGGAGATGGCCCCCTCATCCAACTTGCAGCTCGATGCGACCACTGGTGCTGTATTTGGCTTATTTTTCATAGGTACAATCCCTCTTGGGGGAATAGGAATAGAGCCAATCGATTTTGGAGTCTCTTGGCCAGCTCATGCATGGCTCCTCCTTCTCTCCATTTCTTGTCAAGTCATTGGATGGATATCAATAACCTATGCTCTGCCCAGATTACCAGCTGCTCACACATCATTCGCGGTGCTATTACAACCAGTATTGACAATTGTGTGGGGGATATTATTCATGAATGAGAATCCATCACTGCAACAGTCAGTGGGGATGATATTGATACTTGTCTCGATAATTTCTGTGACCTTGTTCGGAGAGGCAAAGGCAGAGCCTAATCAGGAGTAAAGTGTACAGGGCGAGAGATAATTGCGAAGGGATGGGATGCACTCAGCGAGAACCAATCGGCCCCG
>DALI01000054.1 GCA_002496725.1 Euryarchaeota archaeon UBA181 | reverse complement strand
AACATTTGCTTCAACTCCTTCGACGATGACAAGGATGGAATGGTAGACAGCTTTGATGGCGATGGCGATGGCGACACGGATTGTTCCAGTGACGACGATGATGGCGATGGCGTATCCGATGAAGACCCAGATGGGTGGGATACCGATGGCGATGGGATGCCCGATGGATGGGAAGCCGCAAACGGACTAGATCCAACTTCTAACAGCAACATGGATGGAACCTTCGGAGATCCAGATGGTGATGGACTAATCAATTTGAAGGAATACGTGAATCCAGCTTGGGGGACTAGAAATGGATCTACGACTCCTCCGACGCAATATTTCAGACCAGGACCTCTGGCAATGACGGCTACTGAAAGCCCCTGTAACCCAGTTCTACTACTTGGCCCAGGAGGTTGTCAATTTCTCACTGCAGAAGTGGATGGAATAACCTCTACAGACCCCCAGTCGAATGATACTGACGGAGATGGCCTAAATGATTCATATGAGGCATTAATCCTCCTTACTGATCCTACATCAGTAGACACAGACTCCGATGGTATCGAAGATGGCGTTGAAGTCAATGGGCAGTATGGTAACCCTCCTCAAGCCAGCGATCCAAGAAATAACAATACCGATGGGGACCAATTTGATGATGGCCAAGAAGACCTCAATGGCAATGGAATCGTTGATATGAATGAGACCGATCCAACCAGAATTGAAGATGCTGGTGACTTCGATGGGGATGGAATTCAGAATTGGGAGGAAAATATGTCTTGCACCCTTTGGAATGTATTCGATACAGATGGGGGTGGTGTTTCAGATGGGGATGAAATACTCCCTTTCCACAATTCTGACCCTTGCCTTTCCGAACAGAGCCTTACTCTACAGATATTAGCCTGGGATGCGGTCACGTCTGCGCTCACTTTGAACTCGACTACTCAACTAGATCAATCGCCTCTGGATTGGCGGCAGACAGATGCCCCCATGGCATACTACGTTCAATCGAATGGTACTCTTGTTGAATTCAGATACGAGAGTGTTGATATTGATGTGCTGAGAAATGTCGATACTGATTTACCGGCTAACACATCCACTGTCCTATTCACCAACTTCTCTTGGTGCTGGAATGCTACAATAGGTGCCGTCAACGACCCTATCTGCGATGATGATTACTCAGATTCAGATGGAGACGGTCTGGCAGACTGGGAAGAGTATCTCGCAACATGGGGCTTCCCAACCGATCCCAATATGGTGGATACTGACTCAGATGGAGTAGATGACTTGGATGAGATACTAAACGGGACAGATCCCCTGGATCCCTGTCAAAATCTACTTGACACAGACGGTGATGGGTTGAATAATTATTTCGAGAATACCACTGGATGCATAGTATCATTCCCGGGAATGGGTGGTAATTTTACTAATGACACATACTTCACTCTCTGGAATGAATCCGATACGGACAATGGCGGAGTGACAGACTTCCAGGAGTATCTTGATGGTACAAATCCTCAAAATAACCCCAATGACGATAGAAATCCAGTAGATACTGATGGAGATGGAATTCCTGATACCATAGAGAACTCCACAGGAACTGACTGGAGGGACCCTGATACTGATGGGGGTGGGGTTCCCGACGGACAGGAATGCCCCTCTGACTATTGGGATGGCGGCTGCGCAGATGCAACAAGTAATCCTTGGGACCCCTCTGACGATATTTCTTCTAATTCCCTCTACCTAGTCGCTACCAATCAGTCCTCTATCCTCGACCCAGAGATCCAAATTTACTGGAGATGGCACACATATGATCAATATACGGGTGTATCATGGGGCGTGAACACATCCTTGGTTGGAAATACCGAGATGTCACCCGGATTCTCAACAACACAAGGCGTGGCAAACCAACAGTTTTGGGATAATTCGACTCTAATAGGTTGGGAGATTAACTATCGGGGACCAGGTGTCGCAGGTCCGGGCGAAGAACTCATACTCCCCCACAATACTGTCAATTATACTGGTTGGATTGATCCTACTGCTGGCCTGAATTTCTCAAATTTCACCAGAGACGTTCTGGTCGATGGCTCATCAGTTGATACCTCTTTCTTCACTACCCCTCAAGTCAATTTCACCCAATCAATCAGAGACAACTCAACAGAATTTACCGGTACGGATTACGCTACTGATTTACCACCCGTGTTCATTGCGAGGGGGGGAATGCTCGAGTATGTTTCAGGTGTAACCCAAACAATAGTCAATGATTCGGGGGCCATTTCCGCATGGGATAAGGTTTCTGCGATAGCGAGTTTTATCTCTGATGGTAATGATACCATATCATTCCTCAGAAATAACAATGGCACGGTTGTACCATCTGGCTTAGAAGAAGAATCAGATTTAGCTTATTGGATGCTCAATAATTCTCTGGAGGGCAGTTGCGATCAATTCTCTTCTCTCTTTGCCGTGATGCTAAGGACACTTGAGATTCCTACTAGAAAAGTGACAGGCTTCTCAGGCGGTTACTGGAACGGAGATGCATTTGAGGTCTATGGCAAGGACTTCTCCTCGTGGGTAGAGGTTCATCTGCAGACAAACCAGAACCTTGGAAATGCAGACTTGGGTTGGGTCCCATTTGAAGCATGCCCCCAAATGTCCACAGTTGAGGTATTCAACGAGTCTTGGGGGCCACTGTGGGTAGACAGGGACCTAGCCGGCCAGTCAATATGGATGAATGGCACGCTTAGATTTACCGACAACCAGACCTCAGTTGAGGGAGTGGGATTAGAAATGTATCTCGTTAAGTCTAATATGACCGAATTAGTCCCTGGATCAGCGGCACTTTCTGAGCACTTCATAGGTTCGGCCGTGACCGACTCCAATGGTTCATTCAATATTACTGGACTTCCGGATGATGCCATTGACCCAGGAACAGGGTCATTAGTAATCATGACTAAATCACTTGGTTATGTAGGGATTCAAGGAATATATTCGAACTGGGATTTGAATGTTACAGACGATGTATCCATGTCAATTAGCGAGCCGCAACCAGCCTCCGAGCCAAAGTTGGGAATTGGCGTCAATAACACTGTTACAGGTTCTATTTCTTTAGAAAATACTCCCTATAACGATATTTCCTTAATCGATAGTATGCAGGTTCTGTTGAACTACACCACCACTCAAGATGGACCTGTTAGTCTGATATCCCCAATAGGCCCCGGGGGCTATTTCGAGTTCTCCGTCCCTATCAATGAAAGCGAGCAAGAAGGGCTTATCTCTGCAACTCTCGATTATACGGGATGGCATCAAGACGATCTTAACAATGCCACTAGCCCCGTCTATCATATCAGACCATCCTCAGAATCTTTCAATCTGAATCTAACACAAGCGCCCAATCTCACAATTTCCTTGGAGGGCGAGGGGCTAAACAATACACTACTAGAGATTAATAGGCTAATATATCTCAACGGAACCGCCCTTAGTAAATCAGAAGTCCCTGAAGCTCTAAACGGGACTCTTACACTTCAGATGCGTAGATCCGGTACAAACGCTGAGTTCAAAACATTAGCCACTTGGTACCTGAATGACAGTGATTGGCTATCGTCACCAGGCCAGTTCTCTCTCAATTGGTCATTCTTAGACGTTGATGTTCCACTTCCCGCAGGATTGGTCGAGGTCAGATACCAATATCTCGCAGATCAATTGTTTGCCAAAGATGAGACTACAGTAATTGATGCGCACGGAATAAAGAGCTATGTCCAATTCAATTACACCCTTTCTCCCTCACCCAAAGGAGTAGCGACAGACGTATTAGTCAGATTATCCGATCACACAGGTTCAGAAATAACTTCTTTCCCCGGCCTGTTCACACTTTCCGTTAATAGCTCCGAAGTGTGGAATGGTTCAGCCACGGATGTTCCCAAGATAGTAACATCATGGGAACCATCGCCCTTGATTCAAGCGGGAGATTACCCCTGGGTTCTGAGTTACAATGGCTCTACATGGATTAGTCCCAATCAGACAACAGACAGTGTTAGGGTGCAGGGCAGGGCATCTCCATCTTTCACCCTAGGTGACGAATGGGTCCCAATGGGAAATAATTCGTGGATATCGGGTTCAATAATCGATTCAGATTTGAATGTCACAGTCATTGGTAACAACACTTCAGTATCACTATTCCTGGACGTCCCCTCTACACTACCTCCGGGGCCAGATGGAAATCCACTTCCCCCCGATAGATTCACTCTTGCCTCTGACTGGCTAAATACATCCACTGGGGAATATAATCTCTCTTTCTCAATGCCAGGTGGAATAGGATCAGGCGTCTATCAGGCTGTTTTATTGATTGACTTTGCAAAGAATGCCCCGGATGGGATTCCTTACTTCATCGACCCCGCTATCGAGAATCCTCTGGATATAGGAATTCAAACCATGTTCTATGTCGAAGCTATCCCTACTGATGCTATTGTTGTGGCAGGTGAGAATCTAACAGCCACAGCTACTGTAAGGGACATTGAGAGTAACGAACGACTCTCAAATGCCACTGTAGAGATTTATTTTGACTGGGGCGGAGCTCTTCAGCAACTCCTCAATACCTCTGTATCAGGAAATGATGGAGTTGTTGAATTCCAATCTCTAATCCCCAGTGACTCCCCGCCTGGGTATTATGATGTCCTAATACTGGCACCAGACGATCTCACGGATTCACTGCAAACTGCAGACGCTGGAAGGTGGCTCTCGAACGAGAGCTTCGTGAATCTAACTGTTCAGGTTCAGAGCAGTGTCAGGATTGACAACTCCCCTCTCCCAGAGGTAACAGCAGGCCAGTCATTCCAGATAGATGGACAGGTCATGGACTCATTCGACGTAAATAGAACAGTCGCAGGACCAGTGTCCCTGGAGGTCTTCTTCCTAAACGATCCAAGCGAGAAGCTCATAACAAATTTCGTTACATCGACCAATGGGACATTCAGTATTTCCGTACCAACCGATCCATTGGGGGACGGCGTTACTAATGGACTCAAGACAGTAGTCATAAGTGTGGAAAATGGCAGTAGCCCATTTTATCTCACTGGGACAGGTTCGGACTCAGTCCTAGTTAGGGGCGTCGTCCAATTCAATGACAGAACCCCCCTGATCAATACAATAGTAGACAGGGGCTCCTCAATCTCATTCGGTGCGAAAATCGTCGAATCGTCCAATAATGATAGGGAGATTTCCGGCGTCAATGTCTCTGCTAAATTCCATGAAACCTGGATTACTTCAGAAATCTCTTCAAATTCCCAAGGTTTCGTAAATTTCTCATTCGACGTCCCCCACTCTCATCCATTGGGGACAATTTCAGTAATGCTGATGTTTAACGGTTCAAACGGTACTGAGTCTTTGCACTCATCTTTCACATTTATCAATACCATAATAGTAAGGTCACCCACATCTATATCATTCAATCCCATTACTGCAAATCCGGCTGCTGGAGAGTTCATTGATGTCTCGGGGAATCTGACCTCAAGCAACGGGAGTGGCATAGTAGATCGATCAGGAAATCCACTTTCTCCCAGCCTAACATTCGTCATTGATGGCATAGCTACTGGATTCTCAGTAACCGGTGGCTCTGTAGATTCCAATGGAAGCTGGTCGGCCAGAATATTCCTTGATATGTCATTCCCAAGGGGGACTCACAATATTTCGGCAACTTATACTCCCACGGTCAACTATTACAGCTCAAGCTCCAGTAACGGTACCTTTGACAGTAGGGGTTTCTCAATGATCTCAATCCTCAATCCATCCGATTTAGATCCTGATGCTAGAACGATAAGAGGTGATCCATTTGACCTCAATATATCGATTATGGACAATGCAGGGGAGGTCGTCGAAAATGCTGAGGTCAAAGTTCTAGTAGATGGATTAGAAGAATGGGTAGGATTCACCGATATTGATGGCATGATAAATACTAGTCTCACAACTGACCCAAATAGGGCACCCGGTCCGATGACTGTAACAGCCGTCTTCGAGGGAATCAATGGCACAACAGGTTTGTTAGGGGATCAGACATGGACTAGAATCGTAATTTTGGCACCCACGGTAATAGAGGTAACTGGAATTTCAGGTACATCGGTCGCCGGCGATGAAGTCACATTCACAGGGACACTTCTGGATGAGCATGGAATGCCACTGCTGAATGACGGATCACCCAATGGGGGCGTACTACATCTTGCAATCGATGAGATTGATGTGGGTCCAATCTATATCGATCTTTCAAATGCCACCTCGGGAATCTGGGAAATAACATATGACCTACCTCTCGATATGGATTATGGCCAGCACACGTTCAGTATCGATTTCCTAGGAGGTTTCACTTGGGTAGATCCTATGGGTCAGGGAGACTCACTGAATCCAGAATATTATCTCTCATCGACACTCACATTGCCATTCAATGTCACACAGACCTCACAGGTTATACTGACCACTCCCCAGGGAGAGATAGACCGTAACGAACTCCTTCTCATAGAGGGGCTTTTGACCGATGGAGCTGGAAGGCCGCTGTCAAACAGGAATCTCGATGCCTACATGAACGGATTACTACTGACTTCCCTGAATGTTGATGAAAATGGTTCTTTCAGTCTCTTCTTCCCTGTTCCTTCTGACATGGCGCTTGGCCCTAGGGAGGTTACGATAGTATTCTCAGGCGAGGAGTTCATAATCGGGTCAAACTCTACAACGATATTCACTGTCTTCTCTCCAACGGTCGTATCCATCATTGATCCAGAACCAGTGGCAGTAGGGGATGTACTTAATCTCAGAGGAAGTGTTAGAGATAATCTGCCCGATGGCTGGCTCGCTAACCACTCTCTGCAGATATTCATAGATGGGATATTAATTGGAACCACCACCACTGAAGAGAATGGATCTTGGCACCACTCATGGGTAGTTTCTGAATTCCTAGACGTAGGAATTCATCCTCTTACTGTGATATCTCCTGATCAGGGATACTATCGACAGTCCTCCGTGAATACAAATCTGACTATTGCATATCATACAACCATAAATCTGAATGTTGAGAATAGTGTTGCTACGAGAGGAGGGATGTGGAATTTCTCAGGGAGATTATATGATTCCGATAGCCCAGGCAGTCCGGGCCTAGAGAATAGGAATGTTTCATTCCTTCTGGATGGGGATGAGATAATTGTTGTCAAAACAGGTTTAGATGGCACCTTTTCATTCTCTCATGAACTAGGTTACTCTATTTCTAGAGGGGCGCATCAAGTCTCTGTAGTCTATTATGGAGAAGAACTCTACCTATCAGATGTGACCAACACTACCGTTTTCTCAAGGGCTGATGTCAAAATCGAGATTCTACTTATTTCAGATGAGGTGGTTAGGGGCGATGAGACGCGGCCAATCAGGGTCAGAGGAAGGGTATTGGAGATTGGAGGCGACGGTAATACCATGGAGGAAATGGAGCTATCCCTGATGTGGGAAGACTCACTAGAGCCAAATGCTGTAATCACATGGGATCAAGCCACTGGCCAATTCTTGGTTACTTCAAATGCCAAGACATACATGCCTCCAGGTGAGTCCAGCTTCTCTATTGAGGTCGAGCCGGATACAGAGAGATTCCTTAACGGAGGCTCCATTGACTTTGATTTGCAGGTTCTAGTAAGCGTCAACTTCGAGCTCATCCCAGATTCACTGTTTGTCGGAATCGGCCAGAATAAGATTTCCGGGAAAATAAATGTCACCGCATTGGATGACAATAGAAACCCACCAGTGGAGGGTGTTGCGATAACTGCTAGTTTGACAAATGAAACAAGTACACATTTCACTGTAGTAGGTTTGACAGATGAAAATGGCATCTTCAACTATCAATTCGAATCTTTCCATGCCGATCACTCTCTGTGGGACAGAGCATTTTGGGGCAATCTGAAAGTTGAATTCAGCTCTGACTCAGATTTAATAGACCCAGTAAACGCAACCGAATTCGCCCAGTTCAGTGAAGTAGAAATCAATTATGAGGCCGAGGCTACCAAGTCACTACTCAGGCCAGCCATCATATTGATACTTCTGATGGCACTCTTAGGAGCGGCTTCTATGTTGGTAATATCCATCAGAAAGAAGAGACAGGCGGCAATAGACGAACTAGCTGGAGTTTTCAGCTACACAGCGGAACTTCTAGCGGCAGGAGACGAGGTAAGGGAGGCAATCTTCAATTGTTATGAGGGCCTTTGTAACATACTGATGAGCCGAGGTTTCCTAAGGAGAGATTTCGAGACTGTCAGGGAATTCGAGATGGCAATTCGAAGTGCCCTTCCCATAAGTGAACAATCATTACTCTCGTTAGATAGAATTTTCGAAGAAGCAAGGTATTCCAGCCACGTTCTTGGGGAGCCACATAGGGAGAGTGCACAAATGGCCCTCAACTCGGTTTTACAGGAAATAGATCAAATCGAAGAAGTTCCAGTCAGATCAAAGGGCAAACTAATTGAAGATTAAAATTCTAAATCTATCTTCAACTTATCTCGATTCCAGTACACCTCTCCTATTTTTGCACCATGAGGAAGCATGAAGCTACTCATCTTACCGCCAAATCCCTCAGGGGCGACCAAACGTATCGCCTGCCCAGTTCCCAAATCGGCCTTTTCCAGGGTGACCTCATCCTTAATCGAGTTAGAAAGAGGAATCTCCAACCCGCTACCCAGTGCTTCAGCACCCAGTAGTGAAACTCCCTCTTCGAAGGATATTATGGAGTCAAACCCTCCCCGGGAGTCCATGGTTGGCCGTAGTTCAGGTTTAGTAGAGCCACTATGTCTCTCCATATCTTCTGTAAAGTGTGAGATATCAGACATAAATTCCCGGTGGGACAGTGAGGCATCTGTGTCCAGGCCCCCTGTGATTGCGGACAAATCCAAGATGCCCGGCCCCTTACTGTCTGGTTGCAGTATCGAAACTCTTGACCATTCCATGGTGGGCGGAAGAGACGGTGCCGCATGAACCCATTGTTCTCAAAGCTCAAAGAACGTCTTTACTCTCTCTGCTGTTCTAGATGGTTTTGAAGTCTGCATCTTCATCATCCTCGGCATACAATCCCCCACTCTCCTCTCCAATAATCTCTTCTCAAGAAGTACAATAATAGCCCTATCCTCCTTTTTTCTGATCGGCCTTCCTAGGGCTTGTAGGATACTATTGACAGCTGGTTGAAGACTAGCGTATTTCCATGCCCTGTTTCTATCAAACTTCTTAGTAAAATACTCCAGTAAAGCGTCTTGCCTTGCACTGGGAGGAGGTAGAGGAAGTCCAATACAAACTACTGCATTCAAGATATTATCAGAATAGTCAACACCTTCGGAAAGCTTCCCATTTAGGACTCCAAAGAGTACCACTCCCCCCATCTCCCTCTGCTCATAGAGGGTGGAAATCATTCCTTCTACGCGCGTCTTACTCATTCGCTGCTCTTCCTTGATAATTCTCTTACTGCTCCATCCCAATTTTTCAAAATCCGAATGGACCCTTTCAAGCATTGAATAGCTAGGGGCGAAGATAGCAACATTCCCTCTTGTATTCTCAATCACAGCTCTGACATGCTCGCCAATCAATGGAATACTTCCTTCTCGTTCTGTATACTTACTAGTCACATCACTGGCTATGAGTACGGGCCTGTTCCCAATTGGGAAGTCTGATGAGTATATCTTGCAAACCGAGCTTCCTCTGGATATTCCCAGTATCTCTGAATACATCTCCGGAGGGAAAAGCGTCCCCGACATCAGAATAGACCCCCTACAGTTTCCAAAGATGGGCCCTGATACCACACTAGGGTCGAGCAAGTGACTAGTTAGCCTGGGCTCTTCCAAGATTTCATCAAAAACGAGTGAGAGTGCAGGACTATCTTTGTAATCGAGACAGATCTCCAGCATCTCTGCTAATCTGGTACAATCATTATCCTCTCCTTCTTCAGAATCTTCCTCGTCGATTATAACTGACATCAAACTTGATATCATTTCTGTAATTCTAGAGATATGGCCGCCAGCATCTTCTATGTCTGCCCCTATGCTCTCTGAGATGACATCTAGGAATTCATTAGCTTCTAGTCTCATATCATCTCCCTTGGAAATCTCATTCTCAGTTACCTTTTCTCTGAACCACCTAGTGATACTACTGTTGGCGTCGATGATGGATTTGAGGTGTCCTTCTAGTGAAATGGCATCGATTAAACGTTCCGAGGGCGGGATATCCAGCTTCCTCTCAGAATCTTCTAATTTCTCTTTGTACTCCTGTACATCAAAAAGGGCCCTTTGGAAAACTTTAGCTGTAATCCTCCTCTCAAGTCCACTTCTAATTCTATCCGGAAGATTATGCGCCTCATCGATTATCAGGATTGTGTTTTTCAGATCAATACCCATTACCGGTAGTGAGCTTTGCTGAATTTTCTCTACAAACACATGATTGTAGTCGCATACCAAAATATCAGCATGCCCGGCCGTAGATCTAGCAGTAGCCCAAGAACATATTTTACGTGTCCTCCCATATTTTATGCTCCAATCAACATGCCTGGGACTTTCTAGTAGTTTCTTCCTCAAATCAGAACGTCGCGCTTTACGTGATTCTTCAACTATTTTTCCCTCGCATGTACATTTTCCCGTGGAAGTATCAACATGTTCGCACATCCCCTCTCTCCCAATAATGTCAACTAGCGTGATTTTGGGTATTCCTTCTGGAATCATTGTGTTAATTTGACGTACGGTATCCACAACAATACGATGTTGAGATTGTCGCCCAGTCATGAAGATTATTTTGGCTCTCTCAGTAGATAGATTGTTATCAAACGAGGCTTGTATAGCCGATGCCAAGGCTGCTGCTGTTTTTCCAATACCAGTTGGCGCCGCGGCAAGTAGGAAACCGCCTTCCGAGAGGACGCTAATCCCATCCGCAATCATCTCTTTTTGCGATTCCCTTACTGATTCGTGGGCGAAGAAAATAGTGGATATGTCTCCATCCGCGGTCCCCATATGACAAACCGAGAATAGGACGGCCAAGAAGATTGGGTCGAGTTTTCCACTTTGCCAGTCTAGTATCTAGAAGTCAATCCTTCCTTGGCCCTACTTCTGAGCCCGTCAAGGCCCTTGAATTTGGGTGCGAGGGGGCCTTTCGGCCCCCCCGCGGTGGTTCTGTGCATCCCATCCTCACACATTTCCCTCGCCTCATATAGCGTTTGAATCGTCATTACTTCTTTCTCGCAACTCATTCATTCTGGAAGATATCAAGTCTCCAATCTCAGCATCTCCAATTGAAACCCTCCTAATGTGCTCCCTAGCGGCTTGCCGGAGTACTGTATCGGGTCTTTCTCCATGTAATCTACAGAAATCTTCCATTCTTGAACTTAGATCGGGCCCTAGATCCACCTGTACCCTTTCGCCAGTCACTTGGTGTTCATCTGAGAGATACTTCCTAACGGCGAATCTGATGACATCAGATCTGTTCCTCATGCCATCGAAGCCCACTAGTCTGTCTAATTCTAGAATGTGGTCCTCAGGTATTCTGAGCGAAACCATTGGGCTGTGGCCTGTCATCGTGATCCCCTACTGACCTTGCGAGAGAGAAGGGGGGTATTAATTGTATCTCATATGAATTTCAATTGAAATACATTTTTTTGTATTTACATTTGTTTAGTTATTGTTGGCAGTTCCATTCAAGGGGGGAAACATACTCGGAAGCATGGGGTCCACTGTGAAGACAATCAATGATGCAATCCATGGACATTTCAGGATTGACGGAGTCAGAGAAGAGCTTCTCAAAACACCAGAGATGAATAAATTAAGTCACATCAAGCAGTTAGGACTGGCGCACTTAGTTTTTCCCGGGGCTCATCACACCCGTTTTGAGCATTCATTAGGAGTTTCTCATGTTGCTGGGATGATGTCAGATTCTCTCGGTCTAAACGCTGATGAGACTGATGCTGTGAGTGTAGCGGCGCTTCTTCACGATGTAGGGCATGGCCCGTATTCGCACACTCTTGAGCATATATTGCATGAAAGAGGGGGAATGGATCATATGTCAATAACTGAAGGAATCATACTTGGAGATTATGATGTTTTGAGAGAGGGGGAGGCATCATCATTCCAGGATAGAAAAACAGTTCCCGAAATTCTTGAGAGGCATGGGATAGATCCCAAGGAGGTTGCTAGCTTGATCAGGGGACCTGATGCTAGAGGCTCTGAGAGAAACCTTCTTTCTTGGTCAGAGGGAAGTTCGAATTTTGTTGAAGATGATAAGACAATGGCACATTTGGTTCACGGCCCTATTGATTGCGACCAAATAGATTACCTGTTGAGGGATTCTCATTTCACTGGTGTCAAGCATGGGGTCATCGATCATAGAAGACTGATTATGTGCCTCGAAAGACATGGGGGGGATATCTCTGTCGAGGAAGGAGGTTTACCAGCACTCGAGGGAATGCTAGTAGCTAGGGGCCTAATGTACAGCGCTGTATATTTCCACAGGGTAACTAGAGTTACTGAAGTAATGCTTTCAAGAGCAGTAGAACGTAGTGAAGAGTCAATCCCCGACTCTTTGGATCTTCAGAGGAGGGTCGATGCCGAAATCTGGCATGTACTCCACGAGGCAGGAGATTTTGCTCGAGATATGATACGCAGGCTCAAGTACAGACAACTGCTCAAAGTTTGTTTATCTAGGAGGAGACAAGAACTCAGCGAGCAAGATATCAATCTACTCACAGATCTAGCCTCAGACTCCGACAAGAGAAGAGATTTCGAAGATCAGATAGCTAGGCGCGCTGGACTAGATGCCGGCTATGTGGCTATAGACGTTCCAAATATCAAGCTCCTGTTGGCGGAGCCGAGAATGTCACAGGTTGATATCAGGATAATTGGAGATGATGGCAGGACCAGGTGGCTAAGGGAACACACGCCAATCGCGGAGGCCCTTCGAAACAGGCAGGTTAGCCAAGCCGTATTCTATGTGATGACCCTTCCTGGTTTTGAAGACAAAGTGAGAAAGGTTTCCGAAGACCTGTTATTCACTTAATTTGATGTCATTTTTTACATCTCGGAGGGATATAATTCAAAAGGGCAAGGCGGGTAGCGTAAGCGCCCGGTACCTAAGTTAGGAATCGTTCAACAACCGGTGAGTGCTATGGACAGCAAAATTAAATCAGTATATGAGAGCGTAATTGCAAGAGACCCGAACCAGCTAGAGTTTCATCAGGCTGTAGAGGAAGTATTAGACAGCCTCTCGCCAGTGATCAAGGAGTACCCTGAGTATATGCCTGTAATTGAAGCAATGGTAGAGGCTGAGAGGATTATTCAGTTCAGAGTTCCATGGTACGATGATGAAGGCAAGCTCCAGGTAAACAGAGGATTTAGGATTCAGATGAGTAGTTCGATCGGCCCTTACAAAGGAGGCCTGAGATTTCATCCGAGTGTAAACCAATCTATTCTGAAATTCCTGGCATTTGAGCAAGTTTTCAAAAATAGTCTAACGGGTCTTCCAATGGGAGGGGGGAAAGGAGGATCTGACTTCAATCCCAAAGGCAGATCCGATGCGGAAGTAATGAGATTCTGCCAGTCTTTCATGATGGAGCTTTGGAGACATATCGGTGCGAATCTCGATGTTCCTGCAGGTGATATCGGTGTTGGAGGGCGTGAGATAGGATATCTATTTGGCATGTATAGGAAGCTTGCCAATGAGTTTACAGGGGTATTGACTGGCAAGGGCCGGTCATACGGTGGATCTCTAATCAGGCCTGAGGCCACTGGATATGGTCTCGTATACTTCGCACGTGAAATGCTAGCAACTACTGGCAAATCGTTCGAGGGTGCCACGGTTTCTATCTCAGGGTCCGGAAATGTCGCACAGTTTGCTTGTGAGAAGGTGCTTGAT
>DALI01000076.1 GCA_002496725.1 Euryarchaeota archaeon UBA181 | reverse complement strand
CTACAGGACCCTAATGGGCTTCGCGGATGCTTCTGGCAAGAACCACGCATACGACGGTTACTACGGTGCCGATGGCTCATGGAACGACTTCGTTTCCGCTGCCGTTGAGGGGACCGGACCATTCGCAGGCGAGTCTGACACAGTCAGGGACCAAGCCACAGAGAAGGGGATCCAGAACGGTGTCATGACCGCCTACGCGATTCATGAGCTCAATGCCGCCATAGGCAAGGCAGAGGCTGGTAACTGGGGTCCAGACGACGCTCAGCACGCATGGGACGAGGGATGGGCATTCTATCACGGACCAGATGACGCAGACGCAGACTACGATGGATGCGGGCCGTATGCAACCGCCGATAAGAGGGCAGGCAACTTCGGAACCGCTAATGCTGATGGCACAGCGACCACTAACGTCGCGACACTAGCAGCAATGAATGATGGACTAACCGCCATGCAGAACGAGGACATGCAGGGTCTAGTCGATGCACGGGACGAGATTCTCAAGAATATCGTAATTGTCTACTCCCAGGCTTCCGTAAGGTACGCATCGAAGATGACAGACGACCTAGCCGCTGGAGAAACCGCAGACTATGACAAGCACCAAGCAGAGGGCCATGCCTTCTTCAGGGTCATTGAGGCATACGTTGCCGAGTACACGTCGATCTGCTACAACATGGTCTCCCATACAGTCTCATCAGATAGCTCACAGGCATCTTGCGAGGCTTACATGTACTTGGAGAACTACACATCTGCTAACGATCCAGACGGAGAGGAGTTCACCGGCTGCTACAACTCTGTGACACACGCTCAGCATGAGGGAATGTCGCAAGAGGAGTGCGAGGCTTTCGGATGGTACGCAAACTACTACTCCGATATGATCGTAGCAATGTTTGACCTATCCAATGATGGAGATTCCTCCGCAGACTACGAGGCTGACATCAGGGCATGGCTACAGCCTGCATGGGATCACTTCGGGATCACAGCAGACGACATTGGAACACTTCAGTGAACAACTGAGCTGGAACAATTAACCAAGGCTCTACGATAAGTAGATGACACAACTTTTTGTTGGCGGGGGGCGCGAACAGCGTCAAACACACCCAATCATCAATTCGAATCCACATTCGAGTGCCCCCCGTCAACTCCAAAGTCAAAGCCAGATAATCATTCTGACAAATACTAGTTCGATAAACAGAATTGATATGACGAGACTCCATATACTACGCTCTCGTGGAATATTTATGTCTTCATGTGATATCGCTCATGATAATACTAATGGGCTAAAAATACTCGTATCGGTTACGTGCCTGCTACTGTTTTCAAGTACTCTCTCGGGTTGCATGGGAAGTACTGATGACAATAGTTCAGACGAACGGACCACTCTTGTAATCGCATACGAAGTATCGCCGGAAATGCTAGATTCTGGAACTAATCCAATGATTCTAGCAGACTACATCTCGAAGAATACAAATTTTGACGTTTCGATATATACAGTAGACTCGAAGGTAGCTATGCTGGAGGCACTGAGGTTCGGTAATGTCGATATTGCCTACATGGATAGCGGCAATGCATGGATTGGTTGGAACCAATATGGCATAGAGGCACTAGCCGCTGATCAGAAGTCTGACGGGAGGCCTTACTACAATGCTCACGCATGGGTATTGGAGGATAGTGACATGGCAATCGCTCATTTGGATTCAGACCCGCTAACCAACCCATTTTCTCTGATGGAGGGCAAAGTATCTTGCCATACAGGTTGGTTGGAATCAGTCGGTATGATGCTTCCAATGGGCTTCTTACTTGGCCTAGGATACGCTAACGTGATCGGTGACCCAAATGATATTGAGTCTCTTAGGGATACCATTCATGGATTCTTTAGCGAGGACTCTTCAATCCCCGATCCAGGAACTCCTTACTATGGTCTTTCAGGGGCACTGAAGTGCCTCTCCGAGGGAGAGGGAGAGATTGCATTTGTCAAGGACAATACGATTACCGATCATTGTCCAGAGGAAGAAACGAGCCAGAGGGAAGATTGGTGTCTCGAGAATAGCAGGTATGTTCCATTGCCCTCGTTTGCAAAGGCTCCAAGTGATGTCTTCGTCTACAATCCGGAGTATCTAGATAATGACAGTATCAATAATGTCACTAATCTGTTAAAGTCCCTCGGAGACGACCAAGATTCCTCTGATATGCTATTCAACACGTTCGGCACTAGGGGAGTGATTGAGACAAACTCTGATGACCATCTAGGCATATACTCATCCTTTGTGTCCAGTATTCCCGGTATTTCTGCCTACTATGTAGATGATGCAGAAGGAGGGGATATCACCATCTCCCTCGATGAACTAAGGATAGCATTCCAAATCACAGATTCTACCAATGGTACAAATCAAGACCCTTCGCTACTGGCAGACTTTCTCAGTAACGAGTTGGGAGTTAATGTTTCAATTCTTCAAGTAAGTTCAGAGTCTGAAAAGATAAGCTCTTTGCAATCTGGTGATGCCCACATAGCATTTGTAGATCACTCAACATCGGTAATTGGCTGGAAGATTCACGGTCTGGGGATATTAGCTGCCATACAGAACAATGACGAAACTACATCTTCGATATTATCGGGATGGGCTCTTTCAGACAGTGAATTGGCCTCATATGCTGTAGATGGTGATGAGTCAACAGATCCTCTCCATCTGGCTGCTGGAATGGTTTCATGTCATACAGGGGTCGATCCCTATAGTAGCTTAATTGCACCACTTTCATATATGGTAGGAAATGGTCATCTAGTGCTATCTGAAGATTCCGAATCTAAAAGCTTGGAAGATCTAGTAAGGTCCCACTTCAGTAATATTTCTTCTATCCCCTCTGTCAACTCATCATACTATGGCGAATCAGGGGCAATAAGGTGCATCTCTGAAGACTTCGGAAAAATCGCTTTCGTTAGTGAGAATTTCATCAATGAGGAGTGTAAGGACTCATCGGAGGGGGATGGGGATTGGTGCTTAGGGGCGAATAACTATACTTCCTTAGGAGAAATAGGGTCGATACCCACTACTTCAGTCATGTACAATCCTTCAATATTGGATACTAGAAGTAGAACATCAATTCTCAATGCTCTAATTGACATGAATTATGACATGTATCTGGAAAACTATACTCGTCCTGGAATGGGGACGTATACTGGTTGCTATGATATCTCCGTCCACAAGGTCTTCCATGAAATTCCAAAGGAGGGTTGTGGCGATCAAATTTTGAAGAATATCCTAAATGGTTTAGGCATTGTCAGAGTCACTTCCCAAGGACACCTAGGGCAATTTTCAGATAATTTGCTCTTAGTGCCAGGGGCTTTCTCAGCTCTAGAAGAATCGCTGCTTAGTGGCGAATGAGGAATTCGCTCCAAATCTTAGCTCCACCAATACCATATATGGGTTTAGGAGCGCCTAAATCTGTACTGGGGCGATAGATGTGCAGTCAGAGTCAGGTTTGAACAAGCCATTGTTGGTACTTAGGGATGTATCGATAGGCTATGACTCCTCATTATCACTAGTTAATATCCCCAATCTCGAAGTTTTTCCGGGAGAGATTGTGGTTATCGCTGGACCATCTGGGATAGGAAAATCTACCTTGCTAAGAACTATAGCAGGGCTCGTAAGTCCAATCTCAGGGGTTCTGGAGGTATGCGGGTGCATATTACCTGAGAGTCCACCTAGGGGGAATCTGGGGTATATTCCTCAGAAATTAGGTTTAGTCAGGCACGCTAGTGTCAGGCATAACGTGGAATTGGGTGCAAGAGCTGGAGTTAAGTCAAGGAAGGAGAGGCAGGTAAGATCCAAAGAAGCTATCGAGATCATGGGACTCAGTGAGAAGTCTACAGAACCAATCAGGAGATTGTCTGGCGGCCAACAAAGAAGAGTCGCCACAGCACGTACTCTAGCCCAGAGGCCCAAGTTGATTCTCGCTGACGAGTTCCTAAGTGAGTTGGATGAAGAGACACTGGCATCTGTGCTGGATGCTGTTACGAATTATGTGAGGGAAAGCAACGCTGCATTAATTGTCGTCGAGCATGACATATCTAGGGCTAAGATGATGGCAGATAAACTACTAGTCATTGATGATGGAAGGGTAAATCCATTCATCAAAGGAACCAAAGCTATGGAGGTGAACGTATGAGGACTGCAATCGATGGCAAAATTCTAGCGACATCGTTCTCATTCATGCTCATGCTAGCCTTCCTCGTACTGAACGGTATGGTAAATGATTGGGGCAGACTCACAGGCGGAGTCACCAATCTTATCGATTTCTTCCATCAGTCCCTATGGCCGCCCGATTGGAGTGTCTTGGAGCCACAAGTATATCCAGTATGTACTGCAAGAGCTCCTTTCGAGTTCACCTGTTCCACAGCTTGGATAGGAGTCATTGAGACAATCAAGATAGCATTTGTTTCAACAGTGTTCGGAATGGCTCTATCTCTGCCCTTATCCCTTTCTGCGGCAAGGAACCTCAGTCCTAAGTGGCTCTCATACTCTTCCAGATTCATCCTCTCTGCATTTAGGAGCCTTCCTAGCCTGATTTGGGCTATATTCTTCGTGATACTAATTGGGCTGGGGCCCCTATCGGGAACCTTAGCGATGACAGTTTACACGGTTGGATATCTGGGCAAGCTACAGTATGAGGCAATAGAGGGACTTACGAAGACCCCTTTGGAAGCTGCTGATGCCATGGGTCTGACAAAGATAGAGACTGCGCTAAATGTAGTCATTCCAGAGTCTGCAAATGATTTGATATCTCATGCAATATTCATGTTTGAGTATAACTTCAGATCTGGAACAATTATTGGCATCGTAGGAGCAGGAGGAATTGGGTATTACATCGACTTGTACCTGAGGTTCCTACAGTACGACAAGGTCGTAGCGTATCTTCTGATAATCTTCATGGTGGTTCTAATTATTGACTTCTTTTCGATATATGCAAGGTCTTTCTTCAACGAGGAAGACGACCTTAGAAGACCCTCATGGTCCGAAGTTTTCCTTGGAATCGTTCGGAGTGCTGATGCGACGGATGATTTCTCCGACGGGTTGTAGTTGTGAAACGTCTTTAATCGTGGTTTGCGATAATATTAGGAATCAGCAACAATCCTGATTGCACCATCCTCGTAGAAAATCTGGATATTCTCCGGTACCTTTACCGTGAGTGAGGCCAGAGCTTGGTAAACCTCCTCCTCCTCAACCTTGAACGCTTCAGCTGCCCTCTTGGTCGACCATGGTACTTCGACAAAATCAGACGATGAAATCCATCTGATAAGCCGACTCTCGAAATCTGTTAGTCCCTCTGTAGACAAGGCAATCGGCACTGGTAGGGGATGGGACAAATCAACCTATTCTCATTCTATCAGTATTCAACCATTCTTTTTACGGCCTCATCTGCTTCAATGTCGCCATCTAAGAGCTCCCCAAGAGCCCTTATGAACGGTGTTTCGATACCCAACTTGGGTGCTCTCATCAGAAACATTCTCGTAGCCCTGACGCCCTCTGCGACCATGTGCATCTCCTCTAATGCCTGGTCAAGACCTTTACCAGATCCCAATTTCTCCCCCAGAGTCCTATTTCTACTCCTGGGGCTTGTTGCTGTGACATATAGATCGCCAAGTCCAGCAGGTCCGAATGCAGTGGAGTGAGATGCCCCCATCGCCCCTAGGAGTGAGATGCCCTCGCTGAATCCTCTGAGGACTAGTGCAGCCTTCAGATTGTCACCACCTATGGAATCCTTCAGGCCATCCACAAGGCCGCATGCTAGGGCGACGCAGTTCTTGTACGCCCCCCACAACTCTGCACCATTAGGGTCATCCGCTGGAACCAAGAAGAGTGTCTCGGTTGAAAGCTTGTTTGATATTCTATCAGCCACACTCTCATCGTGACAGGCCACTAGGGCAGTAGTAATGACCCCTCTAGCAACCTCGGGTGCGATAGTTGGGCCAGTCATAACAATCACTGGATTTGACTTCCCAGCACCAGCAAGTCTTTTCTCGATTGAGTCCGATATAAGTCCGGATCCCCCCTCTTCCTCTGGAGCCAGTCCCTTGGCTAGGTCCAGGAGTACCTGTGAGGGTCTCAAGTTAGCTACTATCCTATCCACAATATCCAGAATAACGCCACTAGGGAGGGAAAGAACCAGTATCTCACAAGTCTCTATCACATCAGAGAGCTCCATGGTGACTTGTAGATCCGGAATTACGTGCCCATCTAGGTACTTCTTATTCACGGAATCGGTCATCATAGTCTCGTAGACTTCCTGCTCAATGGTCCATCCAAGGACATTATGCCCATCTTCACACCATACTTTGGCAAGGGCAGTTCCCCAGTTCCCCAGCCCTATTACTCCAATCCTTGCCATGCCCCGTCGCCTCAAACACTGGTTAAGACCCTATTCGATACTTATCGGCCCATACGTTGAGTTCTTGACTGATGAATGCTCGCGTGAGGTCAAGCAGGGGTACCCGAGTGGTCAAAGGGGCTGGGTTTAGGTCCCAGTGCGTAGTGCTTCGCAGGTTCAAATCCTGTCCCCTGCACCATAATGCCTCACTTTATTACATACTATGCCGCCCCATATTTCATAAGTCGAGGTAATTCCGATATTCCATGAACAGAGTTAATGCTCTAATCGCCAGCCTACTTCTAATCGCAACATCACTCTCAGGATGCTTGAGTGAGGAGCTAATTGATGATGTGCTTGGGTGTATGGATGAGAATGCAGGAAACTATGATGAGAATGCCACTCTGGAGGCATTCGGGGACTGCTTCTACATGGCATCAATGGAGCAGTTCATGGGAGCCATGGATGGCCAGATGTCAATCGATGAGATGCTCAACGAGACGCCTAGGGCCGGGTACTCAACTATCACATCCATGAGTCAGTTCAATGAGGACATGGGTGGCCAGATAGATATCCTGATGGAGGAGCACGTGATGGTCGATCTCGCTACGGACTCTGCTATGGTGAGAACGGTTCTGTCTGTATCCTCTATGATTGCCATTGACCACCAGGTCATTCAAGTCGGTCAGATCGTGAATATACACTCTACCTCCAGTGGAATGATGATGGAGGAAGCCGAGACAATCAGTGTCCAGACTAGGGACGCCGAGGGGTCAATAATGGACATGGTCCACATTATGCTCGAGAACAGTCCTTCCGAAGATGACCTAGATATGGGGGGGAATGACGATGGTCACGATTTTGTTGACTTTAATGGAGACGGAATCAATGACATTTGCCCATTCGACTATGGTAACATGGAAAACCCTTGCAATTCACAAGAATGTGATTCCGGGCCAGACAGTATTGAGTGTCAGAATTTTACGACTGACTACTGCGAGAATAACGATGATGATGGTTGCGATGTCAACTTCATGATGGTATGTTTCGATGAAAATAGTTGGGAGTTAGTAGACGATATCCTGACTCCAGGGGACTGTGAGGACGCAGGTCTAGACTGGCTTCCAGTAACTGTAGATGACGGCCAAGGCGATGACTCTGAGATGCCAGAAGGTACGAACACTAGCTTCAGCTTCGACTCTTCTGACGGCTCTCAGTCAATGTCAATGTCATTCACTGAGGGTGGAATGAGTACAGAGATGCACATAGTACTTGACGAGTCAGATGAGTTGATGTCCTATGAGATGAATATGGATGATGGCACCAATATCACCTCTACCTCATTCACGGTGATGTGGGGCGATGCGGTAGTAATCGAGGTTGACGAGACTCTGCCAAGAACGTCCATACCTATCTGGTTCCTAGAGGATCACGATGATGACGATAGCCATGATGATGACCATGACGGTCACGATCAGGGGGACTCTGATAACGATCTAGATATGTTCGTCTGCGATAATGGGGATGAGGTTCCCATGGATTATGTCAACGATGGCTGGGACGACTGCGGAGATGGCTCTGACGAGTATGACAATGACGGCTCTGACGACGACCAAGGTGATGAAGGGGACGACGATGGACCGCCTTCTCCAGAGGATTTAATGTACATGACAGATTCAGATGGAGACGGCTACATGTCTCAAGATGAGTTCGTCACATATTGGAACAACGAGAACTCTGACGCTCCGTTAGACTCGGACCAATCATTCCTAACTACTGAGGATGTCGAAGACATGATCGACTTATGTGACTATGACGATCCCGTTGATCTCATCGATACTAACGAATTGGAGTGCTTCATTGACAACCTAGTAGGAATGATGCCTGGTGGTGGCAATGATTTGAGTATGGATGATTACTTCAACTACTTTGATGCAGATGGAGATGGTCATATCACAGTAGATGAATACGTGGAAGTGAATAGTATTCCCGAAGATCAAGTCGATGATATCTCATACATGTTTGAAATGTATGACAATGATACTAGCGATAGCCTGGATTACTATGAATTTGAGTCTTTTTACTATGAGATGATGGCAGATGATGATGACAATGATGATGATCACGGAGATGATGCACATGATGATTCTGGCCCAAGGTCTGGAACTGTTGCTGACAACATGACATTCACAGCTCCAATCAGCGACTTCGAACTCAGGTTCATCGACTGCGAGGGAGTGGAATCGGATAGTATGGGCGACTGTACTGTCATAGCCTCAGCATCTCTGGAATCAGGTGTCGCAACCACCAATGAAGGCGATATTACATTCATCTTCGATGATGTGGACATGGATGGTATGGTCTCTGCTGGCGATACATTATCCATTGACGACACACACGGGCTTACGGCCGCAATCTGGGATACATGGGCAGATGCCTACACTGATGAGTCCGATGCGATAGCTCCGGGAGTTCCAGGATTCGGAGCCCTTCTTGGTGCTATGGCCCTTCTAGGTGCGGCAGTGGCCACTAGAAAGGACTGAGCGATATAGTTAGCCATAGAGGTTACATAGATAGCCATTGGCTTAGTGGCAACTTTGTTAGCATGACACTTCTGAAAATGACCAATCTGAAGAGATACTACGAAACTCCCGCTGGAACTGTGAAGGCCCTAGATGGGATTAATGTCGAGATTAGCGAGGGAGAGAGGGTACTACTATTGGGGCCATCAGGCTCAGGAAAGACAACACTTCTGAATTGCTTATCCGCATTGGACTCACCCACGTCCGGGACCTACATTTTCGACCGCAAGTATGTTCCGGCGGCCCCAGAGGAAAAGAAGAGGATCAGAATTGGGGCCGATATGAAGAACCGGGCCTCACTTGAGTCACTGATCATAAGGCTCATGGATTGGATACTCAGCATCTTTCTGGCCCCGATGGAGTACTTCACTCACTCTAGGCCCGAGGCCAAGGCGAACGAGCAGATGACATCGTTCAGGAGAGATAACATCGGATATGTCTTCCAATTCTTCAATCTGCTCCAGGATCTAACAGTAATTGAGAACGTATCGCTTATTCAGGAGCTAGCTGGGAACAAGGATAAATCTAGGGCAGAGGAGCTTCTTCGATTAGTCGGACTACACACTGAAAGAGACAGGTTCCCTGGGGAGATTAGTGGAGGTCAGCAACAAAGGGTTGCTATAGCCAGAAGCATAGCCAAGAGGCCCACTCTTCTTCTGGGTGACGAACTTACAGGAAATCTAGATACTGAGACCTCCGACAAGGTGATGCAAGTTCTCGTCGAGGCCTGTGAGAAGGAGAACATCACATGTGTCCTAGTCACCCATGACGAATCCCTAGTCAGATATGCAACTAGGGTTATCAGGATAGATAGTGGCCGAATAGTCTCTGACGAAAAGACAAAGAAAAGCGAGAAAATAACCATTTCTTGAGGTAGAAGAATGTTCGGCCCCTCAAATTTACTGAACAAGAGACTCGCAAGGAGTCTTTGGAGGACCAAACTCAGACTGTCTGCTGTAATCGGTATGATTTTCGTTGGTGTTTTTGCAGGTATAACATTTGGAGGATACTCGGCAAATATAGGGCCTATGTATGACTCAGTGTATGAGGACAGTGATTCAGGAAGCAATCTAGCGGATATCTGGATTGACAATAGGAGTGCTGTTTGGTCCGGTGAACAGGTTCAATCTCTCTGCTCGGAGATTGAATCTTCATGGCCCGAGGGATCTGAATCCTTGGATCAATGCGAGGGCAGGATTGTGATGAATGGTGCGATGTTCCACATGACTGATTCTGGTCAGAAAATCATCAACTCCGTATGGCATGGAATACCCCACGACTCCGAGGTGGACAAGACATGGTTCCCCGAGGGGCACTCTCAAGGGATGCCAGCTGAGGCAGATGATGAGATTGTGATTGACGAGCATGTTAGGGAGGCGCTTTCCCTAGATCTACAAGATGTAGTAACCATCGGGGTTGGAGATGGAAGCATGAACTTCACAATAGTTGGATTCGCATACCATCCCTTGCATATCTACATGGCTCAAGAAGGATCTCTGTTCCCCCCTGAATCAGGCGAGTTAGTCATCGGCTACCTATCCAGTTCTGGAATGGAGAGGCTTTCAGGCCTGTCGCAGGGATCTGCTAATAACATAATTCTAGATATATCGGGAACTCCATCCTTCGATCTTTCTGATACTGAGCTGAACGAGGGAGAGGAGTTAGACGGAGTAAAGGATGCAATCGTCAATTCCATGGATGAAAATGGCCTAGATGGCCGAATAAGGGATAGGGGGCAGGTCGATGCCGTCGAGATCATGAGATTAGACCTAGAGGGGTCCAAGAAAATGGCCGCTCCGTTCACTGTTCTAATACAACTGATCGCAGCAATAACAATCGCTCTAAGCTTGCAGAGGCTGGTTCAGAGCCAGACTCGTGAGATCGCCATCCTTAGGACCTTAGGACTACCTAGGAATTCAATAATGTCGGGATATCTGATAGCTCCTTTGGCAATTGGTGGAATCGGCTGTCTACTCGGATCGATAGCCGGACCATACGGCATGAATGGAATGCTGGATTTCTATGAGGGAATAGTTGGAATACCGATAATCGAGAGGGAAATACCCAGTGAACTATACCTTTCAACTATGGGTATCACAATGTCAATTGTTTTCATTTCTGGAGTCTATCCTGCATGGAAGGCCACTAGGATAGATCCCCTGAATGCTCTTGGAGGAGGCTCTGAAATCAGAGTTGGATCAAACTATCTGCAGTCACTAACAGGCTGGATGCCAACTCTCCTGGGGCTCTCAGTTCGCTCGAGTCTCAGGAAGCCAGCGAGACTCGGGATGACATTCCTTGCCATTGGAATATCACTGATGCTGGCGGGCTCGATTCAGATGATGACCGTCGCACTGAATGATACTATTGTAGGGGGTTTGAGAGAGGGGCAAACTTGGGATGCGCAGGTTTTCGTTCAACCTGAGGGGGAATCCACAGTCGTAGAATGGGCCATAGATAGAGACGTCTCATATGAGATAATTATCGAGGCCCCTATCGGAACCCTAATCGACTCTTCAGAACTACAGAGAAACTTCGTATTGGTAGGACTAGGAGGTTTCGGAGATGGTGAATCAATGAGGAAAACGGATATTATTAGTGGTTCAGAACCTGTTCCAAATACCGAGATAACAGAGGTCATGATGGATGAGGGATCATTACAAATGACTGGATGGAAAGTGGGAGATAGACAATTGATATCAATATCTGGTAACGAATTGGAAGTAGATATTGTAGGTTCCGTAAGAGGAGAGATTTCGAGAACTATGTTCTTCCTCCAGACAGATTTAGCAGGAATAATTGGATTCAACGCTACGTCAGTATACCTAGAACTGCCAGAGGGGGTTTCCATCGATGAGGAGCTCGGCACATTATCCAGTGGAATCCAAGAGAGAGACTCACTTCTTAGGGGAATAGGATCGCTACTCGATCAACAAACGCAAGTCTTGGGCGCTGTAATGGGATTGGGATTCATATTCACTCTAGCGGTGATGTTCAATACTATGGTCATGAATCTCACTGAGAGGGATTTTGAATTAGCTACTTTGAGAGTCTTGGGAGCATCCACTGGAAGCCTTTCAGTAATGCTTCTGTTCGAGAGTGTCATCATTGGCCTTATAGGGGGACTATTTGGAGTTATATTCGCCTTTGGAGGCGCCATAGGTCTGGCGGCAGAATTCTCAACATGGCAATTCTACTTCCCGGTGGTTCTAGTTCCAAATGTCGCTTTCCAGCTCATTTCAGTGGTATTATTGCTATCTATAGCAATGGTCCCCGTAGGCATTTTAAGATTAAGGAATATGGACTTGGTCGAGAAAGTCAAAGACCTGTCTCAATGAGGGTAAGACATGCGAGTAGTCACTTGGAACCTGAATGGCATCAGAGCGGCCCACAGAAAGGGCCTCTATGATTTCATAGAAAGGATAGATGCCGATGTAATGCTCTTCCAAGAAGTAAGGGCCCTTCCGGAGCAGATGCCAAAGGATTGGTCTGAGCCAGAGGGCTACGAAGTCATTTGGCACCCAGCACAAAGAAAGGGGTACTCGGGCGTGATGTCATGCTCGAGGGTCGGGGCGGAGGAAATCGGAAGGGGAATAGACACCGATCTGGATGAGGTCAGGGATCCAGAGGGAAGGGTTCTGCATACTAAGCACAAGGGGATGCACTGCGTCAATATATATCTTCCAAATGGGTCCTCCCGAGATAACAGGCAGGCATACAAGGATCAATGGATAGAGGACTTGATGGAATGGGCAAACATGTTCGTGGGCTCCGAAGAGCCCGCCCTGCTATGCGGGGACCTGAACATCGCCCATACCGAAGACGACATCTGGGACCCCAAGGGAAACAAGAGGTCCTCCGGCTTCCTGATGCATGAGAGAGAATGGTTCTCTAGGATGTTAGAGGGAGGATGGCATGATCTTCTGAGAATTCATATTGGGCCGCAAAAGGGACCTTACACTTGGTGGTCTAACTTCAGGCAGGCAAGAGAGAGGGACAGAGGATGGAGGATCGACTATGTTCTAGCGAACGATGCGGCAAGGGCACTCATGAAGTCTGCAGAAGTAATGAGAGAAGGCGGTCTAGTTGTTTCCGATCACGCACCTGTAATTGTCGATTTCAATATGTGAAGTGCAAAAGAGTCTATTTCATGACCTCACGGCATTAAGCCATCATTCAAGTGATGGTGCTTGGACGAACATACATGGCAGATGCCATTGAGCAGAGTCTAGCTAAGATTCTCCCTGGTGGGAAAGGAGTCTGGGTCCCAATGGACCATGGGGCCTCCAGTTTCCCAGTAAGGGGCCTAACCAACATGGATCAGGTTGTGGACTCAGTTATCGCAGGAGGCGCCGATGCACTAGTCATGCAGAAGGGCCCAGTGAGTCACCACTATGCACGGAATGAATGGGGCGGCTATGTCTGCCATGCCTCAGTTTCGACAGTTCACGGGGGAGACAGGTCTCAGGACAAGGTCATAGTGGCTTCAGTGTCTGAAGCACTATCACGAGGAGCTGTGGGTGTTTCTGCCCAAGTTAACCTTGGTGACTTATATGAGCCACAGATGATAGAAAGAATGGGGGATATAACTAGACAAGCCAATGAAGCAGGAGTTCCAGTTTTGGGTATGATGTACCCAAGAGGTCCCAATCTGGTGGTTGATGAAGATGACCCAACCAATGGGACAGCCCATGCCGTAAGGTTAGCATGGGAGCTGGGATGCAATGTAGCAAAGGTTCCTTGGACAGGTTCAGCGGACTCATTTTCTAGGGTAGTACAGGCTGCACCTATTCCTGTTCTAATCTCCGGAGGGCCACTGGGTAACGATAGGCGGCACGTCATTTCCTTAGTTCAGGATGCCATGTCAGTGGGATGTGCAGGAGTATGCATGGGGCGGCAGATATTCGGTTCTGATGATCCAGAATCGTACGTCAAAGCACTCAATGAAGTAGTCCACAAGGGCAGAAAACCCCTCTCATGAGGTGATTTAATGGAAATATGGGTCGATGCGGAGAAATATGACTCTCCAGCTCAACCAAATTCAGAATATCGTATATGGAACGGGAGTGCTCCAGACGTAGCTACTGTGTCTCTTGATGATTTCAAGGGTCAAGATGAGGCAATTTCACTAGTGGGAATGGTTCCTTGGGTGATGGTAAGGTGTTCCGATTGGAAAATGATCCCCCTAGAGAATATAATTGCTTCTTCCTCAGGTAGTGGAACTAGAATTGCAGTGGCAATTTCCGAAGAAATAGATATCCAGGGCGTGTCATTCGCCCTTGAGCATGGCGTCGATGCAATTGTTATTCCCCCAGAGGCGGAAGCACCATCCCTCTGGGAATCTGCGATTTCGATTGCTGCTGAGAAAGTAACCAGAAAGATTGAGGAACACAATCCAGAGCTCTCCATTGCGAAGGTTTCCGCAGTTACTACGGCAGGACTGGGGGAGAGAGTATGTGTTGACCTGACTGAAAGGCTCTCGGACGGAGAAGGGATAGTGGTAGGCTCGACTTCCTCTTGCTTATGTCTAGTCCATGGGGAGACCATTCCGTCTCAGTATGTCCCGTCTAGGCCATTCAGGATAAATGCAGGAGCCATCCATTCCTATGTTTTGTTGGGTAACGGATCAACCAAATACCTCAGTGAGATTAGTTCCGGAGATAGGGTTTCGGTTTTCTCTAAAGATGGCATCACTAGGATAGCTACAATAGGGAGGCTAAAAATCGAGAAAAGGCCACTTCTGAAAATTTCTCTAGAATCAGAAAATGCCAATGGGCATATCTTAGTTCAGCAAGCAGAGACAGTTCGTCTGGTGACTAGTTCCGGCGTTGCGATACCCGTAACCGAAATTAGTGTGGACGAAGAGATCATGGTTCTAACAGATAGGAGCATGCGCCACATTGGTAATCCAGTCCAGGGGGAGGTCAGCGAAAGATGACAATCCTAGGTTCCGGACAAGCCAATGGGGCAATATCAATTTTACATGCATTAGGTACCGGAAAGGGATGCTCAGTCCCTGTAAAGCTCCAGACACTTGTAAACCTCCACGATTCTCCGATGGAGAATAATGAAGATGAACATGGGATTCTCACTGAGGTTTCTTCCATTTGGTACAGAAGTGGATTTCCTCTACCGCCAGTCTTTGGGTGGGAGGTGATTAGTGACGTCCCTATAGGCCAAGGACTCAAGTCCAGCTCTGCTTTGGCATGTGCGGCTATCAGGGCTCTCGATGAGGCATCTTGGACAGGTCTTTCAGATTTTGAGATTGTTGATCTGGCAGTCGAGGCTCAGAGAGCATCCGGATGTACGATTTCCGGTAGTATGGATGATACTTGGGCGGCTATGACTCACGGATGGAAAGTAATCGACCCAACCAATCCTTCGAGAGAATCAATTCTTTTCGAGGGCGATGTAGAACCTGGTCTTTCTGTACTCATCGGCCTTAGGGGGCCAAGAGACGCGAAGATCGATCGGGAATCATTCTCAAGTTATTCACAGATTTTCGAGAGGGCATTCGCTTCACTAATAAAAGGCTCAATATTAGACTCAATTTCATCTAATGGCATGGCTGTAGCCTCATCTACTGATGATTTCGAAGCACTAAGGATTTGCAACCTCATGATAGCCTCAGGAGCACTATCGGCAGGTCTGAGTGGATCGGGTCCCTCGATAGCAGTAGTTTGCTACGAATCAGAGCAAGATTTTCTTGATTCGCAATTGGGACAGTTCTGCGAACATGTGATCAGAACCGAATTCGTGACAACTGACAAGATAAAAGAGGAGGCATAAATTTGGGAATGGGACTTGGCGAGAATCTCAAAGTCACTCTATTTGGAGAAAGTCATGGAAAGTGCGTCGGAGCATTGGTGCAGGGTATTCCTCCCGGAACCCCAATAGATGCAGAGGAATTGTATCGAGATTTGCAAAGAAGGAGGCCTGGGAGAAAGGGACTTTCTCAAAGAACGGAGTTAGATGAATGTGAGATTATGTCGGGGGTGCACGATGGGAAGGCAACGGGATGGCCGATACTAATGATGACGATGAACTCAGATGCCAAGTCTCGAGACTACTCATTCCTCCCTGACCATCCGAGACCAGGGCATGCTGATATGGTTGAATCAGTAAGGTCAGAGGGTGCAGCGGATCTGAGGGGTGGAGGTTCCCAATCAGCAAGGCTCACTTTTGGCTTGGTGGCCGCCGGTAGTCAAGCAAGGTCATTACTGAGGGCAGTGGGATGGTCGTGCCATGCACATTTACACAGTGTAGGCATGATTCATTCAAGGCCACTTTTCGAATTGGATAGAAGTACACCTTTGGATCCTTCAACAGATTCGGGGAGATTGAATTGCAGAGACCCCCATGCAGCGGCACTAATGTCAGAAGAGGTGGAATCGATCAGGAAAGATAAGGATACGATCGGCTCAGTTGTCGAGCTACTGATAGATGGCCTCCCAATCGGAGTTGGAGAGCCATGGTTTGATGGAATTGAGCCTTCGCTTGCCAGGGCTTTGATGGCAATACCAGGTGCAAGGGCTGTGGAGTTCTCTCAAGGGGTCAAGTCATCAAAGATGAGGGGCAGTGAACATAATGATGCATGGGTTCCAAGTGAGGATGGACCAGTCTTGGAAGGCTCTTCAGAAGGCAGGGCCGATGGCTCCCTAGGAGGACGTTCAACAGGTGCTCCGATTTCCATCAAGATTCATTTCAAACCCCCTAGCAGCATACCTCGTAAGCAATTCACACTGCACCTCCCGACCAATGAGAGACTCCCTCTGAAGGTTGGTGGAAGACATGATCCTGTACTTGGTCCGAGGGCGGTACCTGTCGTAGAATCAGTGGCCATGCTAGTGATGGCAGATTTGGGTATATCGGGCGGATATATCCACAATTAGGCATTCCTTTCTCGCATTTGTTGAATTCTGAGAGGAAGGTTAATTCCAAACATTATTGCGATAACCAAGAAAACTATGGCAGTCCCCAAAGCGACACCGTAAACGCTAGTCAACTCTACAGATTCCCTTAGCCTCTCGGAAGCAACATCAGCACTGCCATCAAAAATATCAACAATAGCAGGGATTATCAGATTGATAAGAAGGGTCATCAGGGCTACTAGGCCAGCAACTATCGGAGCTATGGCCAATGAGGTGTGATACCTCCTGGTAATCTTATTCACTCCCATTACATACACCTCATTCATTCTGATAGACGTATCTAGCATTGAGAATCTAATAACGCCACTCGAAAGCTCGATGTACATAACTAGGAAAACTGCATACAATATCAGAATGAACTTCTGAGCGATTTCTCCCTCTGGAAGAAATCCAAATCTAAACTCAACCGTACTACCAGCGAATCTTACCGTAACTAAGATGAGTACGACATAGGAAACCAGCATTGCCCTCTTATCCCTCTGAAATATCCCATAGATGCCACCAATTAATCCTATTACTATCAATGAGAGATGGAAAAGGCCACCCAATGACCCAAGCCCCATCATATTCGAGACTGCGAACCACGCCGTACCAGCAACAGGGGTGATTGCTAGAGTCAGGAAGCACAGTATCAGCAAAGAAATCGCAGCTCCAAACTGCAGGGAAGAAACCATCCTATCCGCTGGAAGGAATTTCTGCTTGGCCACAACAGGACCACCGAAGAAAGACTCTACGAAACTAGGAACATGAATCTCTGGAATGGCGTCCTTCGGAATTTCAGTGCTCGACTTCAGTTTTCCTGCCGCCTTCTTACGGCTGGGAGCAGATGATCTAACAGTCTTGCCCTCGTATAGGTGAGAAGTATCTCCTCCCTCTCCGACTTTATTCTTCTTAGCCATACGATCAACCTCAGAATCCCCTTGCACCAGCTAGGGCTGTGTTCAGCATCATATCTGGTTCCCAATCCATGACGAAAGCACCTAGCCCGCGCAGTTCAGTCATCAGAATGTCTCTCTCAGTTTTTAGAACCTCATATCCGGTCCTATCGAGCCTCTTGGCATCAAACTCAAACTCAAGGCTACTCGGCGAGAGAACAGTCACATCGAAGTTCCTAGCCCTGAGGTCTCTGACTGCATCGACAATAGTCGAGTCATCTTCAAGCGGACTCAGGATGATAATCGGACTCCCTCTGTTTATGTGGGGCATAATTCTATTGGTAACTACTTTCAGAGGTGTATTTCCCTTGGCAATAGCACCTGCAAGTTTGGTTAGAAGAACGTAAAGTTGCTTCTTCCCAGTATCCCTGTCCACTGAGACTATCTCATCGCTATACACTACTAATCCTACGGAGTCTCTTCTTGATAGGAAGTACTGCGATAGACTGGCAGCCGCTCTAGTACTGTAGACCAAAGAGTTCCTGCTGACGGGCCCAGTTTCGCTTACAGATCTACTGTCTATGATTAGAATAATATCGCTCACAGCATCCCTCTCATATTCATTTACCATCATCTTACCTCCACTTCTAGCAGTGGCAGACCAGTTCACCTTCTTCATCGGATCTCCTGGGACATACTCTCTTAGGTTGTAGAAATTAGACCCCTCTCCAGGATTTCTGATATTTACTGCACCAGTGAATATCTTCGGAACCCTACTCTTTATGAGGGCATCTTTGATGTCTTCCATCTTGGGGAAAACTAGGAAATCGTCATACAGATTAATTTCCCTCTCATTGTGGAAAAGTCCGAAAGCGTCTTGGATCCTTATGCAGACTGGTCCGATTGTGTAGAATCCCCTGAGCGGTGTTTCAATCGTGTAACTAATTGTAGTCTCCCTCTGGGGGCCCAGTTCCATCAACACATAATTTGCACCCTTCTTCACTCTCATGACTTCAGGTACCCTGTCTCGGACTTCGACAATCTTTGCAAGATTAGATTTATTCTGGAGCCTCAATGTTATCTCTATCTCTCCATCTTCGAATATTCTAGCAGAGGAAATTTTCCTCAATGCTACGATGCTATTGAGTTGCACCCCATCACTATTGGTATCTTCATCAGCTCTTCTTCCAGAGGATGAGACATCAGCATGATTAGACATGAATGCGGCCCATGTCAGGAATGAAAGAAGAACCACCGCAACAGTGACTAGCTGTTGATTACGAAGAACTAGCCCAAGCAGATAAAGAGCAATAGCCAGAGATGCAAACATCGCTGACTTCCTGCTCCACGCCATGGCAATCTCCTCTCTTATTCAAATCAAAGGCTCAAACCGTAGGTACTGGTACCTGACGGAGAATATCTGTAACTACCTCTTCGTTCTCTAGTCCCTTAATCTGATGCTCCGGTTTCAGAATCAGCCTATGGGAGACTGCTAGGACAGCTACTGCCTTTACGTCATCAGGGGTAATGAAGTCTCTTCCACTCATTGCGGCAGCGGCTCGACTGGTCTTCAGAAGAGCTTGAGAGCCACGAGGGGATGATCCGACTAAGACACGAGGATCTTCCCTGGTTCTAGTTACAATTTCAACCATGTACATTCTAACGGCTGGATCTACGTACACTTCTTCGCAGGCCTCTTGCATGGCGACCACACGTGAAGGATCCGTTATTGTCTCGACTTCGACTGCATCCTTTTTCCTAGCAACTCGTCTTGCTAGGATTTCGTCTTCATCTGCCCTATTTGGGTATCCAACGCTCATCTTGAACATGAAACGATCGAGTTGAGCTTCTGGAAGTGGATAGGTACCTTCCTGTTCAACGGGATTCTGTGTTGCCATTGTCAAGAAGGGAGCAGGAAGCTTATGTGTCACAACACCAATTGTCACTTGCTTCTCTTGCATCGCTTCTAGAAGTGCCGCCTGAGTCTTTGGAGGGGCTCTGTTTATCTCATCCGAAAGAAGAAGATTACAGAAAATAGGTCCCGGTTTGAATGTAAACTCTCCCTTCTTAGCATCGTAGATGTTAGTTCCTGTTATGTCGGCAGGTAGGAGATCAGGGGTGAATTGTACCCTCTTGAAATCACAACCCAGGGCATCTGCGAATGTATTGGTCATTAGAGTCTTAGCTAGACCGGGATAATCCTCGAATAGGAGGTTACCATTCGAAAGAATATTCACCAGGACATTGTCTATCACGTGTGCCTTTCCGATAATCACCTTCTGGACTTCAGCGCCTATGGCGGCCCCAATCCTTCCAACTGCCTCTAATTTCTCATTGGCTTTCTTTGAACCTCTGGCCTTTGCAGCCTTCTCCTCGTATCCCTTAGATACTGCGTCTGCTGGTGGTGCCGGGGGTTTTTCTGCTGGTGGTGTTGCGTTCATACTATTATCTCCAGTTT
>DALI01000051.1 GCA_002496725.1 Euryarchaeota archaeon UBA181 | reverse complement strand
AATAAAGACGGGGAGTTTATGGCCTCCAATAATCTGCCATGCAGCATGGAATGGATCTATTTTCTTCATTGAATACATGTGATTATGTCACTCAGATCGCCCATCACTCTTGATACCTAAAGCACCCGGTGCGGTTTCTCATCACGGTGACACTCTGGGAAAGAGGGGGGTCACATATTGACATATCGCTCACATTACTGTTCCACAAATTCCACAGTAAATCTCGTTTCTTGTACCATCTCGCTGCATACTCCATTGGCCGCAGGATGGACAGGGCGGCAGCCCCTTCTCACTCGCTTCGACCTTCTTCTGCCTACGAAAGATTCGCTTGTACTTGGCTGGCCTCCACCATCCCTTACTCGGCTTCTTGACCTTGGGCATACATTATCGGAGCATGTGTACGCCCATACTCTTTACGATTCTAGAATATCCTTAACGTGAAGGGATACCTGTAGATCTCTCCGGATTTAAGTGCCTTTTGGGCGCTGAAAGACCAAGCCACTAATACCAGCCAATGGACTAATCCAGTGAGAAAACCGACAAGAATAATTGAGAGCAACCCGTGGATTATAGCGGCGAATAAAAATGTCACATTGGCATTCAGGGCCTCTCTCAAGTGAGTTACCAGGAATTCGTCTCGTGGGCCGTTGGAGTACTCGTAGTTGTGATAAACGTAAAGAAAGGCTGGAATGATAATCGAGAGTCCGAGACTGAAAGGAATCAGTACAGCTGATAAGATGTGCACTATCGCCCCCATATCTCTTCTCTTTGAAGCGAACACGGGAGTACTGACATCAGATTTTTGACTAATATTGACATCCATGGTTATCCGACGAAGCCGGGGGTTTCAAGGGTTACTGCCTGTACGATATCATATGTCGAGGAAGTCTGAGGGAGAGAATAAATCGGGATTCGCCCGTTTCCTCGACTCCATAGACTCCAAATCAAGAAACCTAGAGGCGAGGTTCAGAAATCGTCCTAAGAAGGAGATTCAAGATGTAGTCAACACTGGGGTGACTCTCAGGAGTAAAACGTCAGTGACTAATGAGTCTAAATTCTCTCGGCTCCTCGAATCCATAGACTCTAAATCAAGAAACCTAGAGAAGAAGTTTCAGAGGGGTTCTGATGCACAGATTAGTCCACGGGTAATTTCATCGACCGGCGAGGCCATAGCAAATGAAGAAAGCAACTTACAAACAGGAATTGTCATGGAAAAAATCTCTCAACTTTCTAAGAATATCAAATCAATATCTGGACGATTTTTCTCGCACCTTCCCTACATCATCCCAGCTACTGTAATCCTGCAAACAGCACTATGGATCGGCTATCTAGAAGAAGGGACCATGTCTAATAACGTAGTCTCTCATTACGCAGAGGGGATAGGAGAGGTAGGTAGATCAGTAGTGATCCTAGTATCAATTTTCGGCATTATCGGAGCCTATCTTTTGACCATGGGTCTTGAACTTGGGACAGATGATCAGATACTGGGGACCGAAGTAATTGATGTCATGATCATTCTACTGATTGTCTCATCAATATTGTACCTCCTGAAAAAACTTCAGTCACTGTACTACTTGGCCCTAGTCTTTATCGGGTCAGTAATCCTTAGATCTATTGAAGCTGGAGATAGCATTTCCATAGTACTGTTAACACTGTGTTCAGTTGGATTGCTTGGATTCTACAGTTCAATTTCACTTGTTATGATAGGTAGAAAAACAAATAAGGCGAGAAAGAATAGAATAATTGGTGCAGATTTTCCTGAAATTTCTAAAAAAGTCCATGCTGAGCCAGAATACTCAAATCACGATGCCCCCGAGCCTTGGCTTGAAAGCAACATGGATCAAGCGCCTGTCACCAAACCAACCCGCCCTAGTAGAAGATCCGAATACGAGCTATATGAATGGGTACTTCTGTTAGCTAATTTGATAATGTGGCCGACGGTTATTATTCTGTCCATCATCCTAGGTTCGGGAGATATGATTGACGGTAGAGCATACAACCTAGAGGATAACTATCTGATGCTCATAGGGCCCCTTTCTCTGACCTTGTTCTTCTTCATCATGCTTTACAAAATGGATGCAAACGCCCGTGATGGGAGCCTTTATGCCGCCGAAAAGAAATCCTACCTTTCGGAGATGGAAAAGTATCTAGAGGCTAGAACGGCTTATCTTGAGCTGGTGAAGCTTCAAGCAGAAAATAAGAAGATAGAATTGGTAACAAAGACTTCTGAAGAGTAAGGGCGAGACAATGGAAATCTCCGTAATTGGAGCGGGCGTCTCCGGACTGAGTACTGGCATTAGACTTCTTGAAGCCGGACATAGTGTGCATATTTTTGCAGAAAAAGTCAGTCCAGAAACTGTCTCAGATACCGCTGCAGCTTGGTGGTACCCCTTCTTAGTTGAGCCATTGAATAAGACGAACAGATGGTCAACTGAGACTTTCTATGAGCTACAAAGGCTGAGTGAAGAAGAAGGAGTTTCGTGCATCAATATGAGGTTTGGCAGGGAGTATCTGGAGGAGCAGTGCGAGCCGCCGGGATGGAGTCTGGAAATTCCCCACTTCAGAATCCTGGAAGATGAAGAGATCGCTTCCGGGTTCTCTTTCGGTTGGGAGCTACAGGCCCCTGTGATCGAGATGCACCTGTATATGCCGTGGCTCAGGAATCGATTCCTAGATCTTGGGGGGGCCATCACAATAGGGCGAATTGAGGATTTCACAGAATTGCCTGGAAATATAGTGGTAAACTGCTGTGGACTCGGAGGTATTGAGTTGTGTGATGATGACAGCATGATGCCCGTTAGGGGACAGGTTGTGTACACGACCCAAGATCCGGGTTATGGTAGATTTGACCAGCGTCCTGAATCTCTAATTTACACTATTCCTAGAAGGGATGTTACCGTTCTTGGAGGTACAGCTCAACTGGGGGACTGGGATGAGAATATTAGAGAAGAGGATACGGAGTTAATTCTTAGGAAGTGCGAGTCTTTGTGGCCGGAACTGGATAGGAGCAAGATTATCGGTGTTTCTGTTGGCCTACGTCCATCGAGAAAGGAAGTTCGTCTGGAGACAGAGCTAATTTCCGATAGGACCGTGATTCACAACTATGGACATGGAGGAGCGGGCGTAACTCTGTCTTGGGGCTGTGCCGACGAAGTCGTTAGACTGGTGAAGAATCAATAGGTTGATTTGGTGGTCTTAACTATTGCTGAGGCGATTTTGTAAGGATCCCCATTTGATGCTGGCCTCCTATCTTCGAGTCGCCCCTTCCAGCCATCTTCCACCGTAGTAATTGGTATTCTGATTGAAGCCCCCCTATCAGAGACGCCATATGAGAATTGGTCAATTGATTGGGTCTCATGGAGGCCAGTAAGACGTAATTCGTTGTGAGCGCCATAGACGCGCATATGCCTGTCGATATTTTTCCCGAATGCCTTACACACTTCGTGGAACACTGCCTCGTCCCCACTTTCACGCAATTTTGTATCTGAGAAGTTTGCATGCATTCCTGAACCATTCCAGTCTCCCTTGATCGGTTTTGGATGGTACTCAATGTAATATCCATAATTCTCTGTTAGCCTGTCCAAGAGATACCTAGCCACCCATAGCTCATCACCGGCAGTCTTGGCACCTTTGGCAAATAATTGAAATTCCCACTGGCCGCAAGCTACTTCTTGATTGATTCCTTCGAAATTAATTCCTGCGGCGATGCACAAATCTGCATGATCCTCGACAAAGGACCTACCATGTGTATTTTTTCCTCCGACTGAGCAATAGTACAATCCTTGAGGGCCGGGGTAGCCACCCAATGGGAAGCCCAAAGGCAGTTGTGTTTCGACGTCCATGATGAAATATTCTTGTTCAAAACCGAACCAAAAATCATCATCATCGTCATCGATTGTTGCTCTGCCGTTGGATTCATGAGGAGTAGAGTCTGGATTCAAAACTTCTGTCATGACCAGATATCCATTCTCCCTCATGGGATCGGGAAAAATAGCTACTGGCTTCAAGAGGCAATCGGATGAACCGCCTTCTGCCTGTTTTGTAGAGCTTCCATCGAAATTCCAAATAGGACAATCTTCTAATTTCCCACTAAAATTATTTCTAACCATAGTTTTGCTTCTCATATTCTGAGTGGGTGAATAACCATCTAGCCATATGTACTCTAATTTCGCTTTATCTGCCATATCGTCAAAGGGGCTATTGGCGGTTTATTAATTGAATGTATGTACAGTAAAAGTACAGTAAAATAATAATTTATTCAAATATATATTTAATCATTGAACGTTTGACAAAAATAAGTATATTTTTCCTAGGATATTTATGATAATAATGCCAAATGGGCCTGACATTGTAGCGATTGTTCAACGACACTTGATCAAAAAAAACCGGAGTTCGTCTTTTACGTTAGATGGTGGACGTGCCGAGATTTGAACTCGGGGCCTCTTCCATGCCAAGGAAGCGCGCTTCCAAGCTGCGCCACACGCCCAATAAGCAGGCGACTTACGAGGTCCATTTAAGGAGAATGGATGATAGGAAGATACAGATTCAGCATGGTTGGAGACCCCGAAATACCGGAAAAGTTGCTTGATGATATCAAAGCGGCCTTGATTGGCAGAGAGGCGCCCTTCCTGAGATTCCTAGATAACGAGATGGAGCTGATATGGCTCGAAGAGGAGGATACCAGGCTGGGCTTCACTAGATTTGAATGCGACCATCATGAGATATACAGAAGAAAGAGGCTGGGATTGCCCCCTGGGAAAATTTCCATAGGAATAAATCCAATTCTTAAGAATGACGAATCACTTTACCTGCACACCCTTTCTCATGAGATACTTCATGCAGTTGGGCTTCTAGATCATGATGGGGCACATGCAGAAATAGTTTCTACTGTGGCGCCTTCCCCTAGGCTGAGAGATTCCCCGGTCCTTAGGAGCATGCGGGAAGAAGTCCTTGCGAGCCTCCCCGAGAGGCAATGGATCTGTGGGAACTGTGGGCATTCATGGGAACGAAGGAGAGTTACGAGACCTGTCAGATGTCCCAAGTGTGCCAGACCTTTCTCTAGTCAGGGGAAGTAGGTTCATCTAAGTGGTCCGTGCGCGGTAGTACGGGCGATTAGTGTAGTCTGGATATCA
>DALI01000055.1:17762-29377 GCA_002496725.1 Euryarchaeota archaeon UBA181 | reverse complement strand
GAGAGGAGAACTGCAACTAGTGGCCTAAGGGCACCCCATGGCCCCACTCCTCCGCTCAACTCATTCCAAATTACCATAATGACCCCTCTGGTAGTCACTTCATCCTCCTCTTCTTCAGTAGGGAGTATGACAACGTAATCGTGTTCCATTATGCTTCTGGAGAATGTCGATATGAATGAATGTGACTGATATAAGACCCGAAAAAGACAATTCTAACCATCTGTCCGAGGCACACATGCGTACTCCGAGAATACTGCTAACCGGATTCGAGCCATTCCATGGATTAGAGATCAATGAGTCCTCAGAAGTAGTAAAAGATATTTCTAAATCCAGAATAGAAAATATAGAAATCGTGAGTAGAATACTCTCTGTGGATGAAAGAGGTACGATTGAGTCATCGGAGCTTCTGAGAGATGGTGGATTTGATGCAGTTCTTCACTTGGGGCTATCTAGAAAATCTAAGAAGATACTTCTTGAGAGATTCGCCAAAAATAGAATCTCAATGCTGGATGAAGATAATTCAGGAAGATTGATCGTAGAAGGAAAAATACATGATGGTGCTCCAGAAATAATTGAAACCACTGTAAGCATACAGAATTTTGACGATGAATTTGATCAAGATGAGGATGTCGAGTGGAGTCAAGATGCAGGCGGCTATGTCTGTAATGAAACGTTCTTCAGAACACTCTATTCTTGTTCGAATCTCTCGGTACCAATACTTTTCATCCATCTTCCAAAAATGAGAGAGATACACATCAGTAGACAGAAAGAGATCGTTCTGAGGGCCGTTATGCTGATGTTAAGAAGGCCTAAATTGACCGTAGTTGGGGCCATGATAAGAAACTCGAAAGGAAGCCTATTGTCATGCATGAGGCCCAAGGGAGATGCTTGGTCAGGTTGGTGGGAATTTCCAGGAGGTAAGGTAGAGTCAGGAGAATCACTCAAGGTGGCGTTAGCCAGAGAAATAGAGGAAGAACTCGGCATCACTATTATTCCCAATCGAAAGGTCTGTGAGATCGATTACCAGTATCCGGATAGGGATGTCAATCTACATATTTTCGACTGCGGAATAGTGCATGAACAAGATATAGTCCTGAATGAACATGAAGAATTACGCTGGTTGTCGCAAGACAGCCTTCTGGATGTGAAGTGGTTACCCGCAGATGTTTCAACTATTGAGAATTGGCACAGAGACGGCTTTCCGGCTACTCTCCCCTACTGACTGCATCGCCCCTTCTGTCGAACCACTCGCTAGAACTACCATCTCTATGCATTGCAAAGTCATCTCCGGAGCTACGAGGGACTCCCCTTCTGCCCTGATGCCATGTCGACGATTCAAACCACAAGAGCAAATCACTCCCACTTATCGAAATATCGATATTTCCTCCAAGTGCTCTCTCTCCAAGAGTGAAAGATACCTTGCCAGCCAATGACGCCAATCTAGAAATTGAAAAATCACACATATTGTTATCCCCCTCCATTGTCATAGCATCCAGTGCAGTATCAAGTATTGATTGCCTTCTCAAAGCATCAAGAAAATGATCTAGTGAAGAAGATAGCCCATGGATAATTTGAGGTCCGCCAACTACCGGGAAGTCATTTTTTCTATCAGGAAGTTTGGCATCCCAATCAGGGAATAGTGTTTTCACAGACTTAACTACCATGTCTAGGTTCTCGTAAGGCTGTAAGGTCGTAGAGACTTCGATCTCCCTAATCACGTTGTCCCGAGCGCAGCTAGGCTGAAAGTTGTGTTCATGACAGTCCCATGTACGCGAATGATTCAAATGGTTAATTTCTAGGGACTCACTATGTCCAATCGTTCTCCTGCCATCTCGTTGGCATTATTGTTTGCACCCACATTATGCTTAGTGGCGATTAGATTCGGTTTGCCGGCAATCGAAGAAGTAATTTCAGAGGATATCGTAATGCAGGTCTCAATACATGCTATTGCCCTGATATTAGGTGCCTTTATGCTATTCAGATACTCAAGAGTTGAGGATCATGAGTTCCATAGGTCAAGAGCAATTAAGAGACTAACAAAGACATACAGGAGCGAAGACAAGGGATTGTGGGATGAAAAATCAGATAGGGCACTTGAGAAACTCGAGGCAAAGGCATCATCTTCCAATAAGAGAATTAGCTCCAAAGTTAATGTTAGGATGTCAGGTAGAATTGGTAGTTTGAATACTGAGATGAATGAATCCGAGGTGGAAGAGGATTACAAGGCGGATGTTCGTGTTTCAGGTCTCCAGACTATAGTGGATGAGGAAAATCTGAATGTATCGAAGGAAAAGGCATCGGGTTTTTCTATCACAAAAACCATCAATTCAATTCTGGATAACTCTGCCAGAAAGAGGCTTGAAAAGAGGAATATGAGAGAAGAAAAAGCCAGATTAAGAGTCAGTGAAAAATCAAAGAAATCCAAATCAAAGGCCACTAATGAGGATAGCCTTTGGAATACCAATATCCCCTCTAAAAATTCCCGAACAGTAGTATCCTGCAATCAGTGCGGGACATTGAACAATGGCGGTTCACAGTATTGCACTTCATGTGGAAATTATCTGATTGAGTAGGGAACGATTCAAATCACCCCTACTTTAGCCAGTATCATCATGTCGCAGAAGAGGGACTACTACGAAGTTCTAGGAGTGAGTAGAAATGCTTCCGAGGGAGACATAAGGAAAGCTTTTCGTTCATTAGCAAGAAAGTTTCATCCAGACAAAAATCCCGATGATTCCGAGGCCGAGAAGAAATTCAAAGAAGTCCAAGAAGCCTATGCAATACTCTCCAGTCCAGACGAACGGAGGAAGTACGATACATTCGGCCATGGCGGTGCTGGTTCATCTCCGTTTGGGCCCGGTGGATTCCAAGGGGTTAACATCAGTATGGAAGATCTCTTCGGAGGGGGTTTCGATGGAATATTCAATCAATTTTTCGGATCCTCAAGAGGAAGGAGAAGGAGTAAGGGCGACGATTTGATCTATCGCCATTCTGTTCCATTCCAAGTTGCTATGGACGGGGCAGAGGATGAGGTTGAAATCGAAGCACTCAGGCAATGCAAAGAATGCGATGGTTCGGGTTCGAAAGATCCTTCCAATGTTAGAACATGCCCTGGTTGCGAGGGAAGGGGTAGGATTGAGAGGGTTGAAAGACTAGGTCCATTCACGCAGAGAGCGGTTTCAGATTGCCCATCTTGTAATGGCAAAGGTAAGCTGATCCAAGATCCCTGCGATTCATGTAATGGTCAAGGAAGATATCACCAAAGTAAGAAGGTTAAATTCACTATTCCACCCGGTGTTTCTTCAGGGGTCAGACTCCGGATGAGGGGTTATGGCGGCGCCCCCAAGATGGAAAATGGGTCTCCAGGGGATCTCTATATTGAGATTGATATGCAGAGGCACCCCTGGTTCGAGAGGGACTCTTCAGACCTTTTGATGGGGCTCCCAATAGGCTTCTCAGACATGGTCTTGGGCTCAAAGATAGAAATTCCGCATATTGACGGCAAGAAACTCGCGATTAACATCAATGCTGGTTCTCAGCCTGGTGATACAATTGAGATCAAGGGAAGGGGTCTTCCTCACCAAGGTAGTAGTAGAAGAGGTTCAGTGATGGTCGTTCTGAAACTTGATATGCCCGGGAAACTCTCTAAGAAAGAAAAAAAGATGTTTTCCTCAATGTCAAATATCCTAGGAACCG
Organism: Euryarchaeota archaeon UBA181; assembly: GCA_002496725.1. Lineage (GTDB taxonomy): Archaea > Thermoplasmatota > Poseidoniia > Poseidoniales > Thalassarchaeaceae > MGIIb-O5. Next base: position 25,681 of record DALI01000055.1, on the reverse strand, counting down.
ATATAGAAAAAATAGAGCAGAGAATTAGAGATGAGGCATCTAGGAGAAGGAACTGATCATTCCTCCTCCCAAACAAGTGCCTGCCTAGGTACAGCCGCTAATGACTCCCCTTCCACCAGTCCAGAGACTTCCAACTCTATACTGGAGGGGTCTCCTCCGATTGTCAGCCTTAGGAACTTCTTGCTATGGGGGGCTAGCGAATCTAGGAAAATCTCTCCGTCTTCAAATAAATGACTCGGACTAACTCCCCTGACCGTCACATGCGATCCCTCAGGAGAGCCAACGGACATCGCGGCCAACTTCCATTCCGATTCGAAAGTCCTAATTCCTACAATAAGGAAATCACCTCCAGGCACTCCCCATGAGCAAATTTCAATCTGTTCGGTCATATAATTTAGAAGCGGTTCCCCCCATTCACCGAGGACTCCTTCCCAAGGGCTATCTCCTAGCTTCCTTAAGGCGTTTTCAACATCCTCTTGATCTATTTCTGACTCTTTTGCAGAAATTGATAACCTTTCCCTGAGGCTCCTTAATCTCCGAATCTCATGCTCTCCAAGGGCGTATTCGTTTTTTCTAGCTCCAAATAAACTTGATCTATTCCACCATGTGACCACTGCCAATGGAAGTAGCATGATAATTCCGATAAGCACATAGAAGTTAGTAAATAAGTGTGATAAATCTCTGTACTCTCCCTCATCAGGTACATCTTCTCCTAGATATACGATAACGAAGGAATAAGTGACATCCGCCATAATGGGGAAAAGTCCCTCTACCCTAATCGCATGAATCCCCTTTGGCAGACTAATCACTGTTCCATTGGTGTAATTCAAAATCTGCCATGTTTCCTGATCTAATGATTGAATCTGGTACGTTACCCTGGAGTCAATTACCGAATTAAGTAAAACCATGGATCCATTCTCATCAGATATCTCAAAGGGGTGAATATCAATTGAATCCCCAATCCCAACCGAACCGGAGTACGGAGAAGCACCGACTGGCCCTGGAACTAGTGGACCCCAGTAAGAATAGGGTTCCGTTTCTGACCACATTACGTCAGGGGCATCTCCAATCATGTTCCCATCTCCTGAATCGAGGGAATCAAGAATTAATGCCCACCCGGCAGTGATGTTCTGTGTAGTCATAATTATCTCCACAGAATCAGTGTCTGCGGACGTCTCAAAAATCTCATTGCACCCAACATCAAGGGGAAGAATTGAGCCATTAATCCCATGAAGTAAGATTTGAACATTGATATCTCCTGTAAATGAGCAGGACGCCTCCATTCTAATTTTAGCTCCAGATGAAAATTTTAGGGAGTCTCCATCTGAATCAGAGGAACCTACGTGTCCCCGATATAATATCGGAAGGAACTTGTTGGGATCTACTTGAGACTTGAATGGCAGAAATTCACCATCAAAAAACTCTCCAATTGGGGACGCTGCAAGTTCTTCAGATAACCGCTCATAATTCTGGTCATAACGAATAATCTCAAGCTCATAGGGGGAATACTCCTCCTCCGAGGGGTCTACTATTCTTATCCATAGTTCGCCATCAGCAGGATATTCCAGATAGTGCTCTAGGTCCGCCTTGTCTAGTGTTTCAATGAGAGATTTTACCTCATTTCCTCTTTCCCAAATCTCAATACTAATGTCTCCCGGACCTCTTAGACTGTTAATGAGGATGATATCTCCTGGATTACCGGTGATCATTACGGCATCCTTATCATTTTTATTTTCGAGTGCCCCGACATAGAGAATTCCATCAGACCACTCAAAATCACAATCCTTCACCTCCGTTGTAACATTGTACGCTTTGCAGTTCTGTATGGAATCATACCATTCCTCCACTGTACCTTGTGTATTTCCCGGCAACCAATAATCATTGTCGGCATTTAAGGCCCCAAATGAATTCTCAGAAGAAGGGAAGAGACACTGACCATATCCATCACAGTTAGCTGAGTGGAGACTATCAAAAGACGGATTATCATATGTTGCGAACTGGTGTGGGGAAATTGTATCAATTAAGGAAAATTCATCTTGACTACCAGGTGCAGCGACAACATCAGGTAAATCTACAAGTTCCGTCCATTCATCATCCCAGTTGAAGATCATTTCCAACCTTATTTCGGAAACAGTTACTCCAGAATCAGCCAACAGTGTCCAAGAAACATTGCCTACTACAAAGCCCGACCATTGTACGAAATGAGGATCTTCATGGACAGTCTCGACCCCATTAAGTGAGACAATAAGCTCCATGCCATGACACGCTACTTCCCGGCATGTGAAACCAATCCATACCGTGCCATTTGTAACTAAATTATCATTCATCAGTATTTCCTTTGAACTATCCTGTGCATTGATTGGAGAGCTTAGTGATGCCAGAACAAATAACGCCGCTAATAGGCCCGCTCTGACTTCTCGCACATCAAGCCGACACCACTCCACCTTAGAATGCTTCAAGCTATATGCTTCACTCGCAAGCCCGATGGACGAGTCCAATAACAAGCGTCCACTCTCTAGAGAGGTGAGTTCAAGGGATCGTTTTTCTAGGATTTTCTCTCTCGGAGATAGAAAAAATCCAACTTCGTGGGCCCCCGGTTTGGTTCTCTCGGAGTTTGATCCAGAAGTGCCCTTGGAATTAGCACCTTTCATGTTCCAAAGAGACTCGAGAAAATTTCCAGCCCGATTACTTCTTTCAACAAGAGGGGAATTATGCTTCCCATTCGAGGGGAAGGATCAATGGGAATCATCAGAGGGACTAGTTCTTCCCTCCAGCTTATCCTCCTCAAATTCTGGAGAATTTGGGTCGGGCGAAGAATTTCTTCCGTTGTCTTGGCAGTCTCTGCATCATGATATTTCACTAGTGGAATCAGATATGCAACCCTCAGTAATTGCAATTACAGACTCTCCCCAGCTATCAAACTCGGGAGGCAAACTAGCTGAAGCTATCGATGCCGTCAGAAGGAGATTCCCTTCTTCGCTAATCTGGACTCCTGGAATATCAGGTCCTGACAACTGTTCCCTTCTTTCTTGGTTCGGAGTAGATCTCTTTGATCTATCAAGGTCGAGGATTGCTTCAGCTAATGGGATCCTGCTTACCTCAGACGGTCCTAGAGTGGCAGAAGACTCCCTTGGAGAGGATACTAGCATGGAGGCGCAGTTATCCCATTGGAATAATTCAATCGCCGCCCTTAGATCCGCAATTAGATCTGGAACCGTCAGAGAGTTAGCAGAGAAATCTAGCCTTTCTAGCCCTCGCTCTGTCGAGAGGCTCAGGAGGCATGATGCTCTGTCATGCTCAAATTCTGGGGGATCCACCTTCACTGGAGTGGATAATAGTGGAAGAAAGATGAGATATAATTCCCCAATAAGTAGACAAGATGCGTTGATTCATGATTGGAAGTCGCGAGTCTCAGAGTCGCATACTCCGCCATCACACCAAAGTCAAGTTCTACTTTTACTCCCCTGTTCCGCTAAAAAGCCGTATAGGCTTTCACAAAGCCATCATCGCTTTCTAAGGAATATTCCTAGTAACAGGATACACCAAGTCATGGTGACTTCTCCACTAGGGCTCGTTCCAAGGGAGCTTGAAGATCTATGGCCGGCCGCACACTATGATATCCCTGTTACAGGTGACTGGGATTTGGATGAATTAGAAATGATAACTTCTATGATTTCAGAAATTTGTAATAGATATGACTACATCGAGATCATTAATCACTCTGGCATGGATATCTCCGTAGAGGGGATTGTTATTCATGATACAAGAAGGGGTACTGCCGGGTCAAAAGAGTCTCTTAATGAGTTGAAAGAATGTGTTTTGGATACGATAGATAGACTGGACCTTATTGACAAATCGGAGAAGCAACATAGAATGGAATTAATGAGGGCCAGATCGAGATTCATTCATGGAACTGACTCATGGCTCGATGGAAGTATAGTATCGGGCAGGTTACCAATCCTTAGCATCACCAAGGAAGGGGATCAGTTAGCACGCTGGAACCCCCGTGATGGTAGATTCGCATTTTCTAAGAAATGCCTTCCTCTACTATTCTCGTCAAAATGCTTCCCCGCTGTAAGCATCGTGGAGGGCCATGATTGGAAGGGCGATATATTTCCTACTAATATCGAATCATCAACGGGGGAGATCAGGGTCGGAGAAGAAGTTCTGGTGACTCAGGGTGGACAATTAATTGGAAGTGCCAGGTCAGTAGCTCCTGGATGGGAGTGGCCATTCGGACCAGGAAGGCTGGCAAAGGCTCGTCACAGATTATGATGACGTGCCCCTCCCTCTACGTAGTGGTTAAAGAGGGAGAGCAGGTCGCCGCCCACGGAGATTCTATTATGTCACGCATGCACTCTGGTGGAAAAGGCTCCAGCGGGTCATCCAAACCCACCTCTAAAGATCTTCCAGTTTGGTCAGAAACTGATAAGAAAGTCATTGAAGGGCACATATTGGATTTGAACAACGAAGGTCACTCTAATGCCATGATAGGCACCATCCTCAGAGATAAATTTGCTGTCCCCGATGTTCGTCTAGCAACCGGTGAGAGAATTTCACAAATTCTTTCGAGAAACGGAATAACCCCGAATTATCCTGAGGATATGATGAATCTAATGAGGAGAGCTCAGGGCCTAATAGATCACCTAAACAACAATTCCAAAGATAAGCACAACAGACGTCAGTTGGAGCTATGTGAATCTAAGATTAGACGGCTTTCCCGCTATTACAAGGATTCGGGTAAGTTGGATGCTGAATGGCAGTACAAGAGAGACCAATTGAGACTAATAGTGGAATAATCTCCAATAGTAGTAGATTTGTACTCATGACTATCCAGATAGGCTATGAGGGACCTCATCTCCGACAACTTATTTTCTAGTATCGAAGATTTGGTTAGAAAATCCGTATCTGAATTATTAGATTCAAAAATACCCATATCCCTTATTTCGGAGCCCAATTTTGTAGGTTCACTCTCAATAGCTCCGATCGAGGCGTCACTGATAGACTCCAAATCGGCCTACAGGAGAAGAATAAGAAAACGAGCAAAAAATTATCCAAACAATTCGATAGTAATAGAAAATAATGGAGAAGGCAAAGGCGTGGTATGGGACTCTGAAAATAAAATTTTAATTATCGGCGAAGTAATGTCCCCTGCCTTGCACGGCCATCTTGGAGATGATAAAATCGGACCCCTGACTACGGTGGCCATTAGTCACTCTATCGCTCAGATAATCTCTCCCTCTGGCATCTATGTCAGGAGGCTCAGGCCGTGGGCCCTCTCGGGGAACTGGATTCATTCATGCATGGATATGACTTATGATCCAGTTTATACCACTCTAAAGGAAATACTTACTTTGGAAGGAAGTATCAGGGTCATTCCTCTTCCTGAGGTTCCTAGCCCCGATGTATCAACTCTAGATTTCATAGATCAGGGGGCCCTTGTGGCAGTATCTTCTAGGTGGAGTTCAATGGGGGACGAGGGAAGGGCCAGATCAATTTCCCATCTTTGTAGATCCGTACTCAACTCAAATAGCCCTTCTACTTCCCGACTCGAAGAGATAGTATGGAATTGTATTTTGGCCCCTGGTTGGGATAGTGACTTGGCGAGTCAGATTAGGATGTCTTCTAATATCTGGAGGGACAAAGATCCAGTATTGGCATCCTGCCAGATAATTGATACATTGCTGAGGGAAGGAAAACTATAGTCACTCTTCAATTCTAATTACACTATCGCACCCTTCGCATGTAATCCTCAGGGGCCTAACATCGGACTCGACAGGAACTGTAGATCCACAAGAAGGACATTTGACACTAGGGGCATTAGAAAGGCCTCTAATCCCGCCCTTTATCCTAGGAGAAAGTAATGATATTGGGAAAACAAGTAGAACACTACTAGCAACTATTCCCAGTACCATCTGCATAGGGAGGCCTAAGAAATATATTGCAAACGATAACACGCCCAAGGCGGTGACGGTAATCATAGTGGGAAATCTAGATCTCTTCCTAGTCATGGTCATTCCAAGGCCTATTGAGAGGCTTAGTACTAGGACCATCATCCCCGATCCCAATAATACGCTGAACAATCCATTCCCCGTTGGTGTGAATTCTACTCTGAATCCTTCGTCGGCATCCATATCGGACTCATCAACAGACAGAGTTTCAGATACTATCCACCTCCTGTGCGAGTAGTCAATGCCATCAGCAGAGACTATTCCTAGGTCAGTTAGCATAGATCCCTGGAGACTGGCATCAATGGATATCATTGTCCAGTATTCCTCATCGGTTGTTCTTGTAAAACTCTCAATGAGTAACTGTCTATCTCCTTCCATGACAGAGTAAGAAGTGGAGATTCTTATTGTTATGGTCTCAGAACTGAATCCGCTCGTGCCGCCCAAATCAATAGAAATTTCAGTAGGTCCCAAATCAAGGGGATCGACACCTATAATCGACTCAGACTCTATGTAGAGTCCATTTGATAGAAACGATTTCAGATCAGAATTTGACCCAGTTAAGTAGCCGTTGAGGGCCATAAGTTCAGAACTATCGACCATCTTATTGTTATAGTCGGAATCAGGGACAGAATCAGAGTATGAATTCAAATTTCTCCACCAACTACTAGATCCAAGACTTGAGTTCCCTATGTTATCAAGGCCCCATCTCATCCATTGAGACATAGATCCATCAAACTCCAGAGAGATATCCTTCTTCACTTCACTTCCATCCCAATCAGCGTCTATCGTCACTAGTATCTCCGATCCACCACTCCTCAGTGGCTCACTAGCTGGATACCATGAACCTCCTCCTCCATCATCCTCCCCTGCCTCAATGAAATGAGTCATATTGGCACTTATCTGGAGTCCGTTTTGAGGTTCCAGAGTAAATTGTGCTTGGAAAGAACCACTTTCGATACCTTCAGGCAAGCTCCAAACAAAAGTTACCTCTACGCCACCCTCAACTAATGTTGCCACGGGCTTATCTGAAACTTCAATATTCTGAATTTCAAACACTCCTGTAGAAGACGACCATATCCTATCTTCGAAACTAGAAGAAAGTAAAATCGGAAAGTATACCAAGTTTCCACTAACACTCGCCTCTTTCATCTCTACTTCGACAAGGGGAAGCTTTGCTGAGATACTAGAAGGGTGTTCATCACTACCCCAGTGAAAAATTACTCCAGAGTCATCACCCGGCTGATTGAAACCGAGAAGCTGGACAATCAGGCTTACCTCTATCTGATCATCTTCCCTGACATCCCCAGAACCCACGCTCACAATAGATTGTATGTCCCCCTCTCCTGTTAGGTACGGCTCTATCCCGGATGTCCCTCCTTCGTAGAACGATCCGCCAATCCTAACTTCTACAGTCATATTGATGTTAACTCCTACTGCACCTTGTACTTCGTAGTAGATATTGAACTCCCATTCATCGGCAGGATAGCTTCCATCTATCCCCCAAGGGACACCCCATGTTCCAACTTCGATTGGCTGTAGGACTTGATTTACTAATTTTGATTCTCCCTCGTCGATCTCTGCTTGGAACGGTGTCAGAGTACCAGCATCCGGATCATCCTTCAGAAACAACTCAAAACTATCCTCAGAACAACAGTTTTCTTGTTGTGCTGAAACATTACTGATGGGTCCAAAAATAGCCATTAGAAATGCTAGGACAATCAGGTAGGGTCCAGCTCTATGGTGTACGCCCATGAAGTCGACACAACGTTGAACATCTTGAACTCAACCCTTGTTGGGACAAAACCGAGCCAGTTTACCAGAAACGTTCAGCTATCCGTGTAGCCAGATAAGGCTGATTCCTGTTATCTCATCAATTTCCTCAACTCTTGCTAAACCCACTCTTTCCAGCTGTATTATTTGTCCTACTGAAACCCGAGTATCTTCTATCAGTCCTATCTCATATCTTAT
>DALI01000055.1:0-17452 GCA_002496725.1 Euryarchaeota archaeon UBA181 | reverse complement strand
CAGTCCTATCTCATATCTTATATCTGAACCATCAGGAATCAGCATCTTGGCTTTGGAATTATTATCTGATGAAATCCAATGAATAACAGGTAAACCTCCTTTTTTTTCTTCCGAGATAAATATGGCCTCTTCTCCCTTAATCTCAACATCTGCAAAGTCCTTCAGTCGTTTTTTACCTTCGGAATAATCATCATTGGATATGAACAATCTATTTTGACTCATATTCCACTCCCTATGTCCCATTTCAGGAAATTCCGGGTGTTTCATTATTCTAATATTCTCAAACAGTTCACTAGAAGCTCCTTCGGGATAAACAAGCCTCAATTCCCTTGGTTCCTTGACGAAAGACCTTCTTTCCGCATGCTTATCAATTAGCTTGGAGTTCTTCGCCTCTATGCTCTGCATTGGGATGGAAATATCCTTTTGTGTCAGTCCAAGCTCTATCCAAAAATCTCTAAGGGCATCAGCAGAAAAACCCCGACGCTTCAAAGCAGAAACAGTGGGTAATCTAGGGTCATCCCAACCAGAAAATTCCCCCTTCTCTATCGACTCCCTCATTGAAGATGTCGAGAAACTACCAAAATCCAGTAGTTTCACTCTCCCCCAATAAAGTGTCTCTGGGTATGTCCAACCCAGATGATCATACAGCAGGGTCTGTTTCCTAGTACTATCCATCAAGTCTTTGCCACGGACTATATGCGTTACCCCCTGTAAGTGATCTTCAATGGCACTCTGGAAATCAAGTAATGGCCAAACCCTGTATTTATCTCCAACGAGCGGATGCGCTGTATGCTGTACTCTCAGGGCAGGCCAATCCCTGAGGGCTGGATTGGGGAGGTCTAGGCTGGTTTTTACCCTCACGACCCCCTCTCCCTCTCCTATCTCCCCCTCAAGCATCCCCCTCCAATCATGTAAATTTTCAGTAACTTCCCTTTCTCTGCATGGACAAGCATCCTTAGCATCTCTAAGTTGCTTAAATTCAGAAGCCTTGCACCTGCAAACATAACAAATTCCCCTCGAAATCATTTCTTCAGCAAAGCTAAGATAAATATCCATTCTAGAACTAGCTCTAATTACTAAATCTGGCTTTCTGCCGGAGATCCACTCGAATTCTTCTTCGATTATCGAGTATGCTGAAATAATTGGGGGCTTTACCTTGGTGTCAGTGTCATCGAATCTAAGAATTACCTTGCCGGAGTACTTCTTAGCGAACTCAGAATTTATCACAACACCCCTGGAGTGCCCGATTGAAAGTGGCCCATTTGGATTCGGAGCAAATCTTAGTATCACATCTTCCCCTACATTGGTCTGTAATTCAGGAAGCCCCACTCTCTTCTTCTGTTTTTCACGATTCAAGGCTTCAGGATTGCTCTCCTTCAAAATCTCCCTTACTCTCTCTAGGCCGAATGTCTTAGCGATTCCATTAGCCTCATCCACATGCTCTGAGATAATTGGAACCAATACCTTTGCATCATTTCTTAATTCAGGAAACTCTGACAGAAGTCTTCCCAAAACACTTCCTGATTTCCCAGAGCCATTGTATTCAACCGCATTCTGTAGGGCATACTTACGAATCGCAGAGACGACCTCTGGCCCAAACGCTTCTTTATCAGCCATCGTACTAGTGCTACTGGCCATCCCTATTTGTGATTGCCGTCCATCCATAGCCGAAGATCGCTTTGGGAAGAGATTACGCCTCTTTGCGTTCTTATTGGCACTGGAGTTCCGTGAGTACTTTTCCAGGCGTTTCCAACAGTGGACCATGTCCATCTTAGGCAATCATGGGGGACTTCCCCCGAAATTAGATCGGCTACTGCTGCCTTTGTTACTGGGTCCGAGGGGTATCCTGAGCCAAGATCTAAACCAATCTCTCTTGACAACTCAATAATTGCAGAGTCTCTGATCACCTTTGCAACTATGCTAGAAGCTCCAGTTAATTCATCAGAAGCATCCATGCCATGCTCAGACTCAATTCTCCAATTCGACCAGTCATGACTCAATAATGATTCAACGTTGCGACCGAATCTTTTACTGTTGACATCACATGCATCGAGAAAAATAGTCCCCTTTTTGTTTTGAGATTGAGTAGCACGTATCGCTTCAGTGAACAACTCTACTTCTAACATGTTTAGATTAGATTCAATGCTATTATAATCAATCATGGATGGCTCACAAACTACTATCCCAAGACCCCAATTTCTCTCTTTGACCGCACCTTTAATTTGTTCAAATATCTTAGCCCTTCTCATCTTTGAAAGAAGTTTAGAATCTTTCACCCCCATTTCTCTTAGTGTCGCATAGTCATCTATTGGGATTGATAGTGCACAAACAACTAGTGGTCCGATGACTGGGCCCCTGCCAGCCTCATCGACCCCAATGGCGTACTCACTCACAGTTCCAGTTCAAAATCAGAAGGGTCTTGATTCTCACTGTCATTTCCGCCCGAATATGCCTTTTCATCTCCAATATCGAGAATGACATTGTCTGGATGAAGCATATCTTGCTCTTCTAAAAAATCAGCAATTCTGATGGCCTCATCAAGATCCGATTCTTCCTTCGATTCGTCGAGAATTACATTGGCGTTACCAACTATTTCCTTATCCAATATTTTCTCTTCATTACGTATAGGCCTCCCTTCCTTTCCAAAGAAATCTTTCTCAAAATCCCCGCTTCTGACTTCGGGACTGTCAATGACTTCACTGGTCACCCTTTCTGTTCTTGCAAACTTTGTCATCCAATTTCCCTCTTCCAATGGTAAATTATCAATCTCTCTCGGCCTTTTTTTATTGATTGCAAACCTAATTCCCATTATGCCTAATATTGATACAATTGCTATCATCACAGGTTCGAACCAAGCATTAATCACGGGTATTGCCAAGTCTCTGAAACTCTCTCTATCATCACTTTCGCCATCTGGTGGTAATTCCCCCTCGATTGTAACAGGTATGAAATCAATAAAAATTATACTCGGATCCATAATGGATCTTATTTCCACAGTTAAGTTAGCAATCATCTCCGAGGGTGCTGAAGCAGGAACCAACATCCATCCCGTGATTGTCACCGTTTCATTAGGGCTAACGGGGTATATCTCTAGTGACCTATCGGATTCTGAGACAATTAGTGAGTAGAAAGACTCAGGGGTGGAAATTCCGAAATCAGTGACCACACTCGAGTCAATTGATGCTGTAAAACCATCAATTCCATTGCCCATATTGGTCATAATCCAAGTAGCAGATAGATTATTTATTCCATCAATCAAATGCGTGCCATTCAAAGTCCATGAAAAGAGAGATCCAGAATTAATTTCAAATGAGATATACCCAGGAGACCAATTTCCTATCATCAGCTGGATCACAATCTGGCCAGTAAGGTCAGACACTGCCCCCTCATTAACGTAGCAAAATAATGATATTACTTCAGAAGACTCGCCAGCCTGTAATTCTACGCTACTAGGGTCCAAACTAAGCGATGCCCAATTAGGAATCTCTAGAACATCCAAATCCATCAGTGACATGCTATCTCCTGTGTTTGTTAGAATAAAATCTACTTTGCAGTATGAGCCGGGGATTGTATCACCAGATGTACATTCGTCTTCTGAAATAGATATCGAACCACCCACTCTTGGCACAATATTCACTGTGTGGCCAATGGTAGAAATCTGTTCTATGGAGGCAGGACTCCAGATTCGAATTTCTAAGTCCAAGGCCCCATCTACGTCTCCCGGCGAGAATATCTGTATCATGGCAACGCCAGTTGAATTAGGGGCCAAGTCATCTATTCTCCATCTCTCAATTATCGACGCGCTCCAGTTATCGATGGAGAAGAAGCTACTTGGTTCCAAGAGGGGGACCCCGTCATTTCCCAGTGGGACAATCTCAATTTCGAGGCTTCTAATGCTGTTTCCAGTATTTTTGACTACAGTCTCCAATGTCACAGTCCCGCCAGGAACTATGGAAGAAAGCCCACCTCCTTGGACTATTTCAACACCCTCGAAATAACCATATCTCAGGGAGAAATTATACCAATCAACTACGTAACCCTGATCCGAAACAATTGACATACTAACTTCATGTAAAGAGAGAGCCAATGGCATACCTCCGATCACAGGGGGGGATGAAACAGAAAATTGAATCCAGATTGTCTGTGCAGGGGTGATGGTATATCCATATCCAATTTCAGGTGAAGTTCCCTTGTCCCAACTAATTTCCCATTCTGATGGCGAGTCTATCCTAACAATGACATCCATATCGGTGTTTAAACTACTACTGAAATTGACATTGACCCCTATGCTTGAGTCTGGGTCTATATCAAAAATAGAGCCAGAATTCACTCCAAATGAGATTTCACCCTCGCTAACTGATGACGATTCTTGAAATTCTAGCTCCACTGTTTTACTATCTGAGATTACGATACAAACGAGGAAAATAAAAACTAAGGAGGCCCCCAAGCGTATATTCACAGGTTTGCTAATGCGAAGTAACATATTACCTATGCCCGAACACATTCCCTGCACTACGGTTATACGCATGGAATAAAACTCAGTGAACAGGATCAGGAATGGTCTTGCCTATCATATCGATATCGAATTCACCTGCATGTACTGGAGACCTAAGGCCAAATGAGTGAATGACTTCAGGAGAGACTTCCCCGAATTCACCGATTACCATGCCTTCGATAAGCACTCTCGCTCCCCTTCCATCTATCCATGGCCCATTTCCATTTTCTGTTGGCTCGAAAGAAATCATTGAGGAATTAGCTCCAAGATCCCTCAGGAGGGACTGAACTATTCCCTTGGCTGTTGAGAATCCAGCACCTACTTCGGCACAGGCCCAAGAAGCCCTACTCTTATTCTCTCCGCCGTGGACTACCTCTCCCAGTTCGTATACCCTCTGAGGGAGCTCATGATGCCTGTTGGAGGATAAGAGCCCCATCAGAGACGGTAGTATGTACTGCCTCAGGAGCGTATGATCAATAGTAATTGGATTAGATATCATTGTCACGTCCGATAAATGCGGCCACCTAGTTTTCTCAAACTGGGCCCTCTCATTGGAAAGTGTCAGGCTCTGAGTTTCTTGAAGTCCAACCGATCTCAGGCTCATCCTGACCCTGCGGTGTAAATTCGAGGATGGCAAGGGGGATGAATCAATATGTACCGAGGATAAAATTTCTGGAAGATTGCCATATCCGTACCCTATTGCTATATCTTCAACAATATCAATTGGATGCATTATGTCACTGCGCCATCGTGGCATAGAAAAGATATGTTCCCTTTCGCCAACCACACAGTCAGACCATCTTTCCGCCCTTTCAAATCCATCAGTTACTGTCCTGGATTCTAACAATCTCCCACCCATTCGACTAATCGATGTACCTATGTCTTCGTCGCTGAGTCTTAACCCTAGGATTTTTTCTATCAATGCATTGGGTACTGGATAGATTTTATTGTCGAAATTTGGAGTGATAATTGTCTGACCATCCCAGCTCGATATTTCCACACTCTCAACATCTCCGCCCAATTCCGATAGTGAAAGACAGATCAGTAGTAAACACGTCTCACATGCCCTTTCGTCAAATCCTGTAACATCAATGAAGAAATCTGTGGTATCTTCACCTACAGTCGTACGATTTCCGTTAATAATAGGCGGGAATGAAATCACTTCGTCATTAGAGTCAAAAATGATTGGAAAGGAATCCATCCCGTCCATTAGTGCCGAATACTCGACTCCTTTAGGGTGCTCTGAAAGTATCTCGAAAATACTCATCTCCTTTTCAGATGCGAGGGGAACGAACGAATAGTCGCCCGATACAGACTCATATCTGAATGGGGGACTGAGCTTCGATAAATCATGAACTCCAATTGAGGAAAGAGACCTCTTTCTCCCAAGGGTAAGATGTAGTTTCTCTTGATGATCCATCAGAGACTGTATGAAAGAGCCTCTTTCCGATGAATTTTTTCCAGTATCGACCCCTCTAACTACTGCTCCCAAGATTATTGGCCTAATATTATTCAATGAACTATGGGAATCAATAAAAACGTCACTACTGGAAACCCCGACTTCTCTCTCTCCTGATTCTAATCCCTGGAATAATCGTACAGCCATGGCCATAGTTTCATGACTAAGTAAATCGGGCCTATCCGGAAAAACCTCAATTTCTATCTTTTCATCATCATTTAGCTCTACAGGACACCCCATTTGAGGTAGCAGATCTTGTAGAATTTTACTTTCATGGTATGCTCCATTTAGTTTCTGAATCCTTTCCATAACTGAATGACTTAGTGAAATCGTTGGCATTACGAGACCTCAGTTTCCTAACCACATAGGGAGGGGTCTTTCAAAACCAACTAGTCTCAGTCCACTGATAGCCGCAGTCTCCATATCCTTAGCTCTGAGAATTCGTCTACCGACATTGTCCATACTATGCAAACCAGCTTCTTTCATTATTCCAATAAGCTTTGGAATGGTCTCATTTTGCAATCGTATTTCACCGTTTTCTTTCCCAAAAGGCCCAATGATGAATGAGCATCCAGATGCTCTAGTAATTATCATATCTTCCGCAGAAGGCTCCTTTTCAATTTCTATTGCGATTATCCTTCTCTGAACATCTAGCCCCATGGCTCTTGAAGCTAAACCAATCCGAGGTAAGGCCGCAGCTGATTTCCCTCCGCCTGGAGTCGATAGACCTATCACTGCACCATCCAAATCAAGATCTACTACTAGCCTGAATAGCCCTTCTACCCTATCTACCCCATCTCTCAGGAATACTAACGAGGTGTCGTCTAAGTGGCTAGTAAGGGAAACCAATAAAGCCTCAATTTCAGCATCATTCAGAGGGGGCAAATTCTGTAGGTCCAATACTATGCCTGAGCACTTCTTGCCATAGTTGGGGAAATCAATCAAGCCCCCTTCTCCCACAATCACTAAATCTCCTTCAGATGGGTCCGATTCCACCATTCTCGAGATTCCATTATGATTAGTATCATCAGAATGTCCACGGTCCGATCGTATCATCCAGGGTATCTTCAAACCTAAGCTCACTTCATCGGATCCAACAGGAATGATATCGATAGATGTATCCACACTGGAGTGCATGGCTATTCTTTCCGATGCAGAGGGGTATATCCCAATACTCTCAAATCCTTCAGATATCCACCTTTTAGGAGTTACAGAATCGAAAGTCTCAGCAGACTCTGGGATGAGTACTAGTGCATCATCCTCAAGAGAAAGTCCCAGTGGTTCCAAGATTTCTGACATCTCATTCACTTCCTTGCTGGAAATAGATCGCATTTTCGCTCCTTCCCCTGGAGGTGGACAGCTTCCCGCAATGATAATTCTCCCACCTCTCATTCCCATTCCGGGATTGATCCCAACAGATCCCATTACTACTAATGTGCCACCTCTCATTCCTGCACCAGTCATGGACGAGGCTTGGCCTCTGATAACTACGGTCCCCCCATACATTCCTGCACATGCTTCGTCTCCAGCAGAACCCATCACAACCACGCTTCCGCCCTTCATGTTCATGGCTAGTCTATTTCCGACATCTCTTTCGACAACTATTCTCCCATCTAATTGGAAAGAGGCAAGCATCGACTCACAACTCCCTTCGATATTCAGAGTTCCTCCTCTATTCATGGATCCGACACATTCACCTAGGTTCCCAAGAACAAGGACCCTAGATTGTGGAGGCAAGTGCGTTATCACACCAAAGTCACCATCCCTGGGTTTGGTATCGCCGCCCGAGCCATATCCAATTTTTATCAATCGGTCCTTTTCAATAGCTTCAGGGAGCATTCTAGCGATTTCTCGGTTGAGTTTGAAACTTCTTGCGGTCTGTTCCCTCATCGCCATCGTACCCCGAGTCTAGCCAATGGTCTTCATTGTGACGGATATTTTTCAAATAGCTGTCAATCCACGAATTGAATTTGAGTTATCTTGATAGAGCATCGGCCAGAGGAGATATTACTGGGAGTGGTTGTGTGGTATCAGTAAAAGTCGGCATAAATGGATATGGAACTATAGGCAAGAGAGTCGCAGACGCAATAGACGCTCAGGATGATATGGAAGTTGTCGGCGTTACAAAGACCGGCCCTAGTTTCGGTTGTGAGATGGCAGTTAGGAAAGGATTCGACCTCTATTGCACTTCTGATGACCCGCTTATGGTGTCGTCGTTTGCCGAATCTCGCTTCGAATGCAAAGGGGGCCTCAAAGATTTACTTTCGATATCGGATGTGGTAATTGATTGCTCACCTGGGAAGATGGGCGCAGATAATCTCGAGAAGTATGTGAAAGCTGGTGTGAAGAGTATTTTCCAGGGTGGCGAGAAGCATTCTCTTACCGGACTATCTTACACATCTTGTGCCAATCACTCAGAAAATTATGGAGCTCAATCAACTAGGGTGGTCTCATGCAATACAACCGGACTCTCTAGGACCCTAGTTCCTCTCTATGACCACTGCGGTGAGCTAAAAGTTGAATGTACCATGATTCGAAGAGCAGCTGATCCTGGAGATTCTAAAAAGGGCCCAATAAATGCCATAAAACCAGTACTCAAAGTACCTAGTCACCATGGTCCAGATGTTATGACTGTTAAGCCGGAGATAGAAATTAACTCCTTAGCTGTGGCGGTACCGACGACCATAATGCACGTTCATGCAATTATTGCTGATCTTCCTGAGGGGCACGGCCTTTCTACCGAATCAATCATCTCTCTCTGGAGAGACGCTCCAAGGGTCATTGTAATGAGTGGTGAGGAGAACAAGATAACTACCACTGCAGAGGTAATGGAGATGGCCAGAGACATAGGGAGGAAGTGGGGCGATCTGCATGAGATTTTCGTTTGGGAGGATGCAGTAAGACTGATCGAAAATAGACTTTATTACTTTCAGGCAATACACCAAGAGAGTGATGTGATTCCCGAAAATGTCGATTGTGTGAGGGCATTGATGAAAATGGAGAAAAATTGGGCTCTTAGTGTGGCTAAAACAGACGAAGCAATATCTAAATATTACAATATCTGAATATTTTCGCCCCTTTTCACTAATTTATAAGAACTAGAATCAGTGATTATTGAATAATCAACACTGGTTAACTGTCAAAAGGGCATCTAGGTTCCGAAGGAACCATGTATGCAAGGAATTCGACTTTCCTTGTGCTTACTGTTTTGTTATTTTCTTCATGGTCGGGTATGGTCTCCGCATCCTATACCGTCACCGATGTTGACTTCTCCGACGACACATCAAAATTATCATCAGACGCAGATTGGTCATCCTTGGAAATGCCCATAGGGCATACGCATCAGATTAGGGAGATATCCGGACTAATACATTCTCCCTATGGTTCGTTCGATCCACTTGTTCACCCAATTCCAAACAATGAAGGAATCGAGGGAGATAACTCGTATCTCTCGCCAAGGCCAGTCTATGTTTTACAGGCCACAAGTTCTGATATTTCTGGAATATCCGCCGCTGTAGAAGAAGTAGGGGGCGCTATTCTCGATTTTCTTCCCGACAGTTCCTTAATCGTCAGATTCCCATTGGGCTATCCAGTTGAAACTTTTCTACCTTCTCTGAATGATGTGAGGTGGTTCGGACTAATGCCAGACATCTGGAGAGTTTCGCCCGACATCCTCAATTCTGAACCTTCGTCATTCCTAAATTTAGATATATTGCCAGCTAATGACTTGACTAGAGAAGAGCTAATTTCCTTGGAGAAAGACCTCTCTATAATTTCCCAATCAGAACAAACTAGTGCTTATTGCGATTCATGGCTATGTACCGTGGAATCAGTTAGCACCATCTGGGTCCCCCTTTTATCTACAGATTGGAGGATATTGCATATCCAGATGCAGAGTATTGCTTCCATACACAATAGTGCCGCAAGGGATATTTCTGGTATTGAGTCCGCTTTCCAGGAGTCCTTATCCTCTCTCGATGGCACGGATGAGGTAATTGCCATTTCCGATACCGGAATCGATGAGGATCATGGTGACTTCGATGGTAGGATAAGATCAGTGTACAGTCAATTCGGCCCCGATAATGATAACTCAGATCTGCTGAGTGGCCATGGGACTCACGTGGCCGCAACTCTACTGGGTGACGGCTCAGGAGAATCCGCAGCACTTGGAATGGCCCCAGCGGCCACATTCCACATGTATACCCACGAATCTCAGAGTGGATTCTTCGGTATCTATGGTTCTCTTTATGGTCTATTTTCACATTCCTGGAATCAAAATGCCAGAATCCACACTAACAGCTGGGGGACTTCTAATTTGGGTAATTACAGCCAGACTTCTTCCAATGTAGATGACTTCGTCCATGACTACCCGGGATACATGGTACTCTTCTCAGCTGGAGAAATGGGCAATGGTGCAGACTCCGGAATTACTCCTCCCGGTACCGCAAAGAACGCCCTAACAGTGGGTGCTTCGACTACCGGCTCTCAAAATTCTCTGCCACAGGGCCAGGTTGCGACTTTCTCGTCCTCAGGTTTGACTAACGATGGAAGAATAAAGCCTGAAATTGTCGCCCCAGGTGTCCTAATATGTTCAGCTAGAGCCGCTGAGGCAACACTTGTTCAGGGTCAGGCCTGCTCATCACTTACTCACGATGATGGTACCACGCCGCTCTATGTCGCCATGAATGGAACTTCGATGGCCACCCCGGTAGTTGCCGGGGCCTCGGCATTAGTAAGGCAGTTCTTGAGGGCAGAAGGAGTTAGTGAGCCTAGGTCTGATTTAATCAGGGCCGTTCTCATCAATGGAGCGAAAGACATCGGTACTAATGATATACCCAATCCATCAGAGGGATGGGGCCAGCTTTCTTTGGACAATAGCCTGTACCCCTCGTCACAATCCGGAGATGACTTAGATGTGATGTATGACTACTCAAGGGAGCTTTATCCTGGCCATGGATTCACATATACATTCGATGTTGAACTTGGAGCTGGTCTGGATGTTACTCTAGCGTGGAATGATGACAAGGGTTCTGCTGTAGCGAATCAATCAGCATCGCGCTTGGTGAATGACTTGGACCTATCAGTAACTTCACCAGATGGAGTAGTATATCTGGGGAACCAATTCATTTCTGGATTTAGTTCATCAGGAGGCTCTGAAGATAGAGTAAATAATTTGGAAAGGATAAAAATTCAGAGTGCAATTAGTGGCGTTTGGACAGTAACAGTTGGCAACTCAGGAGGGGATGTCCAAGGATTCTCCATAGTTGTTTCAGCAATCGCAGATGAGTTGTACGAATCAGATCTCACAGTTTTCGAGGACTCTCTGTCCACTTCTGTCGAAAATCCACTTGAGGGAGATACAGTACTAATTGAGGCCGCTTGGGGAAATCAGGCCACTGCTCTGGCCGCGGCATATGATGTGGAAGTTCACGATTTGACTACTGGTGATTTACTACACTCCTCACGTCGCTCCCCTATATCGGGAGGTGCTCTAGACTCGTTTTCTTTCCCACATTCATTTGACACTACTGGGGAACACATCCTAAGGCTAGTGCTAGACTCATCTTCAGAGATAGATGAATTGAACGATGAGTCCGTTGGAATCAATAACAATGTAGCTGAGATAGTAGTCCACGTCTCTCAGATCGGTGTTAGGGTCACACCCCTCCTGGAAAATGGAAATATTCCCTCTTCGCCCCTCGAATTGGAAGATTCGAAGTACAGAAGTATGAATCCAAGAGATAGTAGCTCTGTCTATTTCATGCTCGAACTGAAAAATGAGGGGACTTCCTCTATCTCTGTACAACTGAGTGTTTCACCTATCAATGTAGTTTCTGAAAATGGCGTTCTTCAACCCCCTTCAGACGAATGGAGGAAGTTACTGAATGAGAGTGGGCCCTGGAATCTAGAGCCCATGGGAAGCACAGGGGATAGTGTGATCATCAGACTAGTTCTAAGCGCCCATCCAGAATCCTCTTCATCATCCCTCCCTGGTGAGGTATACGCCCTACCAGGAAGATTCGTAACTGATCTGAATTTATTCGATGTCAACGCTCCCACTGTGAATAATGTGATTAGACTAGAAGCAGAAGTTGAGAGGATTGAGGGCTTAGTTACCGTACTAGCTGGTGAAGCTGGTGCCGAGGCAGAACCAGGTGATTGGGCGTCTTTCTCGCTGGCTGTTGGGAACGATGGCAACGGCCCAACACAATATCTGGTATCGTGCTCAACCGAAAATTCATGGCCTATCAATATCTGGGACTCACAGTCAGCAAATTTACTCACTGATCCGATAGGAAGACTGCTATACACTACATTGCCAATCAAGATTAGAGTCCCACAGCTTCCCAATGGAGAGCCTGCCGCTGGAACGTCGGAACAAGTGACCTGCATCACACAATCAGTCAATGATCCAGCTCTAAGCTTCTCTGACTCGGTTTCAGTAATCGTTTTGGCCAATGATGATTTTCATACCGATATATATTCAGAGTCAGGAGATCCTTTAGGCCCATTGGCAATAGCTCCCGAGAGGGCTGTTCTGAATGGAGAAATGGTGACTACTATATTGGAAGTTAGCAATGATGGAAATATACCGATGACATTCCAGGTTGAGGCATTTTCATCTCTGAACACATGGCCAATTCAGATTGTTTACGGTGAAGAGGAATCCATGGATTCATTTTCAGTAGAAATTGCATCCGGGGAGTCCGTTAGCTTCCAAATCAATACTTTGGTTCCGATGGCGGCTCAGATGGGCGATTCTAACACCATGACTATCAGGACCACTCAGATAGACGGTGAGTTGGTATCTAATAGGACTAAATTGATTGTGAGGGAACTTGCAGAGCTAGACGTCACAGGGGATTCCTCAATTTCCGCCGCACCAGGCCTAACTGGAGTTGCAAATATCATGATTAAGAATACCGGAAACGTCAATCTAGTGGTCTCATTAACTCTTGGGAGTTTGCCTGCTGAATGGTCTGGAGGGTTCATGACAGCAGGGAACTTTGCTATGGCCATGAACCAGCAGGCAGTTATTTCTGTGGCCCTTGAACTGCCAGGGGCTATCGAAGCCGGCCCAAATGAAACTCAAATACCAGTTATCATAGAATTCATAACTCCTGCGGGAGATTCTCTTTCGAAGACCGTTTGGTTGGACGTTATCGTCTTGTCATCTGCGTGGCTCAATATGTCTTCATTGGATGCGGTTGCTGAGGACATCTTGCCTGGCAATCCTGCAACTTTTGATGTGACGTTGGAGAATATCGGAAATTATGAAACAGATGTCTCCCTAGAGGTTACAGGGGACGAAGGTTGGAACCTCGAGGTAGACCCATCATCTGCAGGTCCACTGGGGCCCGGACAATCAATAGTAATCGAAGTCATAGCAGAACCAACGAAGGGTGCAGAATACGGGATTGTCGAACTAAATGTTTTTGCTAATTCAAGTGATGATAATCTAGAGTCATCAACTGATGCTTACATCAGTTTGAAGGTTAGTAAGGCCAGAGAATCTACCGAAGGGCTCCTCCCTTCATGGGCTATCGGGGCTATCTTCATTGCATTGGTGTCCCTATCTGTCGTACTGGGAATAAGGATGAGGCGATCTTCTACTCATGATACCCGTCCAGATGAAGAGTTAATTGCTCCCGGATCCGCACTTCTGTCCGGTTCAAAATCAGATAGGAGGGCCGCGGCATTACAAACTAGTGCATCAGGAGAAGTCCTCACTGGAACTGTTACGCAGGAAGAATTACAGAAAGTGTCCAACTCCCCGTCAATACCGTCGCTAGATATTCCTATTGCACCTGAGGGCGCCCCCCCCCTCCCATTAGGGGGACTTCCGGACGGCTGGTCTATGGAACAGTGGTCAGCGTATGGTCATCTCTGGTGGGAACAGAATCGTCCGTGAGCTTATCAGTGCCAACCATCTGGCATGAGCATGTCAGCGATTTCCAGACAGCCCTCTTCGATAGTTCTCTTCGGACCTCCTGGGGCGGGAAAGGGTACTCAAGCGGGAAAGATCAGTCAATTGACTGGAAAGCCTCAAGTTTCCACAGGTGATATGTTAAGGGAGGCTGTAAAGCATAATACCAGCCTCGGCAAAGAAGCCAAAGAGTATATGGAAGCCGGATTATTAGTTCCAGACTCAATTATAATCGACCTAATTTCCGAGAGAATGAAAGAGTCGGATGCTTCGGGTGGCGTTCTGTTTGATGGATTCCCTAGGACCATCGCTCAAGCCGAGGAGCTATCATTAATCGCTAATGTGTCGTTGGTCATCATGATACAGGTTCCTGACGAAGACATAGTGGAAAGGATAGTCGGAAGGAGAATGGATCCGGAAACAGGCGAAATATACCATATCAACTTCAATCCTGCACCAGCACACATTGAATCCAGACTTATCCAGAGGAAAGACGACACAGAAGATACTGTAAGGAGCCGATTGAATGCATATCATGAACAGACTAAACCGTTATCTGAATGGTATGGCATTTTCTCGGATAAGACAACAATGAGTATAATCACAGTAGATGGCAGTGGGACTATCGAACAAGTTGCCAAGGCAATTGAATCGGAATTAGGGGGTCTTTGATTGTCTCAACGCCACAGAAAAAGAACCATTTCCCGTAAGTCTCTAGCCTTGGAAGCATTGATCGACCTTCGGGCTACTATGATCGATCAGCATGATGAAAACATGTCAAATGCCGCTGCTAGATCTATACTAAGGATAGGTAAGAAACACGGAGTGAGGAACAGGAGTTACTATGGTGTTTCGATATGTAGGACCTGCATGGAAGTCCTAGTTCCAGGTAGGAACTCCAGGGTAAGGATACGTGCCAAATCACTCAAGTATACATGCCTAAGGTGCAATGCGATAAGAACCAGGGGACCGTCTTTCGGAGGTGATTAATACGTCTAAAATTCCTAGTAGAATAATCAGGCAATCTTCAGATCCCAATCTTCCAATAACTGTGAGGATTGGCAAATCTGGAGTAATCGATACGGTGATTGACGAGATTAAGGAACAATTGTCGAGCAGGGCACTTGTGAAGATAAAAGTAAATCGTGGAATTGCCAATGGAAATTCAGAAAGATCAGAGATTTTTTCATCCCTGGCCCTTTCCACCTCATCCATAATTGCATTCAGTAGAGGGAACGTATTGGTTCTCTGGTCAGGTAAATAATGCTGAATATCGAGGGGCCCTTATCAGTGATATATTTAGGTGTAATTTGCTAGGAGGTATCATGATGATTACGAGAGCTCTTGCCGCAAGTACTGATTCAGGCGTGTGGTCGCCCGGTGAAATGCCCGATTGGGCTATACCTGCCGCCTTTGCAATCCTCGTAGCTGTATATGCACTCATAGTCTTCGAGATTGTACATAGGGCCCTAGCCGCAGCCATTGGTGGAATTGCGGCTGTAGTCACCCTCCACATGATAGGAGATGGCCCAGATCTGGGAACTATCGTTACATGGATAGACGAGGAAACAATAGGTCTGCTTATCGGCATGATGGTAATCGTCGACATACTCGGGCGTACGGGTCTGTTCGAATGGGCCGCTGTGCAGGCATATGCATTGAGCGGGGGGTCTATTTGGAGACTATCTATCATCCTCTGTACCCTTACTGCTGTATTCTCCGCGTTTCTGGATAATGTGACAACCATTCTGCTTATTGTTCCCGTCACTATTCAAATCGCCAAGGTGTTGAATCTCGAACCCATTCCTCTCATAATTGCTGAGGTCATGTTCTCTAACATAGGCGGAGCGGCTACTCAAATAGGAGACCCTCCGAATATTATTATTGGCGCTCAATTATCTTCCCAGGCACTCTCAGATAACATCATTTTAGCAGACCAAGGAATTTCATTCATAGACTTCATCATTCATGTTGGCCCCGCTGTGGTAATTGCCATGGCACCGTCTTTTTGGCTCCTCTCAAAGCTTGAATCTGAAGGTCTATCTGGAGAGAGGCACCGAAGTTTAGATCTGCTTCGCCTCAGGTATAACATAAAAGATCCAGTGCTTTTGAAGAAATCAGGATTTATACTATCGCTAGTTATTTTAGCGTTTTTCGCACATTCTAGTTTCCATCATCCACTATTGACGGTTGCATCTATCGCGATTGGTGGAGCCGTACTAATGCTTCTCGTGACCTCACCTCACCATGTTGAAGAGCAACTGGATGCGGTTGAATGGACCACTATCATCTTCTTTGCAGGACTATTTATCATGATACACGGCCTTGAAAACATGGGGATGATCGATGCGATTGCTACCGGTATATCTGATACCATTTCGCAGGCATCTGAGAAGAACAGACTCATGGTAGCTGTACTTCTACTCCTTTGGGTCTCAGCAATCGCTTCTGCCTTCATTGATAATATCCCATATACAGCTACAATGGTCCCAGTTGTTATCGAGCTCGCTAGTGATCCAGAACTCAATCTAGCTTTGGGGCCATTGGCGTGGGCACTCGCTCTTGGGGCATGTCTGGGAGGTAATGGAACAATCATTGGAGCATCGGCAAACGTCGTTGCCGCAGGTCTGGCTGAGGAGGCAGGGCACGATATATCATTCAACCGATTCTTCAAAACCGGTTTCCCCATTATGCTCCTCAGTGTAGCACTCGCTACAGTCTACTGTGTAGTCAGATATGCAATAGATTGGCCGAATCAAATGGTGCCCGCAGTCATCATTGTTTCCATGATGATAGGCTCACTTGCCTTGACTCCAATGATTTATGGGAGCCCTCCAACAGAAACTCCTAATTTCGAGTCCGAGTGATGCCAGATTGGACGTATTTTCGATTCGCTGATGGCCTCCTCCTTCAACAGTCACTGAGGACGACTTGATACGAATCAATCATCGATAGCATCAAGTTTGGATGCTGAAAGCGAACGTTATGAGGGTCTGCGATGTATGCGGTATGGTATGCGTCAACGAGTCGTGCATTACTTGTGGGACAGGGGAAAATGAAAATCCGACTCTCGGCGCCAATGAGAAACATACTGATGAAAAGGCAAAAAATACTGACCTTCCATTCGATCTCAATGCCCCAAATCGACGTAAATCAAATAGTCCAATTTTTGGTCTCGAAACATCCCCCACTTACGCAAGCGATGAAAAAATAATAGAAAATGACGAAAAAACATCAATTTCTTACAATCTTCCCTTTGGATTCCAAGATGCCCCTGACGAGACACAGGATTCGAAACTCATATTTGACCTCTCAGATTCACCATCTGAAAATTTATAATCGTGTTACTGAGAGTAGTTTTGTTTACATTTGAAAAGTAACTCATCCCGGTTACTTCATATACCGAATGTAGGTCGCCGGAGTGCTTTGTGTGCTCCTTGGTACAGTCCTGTATCAGGGTAAGAAGGTTGAGACCGCTTCGCCCTGCGGGGAGACGAAGTGGTCAGAGAAACCTGAATTGATATGCCTGGAATACCAGAGGACTCACACAGGTGGGTATGTGGAATCACAA
>DALI01000006.1 GCA_002496725.1 Euryarchaeota archaeon UBA181 | reverse complement strand
TGGTTGGACACAGACACAGTCGACCGATGATGCAGGAATTTGGGTAGATCACCTCTCTCAAGGCGAGTGGATTCTGATAATCGACTCTCTCGAGAACTCAGAGGGAGTAACTGAAAATCTCAGGGCGACCATCGACTCTTCATCTCAAACTGCACCGTCCAATCTTTCTTTCTATACCTTAGAAGCGGCTTCAGTGATTGTTAATCTAATGGATCAATCTGGCGAGTTGTTGCAAGGCATGGAACTTACCGCTACCTCTGAGGAAGGCCTCGGTTCCCTAGATCTGCCATCTTCGGATGCATCAGGATCAATCAGCACCATGCTATTCCCCGGCGAATGGGCCATCTCTCTGAATTCAGAGGAGGGGGGAATCAAGAGAACGATTGAAAGTACCTCTGTGACACTTGCATCAGGCGATAACGGCGAACTCAATTTCACTGCTGAAATGTCTGTAGAAGTCAACGGAAATGTCTTCTGGGACTTGAATGATAATGCTGTTTACAATATCGGGGAGGGAGTAAGTGACGCTAGTGTGGAAATCTACAGCTCTGATTGTGATTCTATCGAGTTGGTTACTACGCCCGAAGCTATCACAATAGTTACTGACTCATCGGGATCTTATTCAGAATATCTGCCCGTAGACTCAAACTACTGCATCGAAGTGTCTGCTGAAGGATTCGAGAGTTATTCTCAAGATACCGATTTAGGTGAAAGTCCCGTGGAAACAGACTTGCAGATGGTAGCGGAGATGGTTCAAGTTGGCGGTCACATATCATACATAGACGGTGAGCAGTTCTCGCTGATTTCAGATTCTGTCGTTCTAGAACTTATTCCAACTGACAACTACGTAAGAGATTCCATAGTTCCTGTGAAGACCATTGCAGATGGTTCTTGGACAGGCAATTGGTCCGCTTCCGTGGAGCCAGGGGAGTGGATAATTAGGGCTACCTCGGAGGATCAGGGACTAGTTGCAATGTCACTAGTCACCGCAACGGTAGTTGAAGGAGGATACTCAGATATGGACATGGTCTCAGGAGGATGGGCAATCATAGAGACTCAGTGGTTCAACTATGAGGGCGAGTCAATGACCTTGTCCGACATAGACGATGCAAAACTTACTCTCAACATGGGGGCCGGAGTCTCTTGGATAGCCAATCTGGACGAGGATGGATCTATCAGAACTCTTCTACAAGGAGGGGTCATAGATGTTTCAAGTGAATTCACAACACTCCAAAGGGGCTTCAACATGTCATATTCAGGAGGTCAGGCAATAGGAGTTCAAGCTGGACAGGAAACACCAATAATCACAGTCTCTCACTCCAGAATACCGTTCCGTGAGATCACATTATCCGTTCTTGAGGGCACAGGAGGGGATACTTCCCACTCCGCCGGTCCCGATGATCTACTTGCCGTGGCAGACAATGATACAATGGGCTTCAACTCATTGGAATTCACCCTTTCCGCTGTATATTCTGGTCACGAGCCCTTGGATACATTCTCGGCACAGGCAAGCGTGCCAGGAACCGATGGGGGCCAATGGCTGGTCGAGTTCCACAATGGCTCAGAAGAGTGGAACACATCTATGACATTCGAAATGGGCCTCGATAACGTCCAGTCCCTATCGGATTTGCACGTTAGGGTCACACCTCCGAACCAGTCTGTAGCTCACTCCCTTCAAGGCGGCCATTCGATAACCCTGAGCTTCTTCACCTCAGGAGGATATTTCGAAGAGACATCAGTCAAGGTCAGGATACCACAAATCCATGGATTCTCAGTCGTATCACTAGATCCATTGTATGGTATATCTCCCGGAGAGGAAATTCAGATACCTATGGAGATAAAGAATGATGGAAATGGAGATGACAGATTCGAGTTTGAGTTTGATGATTCCGAATTGCCCGAGGGTTGGGAGAGAACAGGGTCGACTTCACATACAGTGCCTCCATTCACCACAACAACACATACAATCAGCGTGATGGCCCCAGACAATGCGACTGGCGACTACACAGTCTATGCCTCAGTTTCAGACAAGTCTGGAAATGTTTATCCAGATATAGAAATCAACGTCAGTGTCTCAAATCCTGTAGTGTCGATCACCTCTCAAGAATTGCTCTTTGGCGGAGAAAATGCTGTTGCCGGTAGGGTCAATTCATGGGTAGTTACTGTCGCTAACGATGGGCTTGTTGATGCTACGGGTGTACAACTAAACGCAACCCTGTGCACCAGCCTTACTTGCACTAGCGAGATAATCACGTACACGCAAACTGGTGATGTACCGGCGAATTCAGAGGTCAACTTTGACATCATGCTAGATTTAGGGGGTATTGATCCAGGTAATTATTACCTCAATCTTGAGATTAACGAATCATCGGTGGAAGGAATAGTCCTTCCATTCGAGCCAAATCAGGGTGGTAGCGTTAACTTGGTTGTTTCATCTCCTGCTATCGATACAGACTCTAGTTGGATTGGATTTGTACTGGGTGGTTTGATCATAGGGGCTCTAGTGATGCTAACGAGGCCACGCTCAAGAAGGCCTAATGCGCCTTTCTGATACGCTGCTATTTATGTGCGGTGCCATGGTGTGTAGAATATGCCCGCCATGGATCGCTTAGAGCTCATGCCCGAGCCCGACGATCCAAGACTTCTGACTACAGTGGACCCCCATGCTCCTGGCTATCCTGGGTCAGCCTACGGCCTGAGTGATGATGAAGCCAGAAGATTACGCTGGCCGCTGGACCCCTTGAAAGAAGTCCTATGGCCATGGGGTGCAGTTATTTTCTCAATAGGAACAGTAGCTCTACTTCTCGCATGGCCGTTCGTGAACTCTTATCTTACCCCAATATTGCCAGACTCCGAGTGGGCATACGAGTCATCCGGTATCAGGGGCCTTCAAGATGAAGGACTAACGGGAGAGGGAATTTCGGTCTGTATCGTAGATACTGGGTTAGATATACAGCATCCAGACTTATCCGGAATAAACTTAGTTGGTTTCAGAGACTTCATTGAAGAGAATCATCAGGATGTGAGGGACGTTGGCTCGGAATACCATGGGACCATGATGACTGGAATTCTCGCTTCCAATGGGACCTTCCTAGGAGCAGCACCTGAGGCTTCTATCTCAGTCGCTCTGGCATTGGGGCCTGAGGGTTCTTCAGGCCAGCAAGATAGAGTCTCACTCGCAATAAGGTGGTGTAGGATAACTCAAGACGCGGATATAATTAGCCTAAGCTTAGGCTCCGACCCAGGGCAAGGAATGGGTATAGAAACCGAGACAGTCAGTGCCGTTCAGGAAGCTATCGACGCTGGAATTTTCGTAGTTGCGGCCGCTGGAAATACTGGTTCTGAATCTTCAGATGTTTCTGTTCCAGCAAACATAAGGGGAGTTATTGCAGTAGGCGCGTACAGAAGTTCAGGTACCATCTGGGCAGATAGTGCTTCTGGCTCAGATATAGACCCATACAATGGAGAGTCCAGAGATTATCCTCACCAGAAGCCCGAGATAACTGCCCCAGGAGTCAATATCTTCTCCACGGCCTCGACCAGTCTAAATCCGCCATATGCATATTCCTCAGGGACCAGTGACTCAACTGTGTTCGTGACAGGGGCGCTAGCCCTAATTCTGGAGAAGTTCGGGAGTGAAATAGCTGGAGAAGATGGAGATATCGATTTTGAGGACATAGAGGTTGTGAAGAGGGCCTTGGCTAATTCCGCTAGTCGTGATCAGTCTCTGTCTGAAAGCCATAGTACAACTGCCGGATATGGGTCCCTTAATGCTGTAGAATGGGCGAACCAACTCTCTATTGAGCTAAATTCAGGGGTTTAATGTATAGGATAGCCTTTCATCCAGAAAAACGATGAAGCCCTACGATTATATCCGCTCCCGACACCCCGTGGGCATGGTACGCAATGAGCGAACGAGATCATCCATTCTGGTGATGCTTATGCTAACTAGTATTTTTGTGGCTTTAGTGGGTCCAGCATCGCCGGTAGCGGCATCTAATGAGACTACTTCTGGGACCATCACTGGTACTGAGTACTGGCAGGGAAATCATGTTCTAACTGGAGACGTAGTAATTTCTTCTGGTGCTAAATTAGTGATTCAGCCTAGTACTAACGTGGTATTCCCTAATGGGACTCACCTTGATGCTAGGGGAAGTATATGCGTGGGTGTTTCTTCTTGTGGGGCCAGTGGAGATGCCAACTCCGCTCAGAGAATCACATTTTCATGGGAAGAGCCAGAGAATTCCAGCGCACAGGGAGAGTGTGACGGAATTTCACAGGGCCAGTTTGAAATTAGCATCACTGACCCATCTTGTTACGAGGGACTGATAATCAGAGATTCGATAGATTTGTCCCAGTCGGGCATAAGGTTCACCACTATTGAGGGAGCTTGGGGAATACCTCATTTCGTCGACAACCAGAACGGCTTCAAGTATGCGGCCCTGGTTTTAGATGGAGCCAGCCCAACTCTTACAGAGATGGAATTTGTTGACATCAACTCCAGCAGTGTACTTACCACCGGACTCGCCCAACCTCAGTTCATCGGTGGTCAGTATATTGTTGGTAATGACGATGAGAGTGGGGTCGATGGTCCAGCTGTTCAAATCTACAGCTCCGGAACACCCATCACTCCGCTGATAATGTCCTCCCCAGAGCTTGTCGGATCTGACAATGGTTGTGGGAACAATGCAGGAGGAAAACCTACAGTGTGGGTCGAAGATGCATTTATCGAGATAGATGATGCAGAAATCGGAATTGGCGACTATGGGATATCCCTTAGGTATTCTTCAGGCTCGATCACAAATTCTGAGATTTCAGTTAACTGTAACGGGATTGATATTTACAGCCTAAAGAGCGTAGGGCAAGCCGACTATTACAACACAATTTCCGGAAATGAGATTGTGACTGCAGATAGGACCCCTATTACGGTATACGGAGGTGCTCATGCTTTCATCAGTGATAACGAACTTTCCGGCGCAGATAGCGGTAGTGGAATTGCAGTTTCCTCAAGCTACGCAGAGATAACTGATAACGAAATAGGCCCTATAGGTGGATGGAACGGTCTCTGGATGTTTGGTTCGTATGACGTAATCGCTGAGAACAATACTATTTTTGACACCAACAGAGAGGCCATTACTGCTGGCGAATACAGGGATGGATATACTCCAAGTGCATCCAGAGCATTCTTGGCCAACAATACCATTTCATCTTCGGGAAGTGGCACATGTGAGAGCGACATTCATTTTGCATCTCCGGGCAATCCTAACGGAGAATTCCCTTGCCCCGCAGTGATGGCATACAGATCC
>DALI01000014.1:8749-9193 GCA_002496725.1 Euryarchaeota archaeon UBA181 | reverse complement strand
TTCAGGGGAACTAGAATAATTGGTACTTCTCCTGATAATGGAACTGATATACCGATCCTAGATGACCCTCAAGATGGCCATGGGACAGCAGTAACTGGGGCTGTATTAGATGCCAATCCTGATGCTGTAATATTTTTCGTGGAAGGGTTCAGTGATGCGGCGGTACTCGCGGCGGCCAATCAGCCACTTGTGGACATCATAACAACCAGTTTCGGACCGATAGGCTCCGTTCCAGTTCCCGGAATAGAAGACGCTACCAAGATTGCTGTAGTTCAGAATAAGAAGATTCATGCTGGAGCCGCTGATAATTCGCCCTCACCTGCGGTCCAGGATTCTACCGCTGGACCCCCCTGGAGCATTGGTGTATCGGGATATGCAGAAGAAGGTGACGACCAGAAGGAAACTATGAGTGGCTCATATCCAGATATTGCTGCAGATTGGACT
>DALI01000014.1:0-8452 GCA_002496725.1 Euryarchaeota archaeon UBA181 | reverse complement strand
CCAGATATTGCTGCAGATTGGACTCAGATACTTCCTAATCATGACGATATAGATGGATACCATGAGACTTCGGGAACTTCTTTTGCCACTCCTAGAACTGCAGGCCTCTTATCAAAAATAATATTGACTCTACGAGTCGAATATAACGATACTTCATCTGGTGCTGATCCTCTATTGAGATCTGGTTTCATGATTCAGGGAGATGGATTTAATGCTACTAACGATGACCTAAGAGATGCGCTTAACTTGTCTGCTTGGTATCCCTCTTCATCGACATGGAACCCGTTGTCTGGAACTATGCCAATTTCACCAGTTGCACCATGTACTCAGGTTGGCTGGGGAGTTGTCAATGAAAGCAATGTGGCACCCATAATAGAGCATTTAATGGGAACATCTCAGATGTCAGAGAGGCCTTCGGATGTAGTGATGTGCATGGAAGCTAATCAAGCCATTAGAGAGGCCTACTGGACATGATATATCCGGTAATTTCGTCGTACTGATACTCACCGTCGGTTTCAATAGAGAAGTTCTTTCTGCTACATTTATGAGGAGGGTGACCATAAGGTGGAAGATCGCCTCCCTTCAAGGCTCCAAGGATATTGCAAATATTCTCAAGATCGTGGAAAGTGTGGAAGTTCTAAGTCATCTTTCTGTTAGCAGTGAGGGGGTCCTTCAGTTGGCAGAGGTTAGATTGAGAGAAGGAAAGTCAATCGGGGATCTTTCTGAAATAAGTTGGATTGAGGTCATGGAGATTCTGGAGGAAGAGGAGGGAGTATTGGTGGTAAGTATGCTTTGTAATCACCCCTTTGCCAAATCAGCTATAGAGCTCTCGAATATACAGGTTTACCCACCCTATGGCATAGACTCTACAAGAGGGATGGAGATTAGAATGTCAGGCCTATCAGATTCTGTCAGTAGATTTGTTTCACTTCTCAGGGTTGTTCTCCCCCCTGACAAGATTAGTGTAAATTCAATCAGACACTCAGAAAGAAATGGATGGACCGATAACCTTACTGACAAACAGAAAGAGGTCATTTCCTATGCAATAAGATGTGGATATTTCGATCCAGAATCTAAGATTAAACTAAAGGATATCGCAGATAGCCTCGGAATGGCCAGAAGTACTCTCGGGGAACACATGAAGAGGGCGCAATACGAAATCATGAAGAAAGTGGCTGATGATCTAAATTGATTCTTACCCCGCTGAAACAAAATGCTCAAGGCATTAGCTGGCTTGGTTGACCTCGATGGTCCAGCATAGCCCTCCAATGATTCCCGGCCCAGACAAGGTCAAGTGGCATGCAAGGGTCAATGATCAGGAGGTTAGCTTCCCGATAGAGAGTAACGCCATACTTCTGGATGTCCTCCGAGATCAAGGAGGTAGTTTGGGCACGAAAAGAGGGTGTGATATGGGGACATGTGGATGTTGTAGTGTGATGGTCAATGGGACTCCAAAGCTATCTTGTCTAGTGTTAGCACAAGAGGCAATAGGGAGTGAAATAACTACTGTAGAGGGTCTTTCCTCTGGCCATTATCTTCATCCGATTCAACGGACCTTCGCTGAATGTGGAGGAAGTCAGTGTGGATTTTGTACGCCTGGTTTTCTTGTTGTTTCAGCGGCTCTTCTGAATGAGAACCCTTCTCCTAGTGATCAAGAGATAAAGACTGCAATAGAAGGTAATCTATGCAGATGCACGGGTTATCAGCAAATTGTTGACTCAATCCGAGAAGCTTCGGAGATTCTAAAATCAGGGCGTCACATAGATGATTCTACTTCCTCCAAGAGTGACCCACATCCGGGATTCAAGGAGTGAGAAAATGGGGGAGAAAAAGTCAGATGAGATTGTCGGTTACAGACAACAGCCTGGAAAACTCCCCTTCTCAAAACCAGGATCAGGGGGCAGTAATAGGTTCAGTGAGCCTCGAAATCAGAAACGTATTCCTGAGAGTATGGGAGGGGAGCTTGAACAGCCTTGGGGAGACCATAGACATGATGACCTAGTAAGTGGGACAGTTATTGGTAAGCCTACTGCCTTGATTGACAGTAGCTGGAAGGTTACTGGCCAAGCTAAATATGGAGATGACATAAGACTCCCTGGAGAGGTAATTGGGAGAATTCTGAGAAGTCCGCATCACTATGCTAGGGTGCTTTCTATTGACGTAAGCAAGGCCCTAGAATTACCAGGGGTACTTGGAATATCCACAGGTAGTGATGCTCCGAAAACTTTCGGAGTCCTTCCCGTGACTAAGGACGAGCATGCTATGGCTGTCGACAGAGTTAGACATGTGGGCGACTTAGTTGCATGTGTCGCCGCTATTGACGAGTCAACGGCTAGAGAAGCTTGTCGACTGATAGATGTCGAGTATGAAATTCTGGATTCTATTCATGACATTAAAATGGGCCTAGAGAACTCTGAAAACCCCATACATGACAGAGGAAAGTACCATATTGGAGAATCTAACGTTCAGAAGAGGGTCTTTCAACAATTTGGGAATATAGCTGAGATGAAGTCCAGTGCAGTAGCTAGTCATGATAATGATTGGACATTCAACGGAGTCAATCATGGGTTTACTGAACCGCATGCCGTCGTCGCTCACTGGGACCCATCGGGGAGGCTGACAGTTTACACCCCTCAACAGGTTCCACACTACCTTCATCGGGCACTAGCAGATGTACTAGATGTACCAATGCATCAGATCAATGTCCACAGGACATTCGTAGGAGGAGGTTTTGGAGGAAAGTCCGATCCCTTTCCGCATGAGATGTGTGCCGCCATTCTTGCTAGAAAAACTGGGAAGCCTGTGAGAATCACGTTTGATCGAGAAGAGGTCTTCTGGGTCAATCGAGGCAGGCATCCATCCAAAATTGCCATGTCCCTCCATGCAGATTCACAAGGCAGATTGTGTGGAATTGAAACTGATGCACTAATCGATGGGGGGGCTTTTGCATCATTCGGACACGTCACTACTTACTACAACGGAGTCTTGCATACAGCGCCATACGAAATAGGTGCCTTTCACTACACGGGAGCCAGAGTCTGGACCAATAAACCAGCTAGTGGAGCGATGAGGGGGCATGGTGCAGTCAACTCACGTTGTGCAGTAGAGACTGCCATTGACGATATTTCCGAGAAGCTAGAAGTCGATCCGATAGATTTCAGATTGGCAAACCTGCTCCCGCCCCATAGTGCCACTATCACTGGTTTCAGGGTGACCAGTATTGGAATGAGGGAGTGCCTGGAGAGAGTCAAGAAGGAATCTGGATGGAATGAAAAGTTCAGAAAGATGCCCCTAGGGAAGGGGATTGGAATTGGCTGTGGGTTCTTCATATCAGGAAGCGGCCTGCCCATACACTGGGACCCTAACAAATTCCCACACGCCACAGTACACCTAAAGATAGACATGGATGGAGGGGTGACGATTCACACCGGAGCTGCAGACATAGGCCAGGGCTCTGATACCGTAGTCGCACAATCCGTGGCTGAGGTACTTGGTTTACCTCTTGACATGATAAGAGTTAGAAGTAGAGAGAGCGATACATCTCCTGTGGACCTCGGCTCTTATTCGTCAAGAGTCACTTTCATGAATGCAAATGCGGCTATCTCAGCAGCAATGGAAATCCGAAATGAATTATTAGAAGCGACATCAGAAATAACGGGGGCTTCGATTGAGGGCCTAGTCATTGGTGATCGTAGAATCTTCGACAAGAGGGATCCGGCAATAGGCGTCTCATATCTCGAAGCCCTACACAAGGCACAGGAAGATAAGGGGGCATTAGTTTCTTCTGGTTCATACAGAACCCCTCCCATGGGAAGGGCACACAAGGGCGCAGCTGCTGGCCTTGCACCTGCATATTCATTCTCGGCATACGTTGCAGAAGTAGATGTTGATGTTGAGACTGGTCAGACGAAAGTAGAGAAGGTTTGGGCGGCACATGACTGTGGAAAGGCCCTCAATCCCCTAGCTGTTGAAGGCCAAATTATTGGATCCTGTCACATGGGAATGGGGCAGGTCCTCAGTGAAGAGATGAAGTATGGTAGAACGGGCCATCTTCTCAATCCCGACCTCCTAGATTACAAAATTCCAACTGTTCATGAAATGCCGGAAGTGATACCCATTATTGTGGAGTCTAATGATCCAGAGGGTCCTTTTGGGGCTAAAGAAGCTGGCGAAGGACCTTTACTTCCGATTCTTCCGGCTGTAGTAAATGCGGTATATGACGCAATTGGGGTCAGGGTTAGTGAGCTCCCCATAACACCAGATAGACTATTCAAAGTGATTGAGAAAAAGTGCAGAACAGAAGGCATTAGTGACCCCCTAGATCTGAGTTCCCCGACTCTTAAGCACTCAGATCTTCAAACTGTACTCGAAAGACGAGCAAGGGAGCATGCTGAAAGAGATATTGAAAGGAGGCTTTCTCCGGAGCCCACTCCCTATCACAATGGAGCTCTTTTCGGACTTGATCCTGAAGTCCCAGGGGATGAGCAAGACTCCAGATGGGCCGCTGTGGTCATACCTCCCAGTGACTATTTAGAAAATCCAGGACTGGCCGGTAGTGCTTGGAAGCATGTAGAAAGGCGACATAGGGGCGATGGAACATGAAGATGCCTCCCTTCAATCTACATACCCCAAATACATTAGAGGATGCTCTTTCTATGGCCTCGGAATTGAAGACGGCTGGGAAGAGCTTTGATTGGGTTTCAGGAGGGACTGATCTGATACCTAATTACAAATGGCATATTAATACAAAGGGAGATGTAATATCTCTCTCGGGAATTGAAGAATTGTATGAATTGGGGCCCAGAAGAATCGGAGCTATGGTCAGTCTTCAAGAATTAGTGGAGTCAGACAACGTTCACCCGCTGATCAGCAAGGTCGCAAGTAAGGTCGCTAGCGTGATGATAAGACGATCAGCAACCATTGGAGGGAACATATGCCTGGATACAAGGTGCTTCTGGTACAATCAAACTGAACAGTGGAGAGAATCAATAGACTGGTGTCACAAGTGCGATTGCGGAACTGGTTCGGACTGTAGGGTGATTCCAAATCAAAACGATCTCTGTGTAGCCACTTACCAAGCTGATATGGCACCTGTCCTGATGTGTCTTGGTGCGACTATCCACCTCTCATCCCCTGAAGGATCAAGATCTATGCCAATAAATGAGTTCTTCAAACTTGATGGCATGACTAGAAATGTTCTCAATAATGGCGAGATAATAACTCACATAACCTTGCCTGATGACCTATTCGACTGGGAGGGAGACTATCAGAAACTTCGCCAAAGGGAGAGCTGGGATTTCCCCGAGGCAGGAGTAGCAGTAACTTGGAAGATGGGTCCCGATGGCCTGAAAGATTTACGTGTGGCCACTACTGGACTGGAATCAATCCCTGCCCTACACAGTGAAGAGGTGGCAGAGGTATTGGAAAGCTGGAATGGCGAGGAGAGCGTCAAGATTCTCTCGGAGTCAGTAAGAAAATCGGTGAAGCCGGTACTGAACACTTGGTTTCCACCCTCGTACAGGAGGAAGATGGTCAAAGTTCTAACTAGGAGGGCTTGCAGAGGAATATTGGAGGGCAGGGCTTGAGGACTGGTGTTGTTTTCTTTTCATCACTCCTCTTGTTGTGCTTTTTAGCTCCTTTTGGAGCCTCTCAGCAACCAAATCTGCCTGGTTGGGATTTAGGAATAGAGTACCCCCAAGAAGATGAGGATAATCCATTCCAACTAAACGCCGCAGGGACTACTACAATCAGTTTCTTTGTCGCAAATAATGAATTGCTCCCAATAACTGTTGAGTTTTCTTATGAGATACCATTTGAAGGAGAATCTGATGGCCCGGAGTCGGAAACCATTGGGGCTGGCAATAACAAAACATTCTCCCTTGTAGTCATGGGCATTACAGTGAGAGATATCCCTGCAGAAACGACGGAAGAGTTCAGTATCGTAGCCACTCTGGTGGCTAGGGGATCTGTCCCCCAGCCAATTCCTGACTCAAGAGAAGGAACTGGAGAATTGCAGATTCCCACTATTCACTCTCTAGAAGCCATTATGTCGGAACCAGTTGGACCAATGAACTCTGGATCGGAAATGACTCTGACTCTGGAGATAC
Organism: Euryarchaeota archaeon UBA181; assembly: GCA_002496725.1. GTDB lineage: Archaea > Thermoplasmatota > Poseidoniia > Poseidoniales > Thalassarchaeaceae > MGIIb-O5. The sequence continues at coordinate 2,345 of DALI01000014.1, read as the reverse complement.
AGAATATGGGGAATGTGGTAGATAGAGTTGGCTCAGTTGGAGTTTCTGATAACTGCCCTTTACTTACCACTGACAATGGACTCGACTCCCTGACCACTAGAGACATAGGAATTGGAGCTAAAGTTCAGGCTAGCCTCATTATCTCTGCATCCCAGAGTCATCCACAAAGGAACTGTGACATAGAGGTCACTGTGACTTCGAATGGAGCGACTAACTCTGGAGGATCGGAAATCGCGAATGACAAGGTGAGAGTTTCAATCGAACCGCCTCCTGCCAACCAAGAGGATCCAGATGATCCAATAGACAATGGTGGCACTATTGATGAGGTAGTCAGTTCGAATTTACCATCTCCGGGAATCCTCCTGAGTATCTGTGTAATTTTCCTAGCTTCCTTAACTGTTAGAAAAAGTGATCACTAGGGCATTTACCGGTTTCTAAGAATCTTGGAAAATCATAGAAATGAGTTAGAATAGGGGAGCAGTATCGAGATTTGATACCCGAACATATAATTGTACAATCGCACTCCGAACAACACCGTAGGTGCTAGCTAGAACCTATGTTAGGATATTGGTTACATGGAGAATAAAGACGGGGGTCGTGAATTCGGCACATACGTCACATGGTCATTGGGCGTAACAACCGCACTACTGCTTATTCTGCCTATGATTTTTGTAGTTGGTAAGGCGACACATTACTCGGCATATTCTAGTGAGGGCGACTATGATGGCTTAGCACAGCTCAAGGACATGAGAGATAGCCTAGAGGGAGACGATGGTTATTCGATTGCGAATACGATGTCTACACCTATGCTAGTTAACGACTGGAAATATCCACACAGAACCATGCTTCTGGTAATAGCTCCAGAGAAGCCAATAGATGAAACTGAGGCTGATTCAATCTATGAATTTGTTACTCAATCCGGGGGCAAGGCGATAGTGGCCGCGGATGGAACGAATGCCAATCGTCTTGCTGCGAAGTTCGGAATCACCTACTTTGACGCTCCACTCCTTGATGAGAATCAATACTATGTCACTGAAACAGATGACGGCACTAGTCAGTACTCATGGGAAAATGTGTGGGGAGTCGCTACGCTTGAGGAAGAGGCTACTGAGTTCGGTAACGATGGCTGTGGTTCTTTCGAAATAGACCAGTATGATGACTCATGCGCACTACCCGTAATGTTCAGGAAGCCTACGGGAATGAAATTCGAGCAGACAGAACGAGACAGGGAAGACCCCGGTCATCGAGAGGTTACAGTAATCTCAAAGGCCTCGCCATCCGCATTCATAGACTTAGTTGGCAATGGAGATTCCAGTGATCACAGGAATCCAGCACCTGGGGATCTCGCACTAATCATCAGAGCTGATTATCCTGGAATCGAGGTTTATGACAAGGTCAGAGCAGGACAGAGTATAGTCGGAGGGAATACTGGTGAAGTAGAGGTTACTGGAAGTATCGTCTTCGTATCTGATCCAGAGGTTTTCTCAAACATGCTTTGGACAGATGAAGTGGCCCAAGGAGAGGGTGTCTCCAGAGTCTGTGAAGTAGTTGGAGCGTACCAAAGTTGCTGGAATGACGCTTTTGAAGATACTGATGGTTCCCAGTGGAATGGTAATGGCGACTATTTCAGACTCCTAATTTACTCTATGATGGAGTTCGATAATCTTGAATTATCCGGAGAGGTGAAAGGTGACTTAGCTAATTTCCAAGTAGTCTTCGACGAAAGTAGGCACGTTACTGGAGTCGTCTCGGCCCCATTTGTTGAGGCCATGAGCACAGTGGTTTTACTGACCTCAAATACATTCCTGAAGTGGTTGGTGGTCCTAAATGTTGGACTCCTTCTCCTAGTTGCAATGATGATCGTACCCGAGAAGGAAAATTGGAGGCACGTTTTCGATCTAACTAGGTTTTCAGAAAGGCCGAACAAACTGAACCCCGGAGAATACAGAAAGAGGGTGCAGCAGGCGTTATTTACTAAAATCAGAGTTCATCATGACCTCACCAGAGACCAAATGGCACTAAAACCGCCTGCTGAAGTTCAATCTATGATTGGCAATCCAAGACTTGTAGAATTGGCATATTCCAAAGAAAGAAAATACTCCCCAAAAGAGCTCAGAGAGCTGATGCAAGCCATCAGACGCTGGGGGGGCGGTAACTGACCGCAAACACAATTGAGAAAAGTAATGATAAACTGGAGATAATAGTATGAACGCAACACCACCAGCAGAAAAACCCCCGGCACCACCAGCAGACGCAGTATCTAAGGGATACGAGGAGAAGGCTGCAAAGGCCAGAGGTTCAAAGAAAGCCAATGAGAAATTAGAGGCAGTTGGAAGGATTGGGGC
>DALI01000040.1:7996-27507 GCA_002496725.1 Euryarchaeota archaeon UBA181 | reverse complement strand
CATAACCCCTAGACCACGGACCCTGTTTAGTCGGGGGGGCGTTGTGTTCAAATGGACTGCGGCTGAACGAAAGTCGGGAGTTGTCATGTCCGGTGTTTACGATCTAGTCAAAATGCTAGAAAAAACAGGGATTCCAATGAGTAAGGAGGTCATTGAAGCAATTCTATCGACCGATCCTTCAGAATTTACTGATTTTCCCTTGGAGAGTTTCTGGCATGACTACCCTGTTCCATTTCTGATAACAGAATCAGGAGCACCAAGAACGATATCAGCCCCTCATATGATTGTGACAATGTTACACCACCTAGAGCTGGCAGAAGGTCTTCATGTTCTACTCATGGGGTCGAAGGGAGGGTACTTGGCTAGCTTGATAGATAGAATATGCGGACCTAGTGGCAGAGTCACAATTATCGAGACGAGCGAAGAGGTTGCAGAGTATACCACTAAGGTTCTCGAGGAGCGAAATCAATGTGGCGTAGTGAGGGTTCTTGAAAGGGAGTCCTTGGAAGATCCGTTTTGGAGTCGTGATGTAAATAGGATTCTTTTCACTGGCTCATTAAGAGAGATTCCGGACTTTGTTGAGCTATTGATTGAGGAAGGGGGATTCGTCCTAGGCCCGTTTGGAGGTAGAATCCAACAAAGACTTCTGAAAAAGGAATGGCAAGGGGGAAAATGGATGGAAACCGACCTTGGTGAAGTCGTATTTGGCCCATTGGATATCAAGGAATTGGAAAAAGGATTCCCTGACCCTTTGCATATCGCAGATGAGTTTGAGGATGCTGTGAAACTAATTTCATCAATTCTGGGAGATGAATCGGAAGAAGTTTCTAGATTAGATAGATTAGTGGAGGCCCTGAGAGATTTGCCCTCAGGACTTCCCCTGATAACAGAAAATTCCACTGATGAGGAAATTATTGAACACCCTGTGATAGATCTTTTGATGACAGAGGCAGAGTGGCTCAATGAACTATGGCCGACCTTCAGTAGGATAATCGGTTTTGACATCAATGATCCCATCTCTGAGGAGGAGGGATCACTATTCGGAACAAGGCATGAAGATTTCACTCCTTGAAATGAAGTTTATTGATTCTAATCCGAAGGAGTGATGTCTACGAGTCCTTAGGGACCGGCATGGAGGAACCAATGCGCGAGACCCTTGATGCCGCTCTCGAACGGATATCTGGCACAGACGAGTATGTTCTGAATAAGCTGAGAGAAACTGGATCAGCATGGATTGTCGGGGGCTGGGTTAGAGACTCCCTTCTTGGGAAAAATCCCGATGACATGGACATCGCTACTACCTTGACTCCTGATCAGATTAAGGCTATTTTTCCAAGGTCTCTTATGGTTGGTGCTAGCTTTGGAACAGCAATAGTAAGACTAGATGATGGAATGGAGTCTGATACTGAGTGGCAGGTAACGACCCTTAGGAACGAGGGGGATTATGTCGATGGGAGGAGACCAAAAGTAGTTAATTTCCTGAGTACTGGAGGCGAGTACCAGGGGATACTAGAAGATCTAGGTCGGAGAGATTTCACGATTAATGCCATGGCCATTGATTCTAAAGGTGGCTTAATCGACCCATATGGGGGCCTAGAAGACTTGCAAACAGGGACATTAAAATCAGTTGGACTAGCTGAAGAGAGATTCAAAGAAGACGGTTTGAGGGTACTCCGGGCATTCAGATTTCTAGATTCTGGAGATGAGGGGGTAAGGAACATGGATAGTTCACTTAGAGATGGCATTTTGACCAGTACAAATTTTCTTTCTGGCGTCTCCAAGGAAAGAATAGGCATGGAAATGGCCAAGATTATGAGCGGTGAGAATGTCCATGGGGTAACTTCTATTATGGCCTCACTGGGAGTCTTGGAAAGAGTTTTTGATGGACTTAAGGCCGATTTTCCCCCGAGGCTTTCCAATAATCACCTAGTGAACCTTGCATTATTATTCCGGAATCATGGGGGTTCTGGAGAAGATCTCTCAGAAATACTGAGAGGCATATTGGTGCTCCCAAAAAATGACCTTAGGGAAATATCCAATATGCATGATTGCAGAGATTTGAATATCGATGCTTCGATGAAGTCAGCAAGAAGATTCATGGCTGTAGTCCCCGGACATCGTAAGTCGATGATAATGGAGTATCTTGAGAAGTCTGGTACTGACATCGAAGATTTTGATAGGGCCCTTAGAGACGTAGCTCTAGAAGAACCCATTATCGATCCTTTGGTCAATGGAGAGATTCTGGCAAATGTAACTGGCCTAGGACCGGGGCCTCGTCTTGGCAGACTCAAGGAATGGTTACACAGAAAGCAGATTGAAGAGTCTGTACGTACGTCAGGGGATGTTCTTTCGTTCCTAACTGAGATTGACTGGGAGGACTCTGACTACAGCACTTGGGAATCTTTGAAGTGGCCTTAATCAGGGCAATTCATTCAGCATTGCCAAGTACTCGTCCTTATCCATAAATTGATCTTCATCGAAATCATCTGTGAATGTCTTGACGATGACACACCAGGCATCCCCGTACGCATCTTCGTTTACTAAATCGGGATTGTCTTCAACATGACCATTCAATTCCATGATAGTACAAGAAATTGGAGCGTTGATGAGTATTCTATCAAATTCTCCATCGTATCTAGCAGTTACTGTAATTAGTAGTTCGTCAGTATCAACTTGCGCTCCCATAGTTTCAGTTCTAGAAGGCTTATCTTCTTCATCATCCTCAGAAAGTCCGGAATCAGCATCTATCTCAAAATCACTATCATCGCGGGGCCTGGCCAGAACAACTTGGATAACTTCTCCAAACTCAGCCATGACAAATTCACTAAGTCCTATCTTGATGCTAGTTGTACCCTCGTCCTTGTCCTCATCTAGGACTTGCATCCAAAGATGGTCAAGCGTGTACAGTCGATCGTGTGCAATGCTAAACTCTGCGTAGTCGCTGTCGGCCATGTTTCTCGCACCGCGGCACTCGGTATCTAATTTCAACTATTCGATTCAGGAAATTTGAGAATTCTTCGACAAGAGGTTAACAATGGACTGCCTATCGCATGTGATGAGCGACTATGAACTTTGAAGAGACAGAAGAGCAAAACATGATTCGAACCATGGTCAGGGACTTCGCAGAAGAGGTCCTTCTTCCGACCACCCTGATCAGGGACAAAGAGCAACGGGCCCCTCTTGAAGAGTGGGCGGATTTTTGTGATACTAGTCTTCAAGGCATAGCAATAAGTGAGGAATTTGGAGGTAGTCCGGTTGATGATATCACTGAAGCAATTATTGTAGAGGAGTTAGCCAGGGTCGATCCTTCTTTCTCCGTAATGTATTGCGTCCATGTGGGGTTGTGCTCCAAAACAATTTCAATCCACGGTAACGAGGAGCAGAAGAAAAAATATCTAACCAGACTATCGGGTAATGAGATTGGGGCATATTCACTTTCGGAGGCTGGCTCAGGAACAGATGCGGCCGCAATGGGGTGTAAGGCTAAACTTAGCCAAGATGGTAGCCATTACGTTTTGAATGGTGAGAAAATGTGGGTGACTAATGGCTCTAGCGCTGACATCTACGTACTGTTCGCTAAGGATGTAGATCATCCTGAGTATGGTATCAAGAAGCATGGGGGCACCACCGCTTTCATTGTTGAGAAGGGATTCAAGGGTTTTTCAGTAGGAAAAAAGGAAGATAAGCTAGGAATTCGTTCATCCGATACCTGCTCTCTACTTCTCGAAGATTGTGTGGTCCCCGTGGAGAATATCCTAAAAGGCGCAGGAGAGGGATTTCCGATTGCAATGAATGCGCTTGATAATTCAAGGATAGGTATCGCGGCCCAGGCTCTGGGGATAGCACAAGGGTCCTATGAATCTGCCCTAAATTATTCTCAAGAGCGTGAGACATTCGGAAAACCTATTTCTCATCACCAAAGTATTGGAAATATTTTAGCAGACATGGCAACTCAAATTGAGGCTGCTAGAATGATGGTTTACAAGGCGGCGTGGGCAAAGCAGCGTCATTATGAGGAAGGCGGGCATAGGCATACCAAGGAAGCAAGTATGGCCAAATTATTTGCAGGGGATACGGCCATGTGGGTTTCAGAGCGTGCTGTTCAGGTTTTGGGCGGATATGGCTATACTACTGATTTCCCCGTTGAGAGATTCTTCAGAGATGCAAAGATAACTCAAATCTATGAAGGGACCCAAGAGGTGCAAAGGATAGTTATCAATAGGGCAATACAACCTGAAAAATAATTATTTTATTGATACTTGGGGATTTCGAGTTAGTCGAACCAAGCGTATCTTCTCTGACCTTCCAGATCTCCTTCAGCGCCGATACCGATCAGGGCGAATTCTCCTTTCGGCTCAACTACAGAATCCTTCCTAGAGCCACGATGCAGGGATTCGTAAATTGTTTTATCTATTGGATGTCTTGAAGAAAGCCTTTCAAATAGATTAAATCTTGAAGAAACATCCTTCCAATCTTGTTGAACCTCCCCTTCGAAAACCTTAGCTTTGGCACCTGAACCATAGCCACAAAGGCCGACCTTTTTACCTCCCATTTCTGTTCCATCTAGATAGTCACTCTCCATTGTTGACATCAGAGCCAGGAAAATAGAGCCAGTATACTGATTTCCTATCAAGCTAGAGGCTCTTTGGGTCTTCTCTATCCTTTGCTCGGCAAACTGCTTGAACTCTTCTGTCTTAGAAATGAGTCTCCTGTAGGAATCATTAGCTCGCTCGAATTCCTCTATTCCTTCTGGAGTTTCGGAGAAGTCTTCAGGGAAGGGCTCCGGACCTATTTCTTCAGTAATCGAATCCCACATAGGCAGGTTTCTCCTATCATGCCTGAAAACATCGGGAAACATTCTTTTCCCTTGGAATGCATAGGGGAGATGAACAATTATCCTCATCCACTGTTCGGTGAGTATCTCGTCCTCTTCGGGAGAATATCTTCCATCTCTAATCGCCTTTGACCTAAAATCAATGAAGGCCGTCTTCACAGATTCGGAATAGCACCTGTTTGAGAATTGTCCATCGAAGATTGGCATATCCTTATGGATCATCAACTTTTCATTTTCAAACATTATATCGTCCTTCTTTGACGAATTTGGGAGATACTTGAGTATTCTCTCTGCTAAGCCATCTTTTACCCTTTCACCGCTCTCTCTAGCTATATCAATGACATTCTCAATTATCATCCTAGTATTTACCTCTCTACGAGGTTTGAAGAAATCATGGACGGGCATAGTAGATACTCCCCAGATATCGGGTATTGTAAGCAACCTTGGACTATGCCGAATCAGTATAGCCCCGCCTCCGGCACCCTGGGTATACTCCCCACTGGAGCCGAGATCATATTTCGCATTATCAGCAAAGACTACGATTCCAATTCTATCTTTCTCCTCTCCACCCCTAGCAACCCAATCCAATGTATTGTGCATTGCATCGACAGCTCCGATACATGCGAATGTCAAATCAACAACATCACAGTTCCTGAAGCAATTTTTCCCATATTTATCGGAATATCTCTGCTCTAGCATGTCCATGATGTAGGTAGCTGTGGGCTTGGCTCCGTCCAGAGCTGATTCTGTACCCAAGTAGATTCTACCAATTTCATTAGGATCGATTTCATTCCTATCTATCAATCTTGAAGTAGCATTCGCACCCATTGTGGCCGTATCTTCATGAACGTCTGGAATTGCCATGGCCGCAAGCCCCAAGCCCTTGTTGAGCTTTCCAAAGTCTGCACCTCGGAAATCGGCAAAGTCCTTCATATCGAAGTATAGCCGAGGAAAATGAATCGCAATATCATCTATGCCGACATCTGGCATAATTTCACCAGCCTCGCGTAGTAATGGGGGTTATGATACCTGTCCCTAAAGAAACGTACCACAGGCCCAAAATACCACATATTACCTAAGAGCGGTGATAGATTCTATTCTGGAGAGGATATCTTGGTTATCCTGGAAATATTGTGAAACTGGCTCTAAGATTTCGGAAAGGGCGTCCGCTACAGCTATCTTTGCATCTAATGGGTGTACCTCGCCATTGGAAACTGCAGACATGAACTCACTGGTGTCAGGAAATGTCGAAGGTTCGCCATACTTTGGATCTGGGACCACTGATATCTCCCCTAATCTTGGAATTATGATATGTTCAACTATCTCAAAGACCGAAGAAGAGTCATTTCCCACCTCGAGAAATGCTTTCTTCATCTTCTTGCGTAGTATTTCCTGGTTATCATGCAGAATAATAGCATTATTGGGATCAGATTTCGACATTTTGTGATCGAATGAATCCATACGCCCCCCAGGTCCCTTTAATCCAGAAAGCATGGGGGTGTGGATGCATGTTGGTTTAGTCCAACCATTGCGGTCGGCTACTTCTCTCATATACATATGCGCTTTTCTCTGATCCATGCCTCCGAAGGCTATGTCGACCTCTAACTCAAAAATATCTGCTGCCTGTAGTGCGGGGTAAAAGAAGGCCGATAGATCATGATCGGAAGAGTCCTCATCCCTGCCCATAATACTGAATGTCCTCCTGACTCTTGAGAGGCTCATATTCTTCGAGCACCTGAGTACTCTCTCCCAATATTTGCCAGAGTCCATAATTTCCGACGCTCGAATGAATCTTATTTGTCCCGGGCCCTCTCCCTCCTCGGGATTTCCAAGAAGAGCTAGGAAAACCTCGGCCATATAATCCGCAGCCAAAGAAATTTTCTGCATGTCTCGTTCAAATTTATCATTGACCCATGCATGCCAATCTGCTAGAAGGATGATGACATTGACCCCTTCGTCGAGCATCCTTCTGATTGTTCCAGAGAGGAGTAGCCAACCAAGGTGGGCCTTACCGCTGGGCTCTAGCCCGATATACGCCACCAGTTGATCATCACCAGAATGTGAAGGGGCTCCTGAAAGAACCGCCTCTACATGTTCCCTTCCTACTACTTCAAGGCAGTCAGAGAACATCTTATCAATACGAGAACCACCCTCAAAAGAACTCTCTGGATTTTCTTCCTGGGGCATCAGATCACCTAATTAAACAGCTTTTTCAATTTCTCGGCCCTTCCAGCGGCCTTCGTATTCTCATTTGATTCGATGGCGGCCTCAATTTCCGAAATCAATCCCTCTGCTTCCTCTATCTTTTCAGGGGATAGAGAGTCGGACATTGACATGAAATGACGAGCGGAAGAAACGGCAGATTTGGCCTTTGTAGCCTTCTTTGCCCATTCCTTTGCCTTGTCTCCTCGCTGCTTTGAATTGTAGCCAGTGGCATCATCGAGGAAGGTCGTCCATCTTCTTCGGGCATCCATCGCTGATTTCATAGCCTCAGGATCATCAAAGTCCGGAGCGACATTGGTAACATCTATTATGAGTGCGTTTCCTTCGAACTTCCCGCTTATTAATGTCATAATCCCGTGGGAACCAATGAAAGAAGTATCATCGCCCGATCGAATATCCTCGAAATACTTACCTGCGAGTACTGATAATCCCCCTTCTTCTACAATTTGCTTAATCATTCCGCGTCGTACGTCGAATCGCTCCATGCCCTCGCGCTTACTGGGGCACTCTTCAATTCTGTCATTACAGATGCCTCCATATTGAGTTACGAACGGGCTATGGATAATGCGCGCATCGGGAAACATGCGGACAGTTAGAATAGTCCTAATAACTGGCTTATTTGCCATATCTTCGATATCTGCGTTCACAGCTGCAGATTCTGCTGTGACCATGGATAAGCTGGAGTCGCTTCCTGGGTACGATTTGGGACTTAATGGCGCTGAATTGGGACCATCCGGCGAGAAAGTAATAGCATACGGAGCAGATTCGAATGTAATTGTCTTCTCCTCTTCAGATCCGACGGACTATATTGAGATGCCTTCAATAGGCGCCGATTCCCTGAATGATGCAAGTTTTCACCCGAGTGGAAACTCGGCCATTATTGTGGGAAACAACGGAACGGTACTCAGATACTCCGATCTTGATAAGTCACTGACAGATGCCAGTGGTGGCTCTTTCGCCGGTTCAAATCTCACCGCAGTATCTTGGAATCCATCAGGTTCTTGGGCGTATATAGGATCTACTGAAGGTGAAATTTGGAGGATGAGGGCTTCTGACGATGGTGGCTCCGATATCCACTTACTCGAAGGACTTGGTGGCAGTGACGCTGTTGTGTCGATTGAATGTACATCAGATGCTGTTCTTTGTGTTGCCATAACATCTTTCAGTGGGATTGCAGTAATTGAGAGGGATCATTCTGTGAGTTGGGTTGGAGGCTATTCAACTGCATGGAACGACCTTGAATGTATTGATTCCAGAAGCTCTTGTGTAGCAATATCTTCGAGTATCGTTGGCACCATACATCTTAATTCTTCCAACCCTGAAAAATCAATAGTCTCTGGCGTGGAGATTCTCGGGACGGATAGCGTCTTCACCGGAATTTCACATCATGGAGGGACCAGATTTCTAATCTCTATGGCCCCTTATGCAATAGTGGAACATGACATGGAAAGGAACGCAACATTCCCCTGGTTAGATAATTCTGATGTGGCCAAGGTAAGTGTGCAACTTTCAGGAGAGAGGGTAATCTCAACATGGGCATTAGATGATGATGAGGGGTGGATCCTAACCGACAGAGGAAATCTTGCCTCATTCAATCTCTTGGAAAGTAAAATTGGGAGTTCCATTGGAACCACAATTATTTCATTGGCCGTACCCTTGGCTCTTGTTGGATTAATAGTCACAATAATGATGTCTTTTTTTGATTGGGGGACGAATAGTAGCATAGGAAAAAGTCGGAAAAGGAGTAAACCTTCTGAGAAGCGTCGAAGGAGATAGTTTGTTCCATACCTTGATGAGTGAAAGTACTACGCGAGGGTTGATAATATGCCATACGAAGCACTGGACTTCTACGATGTTGATTCGCTCTTGACTGAAGAAGAGAGGATGGTCAGGGACATGGTGCGTGATTTTGTAGATAATGATGTCCTTCCCAAAATTGAGCATGCTTGCAGAGATGGAGTTTTTCCTGACGAGTGGCGAGTGACCCTTGGGGAAATGGGAGTTCTTGGAGCCCCTCTGAAGGGTTATGGGTGCCCTGGACTTTCATATACGGCATATGGGGTCATTTGCAGGGAGCTTGAAAGAGGAGACAGTGGGCTACGTTCTTTTGCTTCTGTCCAGGGCTCTCTTGCCATGTACCCAATATGGGATTTTGGTTCAGAGGAGCAGAAAAATTACTATCTTCCAAAAATGACGAGTGGAGAGTGGGTCGGATGCTTCGGCCTCACTGAACCAGATTATGGATCTAATCCGGGTGACATGATTACCAAGGCTGAAGATAAAGGCGATCACTTCCTCATAAATGGAGCTAAAATGTGGATTACTAATGGTACAATAGCGCAAGTTGCTGTCGTCTGGGCAAAGCTAGATGGGGTTATCAGGGGATTCATAGTTGAGAAGGGAGACGAGGGTTTCTCAGCGCCTGAGATGAAGGGGAAGCACTCCTTGAAGGCTTCAGTAACTAGTGAACTCGTTTTCCAAGACTGTAAGATTCCCAAAGATAGGATTCTCCCAGGGGTAAAGGGACTGAGGGGGCCATTTTCATGTCTTAATAATGCAAGATTTGGCATTTCATGGGGAGCCATTGGTGCTGCTCAAGCATGCTTTAATTCTGCCAGAGAATACTCTCTCAGTAGAATCCAATTCGAACATCCAATTGCTTCTTATCAACTGATTCAGAACAAGCTGTCATGGATGCTGCGAGAGATTACGAAAGCGCAACTCTTGGCATACCACCTATCCCAGAAAAAGGATTCAGGAGAATGGATCCCTGAACACATATCTTTGGCCAAAATGAACAATGTTGATATCGCTCTCGAAATTGCCAGAGTGGCCAGGGACATTCACGGGGCAAATGGAATACTGGATGAATATCCAGTCATGAGGCATATGGCTAATCTGGAGTCTGTTAAGACCTATGAGGGAACACATGATATTCACAATCTAATATTAGGAAGGCACATAACTGGAATTCAGGCATTTACAAGGGGCATTAACTAATTTTCAGAGAATTGAAAGGGTCAATCTTGATAGGGCGCTCTATAGTCGCGGGAACTGGGATTACATGACGATAGCAGTTCTACTGAAGCAAGTTCCTGATACCACGGCAAAGATTGCAGTTTCCGGAGGGAGAGTTGACCAATTATCAGTTTCAAAATGGTCCACAAGTCCATATGACGAATACGCTCTTGAGTACGCTCTAAAATTGAAAGAAGCGGGTGCGGGAAATCTGGTTGCGATAACCTGTGGTCCCCAGAGGGCATCAAAAATGCTCACCGATGCCGCCGCAGTAGGGGCTGATTCGATGTTGCATATTTTAGCAGATACCTCCGAGATGGACAGTGAGCAGATACAGTCCATACTGGCGGCTGCAATCAGGCACTGTGAGGCTGAAATCGTCCTATGTGGAAAGCAGGCGGCTGATACAAACTCCGGCTCTACTGGCCCAGGAGTGGCTAGTCGGATTGGAGCGGCTTGTGTAGGAATGGTCTCTGAAGTAGAAGTCGAAGGAGGTAGTTTCAGTGCACTAAGGGCTAGTTCTTCGGGCAATGAGAGGGTTTCCGTCTCCAAACCATGCTTGTTCACATTTGACAAGGCGGCAACAGAGCTTAGAAGACCCAATGTTAAGGGAATAATGATGGCGAAGAGAAAGGTCATTGAGACCGTTAGCCCCCAAGATCTAGGAGTTGAGATAGGTGATTCGAAAGTTAATATTGAGTCACAGAATTCACCTCCTGAGAAGCCCCCGGGCCAGAAGTTCGAAGGTGCTGAATCTGTTCCAATCGTTGTTTTGAAACTTAGAGAAGAGGCAAACGTAATTTGAGGAGGATTAAGTATGGAAATAACAATTATTGCTGAAACTAGTGGAGATGGACTGCATCCAGTAACAGGGCAACTTGTAGGGGCCGCTGGCTCTCTTGGAGGACCGATTACAGTTTTGTGCCCAGGTGGAAGAGGTGCTAGCGAAGCCTCGGATATTTCAGGAGTATCAAAGGTCATCTCACTGGAAGGAGATTGTTTCGCTTCTTTCGATAGTGGAGCTTGGTCTTCTGCTATGGCTTCCTGTTCACAAGGAACAGTCATAGCATCATCTTCTCCAAGAGGGAGGGAACTTGGGGCCCAGATAGCCTCTAAAATGGGCATTCCAGTTGTTCAAGACGTAACTGTCATAGAAGACGGTTTGATGTTGACTAGGCCTGTTTACTCAGGTAAGGCCGTTGAGACCTCGAGTGTTTCTCCTCCTTTTGTTGTGACTCTGAGGCAGAACGCCTTCGAGGAAGCAGAAAATGGGGGGAATGCTGAAGTGGTCACAGTAAACAACACGTCCGAAGTTTCTATTGCCGTCAAAGAGGCGATTGCTAAAGCGGGAGAGAGAATGGATGTTTCTGAGGCGGACATCATAATCTCCGGAGGAAGGGGGATGGGGAATCCCTCTAACTTCTCTCACCTAAATGATGTGGCTGACATAATTGGTGCCGCGGTTGGTGCAAGTCGCGCGGCTGTTGACTCATGGGAAGAAATTCCTCACAGTATGCAAGTTGGTCAGACTGGAAAAACGGTAAACCCTACTCTTTACATCGCGGTTGGAATCAGTGGAGCAATTCAGCATCTTGCTGGTATGCGCTCAAGCAAGTACATTGTAGCAATCAATAAGGATCCTGATGCACCCATATTTGGAGTCGCGGACTATGGTATTGTGGCTACATGGGAAGATGCGTTGCCGAGCTTGAAGGAAGAGCTAGGAAAACTCTAGCTAAACAACCCTTACAGTCATACTGGAAACTGATTTCGCTCCCTTGTTATCCACCACAGTAAGTGAAAAAATATGTACACCGGGAGAAAGTCTAACTTTAACCACTGGCGACTCGCCCAGCAATCTGCCGATTTCTGAGTTCCACGACCATGACACTATCTCGCCATCTGGATCATAGGACTTAGAACCATCAAGAATTACATCGGCCTTTGATTCGTCGTTTGAGGTAATTGTGATATCCTCACCTGCATCGGCAACTGGAGGAATATTGATTGATTTAGCTGACAGGACCAAGTCCCTTAGAATATCTTCATCTTGTTCTTCATCGTGTTTTGGTTCGACAAGTGATTCTTTGATATCGCTAATGATTTCTTCAATTTGATCAATACTATTTCTCTCGGAGGCCTCTGCTGTCTCTGTTTCGGATAGTAAACCAGAATATATTGGATCGGAAAAATCGGTTGATAAAATCTCATCGTCTCTGGGGTTATTCTCATCTGACACCTTATTATTTGGCCCTATCAATGAGATATAGTTGCGTTCACCTACCTTTTTATTATCTCCAATTAGGGCAATTAGTTCGCCCCCCAGATTAAGCAAACCCGATATGAGAGTAGGATGCTCAAAATTCCACTTTATGTGGCCGTCCAAACTCATCCTCTGAGAATAGAACCAACTAGACGCTATTACATCCCCTTCCCATTCTAGAAGGCCAGTTACTGAGTAACCCTGATTGGATATAAGATGAGTTTCCTGATTCGACCCAATCCACAATAATTCCCCCTCAAAGCACCCAATTACGAAACCATTCTTCATTGCCAATGATGAAGTAGCTTGGGAAGGTAGTTCAGTAATGCCTAGCAACCCGCTTTTAGAATCCCATATTTCCGCTCTATTTACTGGTCTGTCATCTACAACCACCCCAAGGGAAGACCTAGAAACCACAAAGACACCATCGCTATTGGAAGAAATATGAGTTATGACCTCAATATCATCTTCAGCAGGAGGGGAATATTGCAATACCTCCAAGTTGTGGTTCATGATAATAAATGTACCATCATCTCTAGCGATGGCCATAGAATTAGAATTTTCAGGAGTATGTAATATCTTTAACTCGCCACAATTTTTAGAGGCCTTTAAGTCCCCGTTTTGGTTTAGGACAAGGATATCTCCATTTTCTACAGAAAGGAAAATATCCCCTCCCGAAGAAGAAGCATGATTGCAGTTTATTCCATAAAATATTGACTCCTTGGAATCATCTGATAACAAAGACACGTTGCTCGATGAAGTCACTACAATGAGACTGTCATTGAAATGGATTAACTGGGTAATATTTCCTTCAAGAATATGAGTCTTAATCTTTAGTCCTTGATTATCAAAGATTTCGAGTTCCTTAGAGCCAGAGGATATGGCAAAACCATCTTTTATTTTGATTCCAAGCCTGATAGGATAGTTGACCTCAACTTCAGAGACTGCACTGATGGTAGGCCTCACGACCCAAGGGAGAGGCTTGCAGGCTTGATATTGACTATTCTTAGATTGCGGCGGATTCCTTAGCTATGTCACTTCTAATCTTCTCTATTTTTTCCAAGTACTCATCACTAATTCCGCCAGTAACATAGACCCCGTCAAAACAAGAGCAGTCGAAACTATGGAATTCACGACCCGCGTTTCCTGCACAAGCCTCAACTAAGTCATCTAGGCTCTGATAAATCATCCAATCTGCTCCGATCGCCTCGGAAATTTGATTCACATCCCTTCCATGGGCAATGTACTCAGACTTAGCTGGCATATCGATTCCGTACACATTTGGATGTACTATTGGAGGGGAGCATGATGCAAAGTATACTTTACGTGCTCCAGCTTCTCTTGCCATTGAAACTATTCTTCTGGAGGTGTTTCCCCTGACTACGCTATCATCAACTATCAAGACGACTTTGTCGGAAAACTCCTCTTCAATGGTATTGAGCTTCTTCCTGACAGAGTCCTTTCTCTCTGTCTGTCCGGGCATAATGAAGGTTCTTCCAATGTACCTATTTTTTACAAAACCCTCCCTGTAAGGGACCTCCAAGACTCTGGCTAGCTCTAGAGCGGCTATCCTGCCACTATCTGGGACAGCAATTACAGATTCTATCCCGTGATTTGGCAATTCTTCTTTGATTCTCAATGCTAGTGCGGCACCCATTCTGATTCTAGAAGAATGGACTGAGATACCATCTAAGACAGAATCTGGTCTGGCGAAATAGACGTGCTCGAAGATACACGGGCTATGATTGACATCACTGGAGCATTGTTTGGATGAAGTCCTCCCATCAATCCTCGCTATCACTGCTTCACCAGGAGAGACATCGCCATCGTGACTGAAGCCAAGAGTATTGCAAACTACACTCTCTGAGGCAAAAACGCGCTCTGTGAAGCCTTCGACATCTCTACTTCCCATGGAAAGTGGCCTTATGCCATTTGGATCCCTGAATGCGACTATCCCCCACCCAGTAATCAGGGCCACAACACTGTAGCTACCTTCAGCCCTAATATGGAGCCTCTCAACTGCCCTAAATATGTCTTCATCCAGAAGTGAGTCGAGGCCCCCTGGCCTGCCATTCAAAGAACGTTGAATCTCAGCAGCGAAGAGATTCAACAGGGCCTCTGAATCTGAGCTAGTGTTAATCCTCCTGTGATCATACTCTAAGAGGCCGGAAATGATGTCGTTTGTATTGTTAAGATTACCATTATGTGCTAGGCTTACTCCGAATGGGGTATTTGTGTAAAATGGCTGTGCTTCGGATACTGAGCTTGAGCCGGCGGTTGGATACCTGACATGACCTATTCCCATAGAGCCTCTTAGAGTCTGGGAGTGCTTAGATCTGAAAACATCCCTTACCAAGCCATTGGCCCTTCTATGAGAAATATTCTCTGAATCACTAGTGACTATTCCTGCGGCATCTTGCCCCCTGTGTTGGAGCACTAAAAGCCCATCATAGAGTGACTGAGCTACTTGTGAATCAGGATGAGCCAAAATTCCGATGATCCCGCACATCGGCTACCAGTCACCGCTCAGGGGTTAGGGACTTAGCACTTTCCCGAATCTACTTGCTACCCATGGAGCGGTTTCTCTTGCTCCACCTGTACTTCCTCAACTTAGCAGTCTGGCCATAGCCACAACTAGAGCAAATCGACTTGGTCTTGTGAAAGGAGTGTCTGCCGCATCTCCTACACCTAATGTGCGTTGACTTCTGCCTTTTTCCCATACTTGGAGTACCCTTTGACATACAAACCACCTACTAGGACAGCGCTGCGACCGGAATGGGTGTTATCAGCGTTCCCCTCTACTACCTAAGAACACCAAGCGAGTCTTCATTGAGGCATAGGGCCTCTCTTCCTAACTGAAACTTTGGCCAGAATGAGAGTAAAGAAAATATAAATCAGTGGAACAATGTCTATGATAGATGATATTGACACAGAAACAGATTCCCTCATAGCTTCAATATACGTCATATCACTGTTTAGTAGAGAAGTTGCGTAAACCCCGCATATCATCACCATTGTGGAAGAAACCACTAGTGGAATTGGGTTGTGATAAGGGTGATATGCCGCAATTAAATGTAAAATTATGACCAAGGAGGTAAGAACTAAAGAACCGCAGAAAATAGCAATAAAATCACTCATCCGAAGTCACCTCTTTCTGATCTATGTGCGAAGATAGTATCGAGGATATATGTTTCACTTCATGCTCTTCGAGCGGCAGAGTTACTCCATCCCTAGAAGGAAGGGACTCAGTGAACCTTATCGCTATTAAGTGAATTAAAAGTGCCATCACTACCCCCATTAAGGTCGCTATTGCAGATGTAGCTTTTCCCAAGTCAGGTGCCCAACTACTTAGCATCATAGCTCCTGACGATAGTATCAACAACCAGCCAATTATCAGACGAGTTGGATTTGTGATAAAATAAATCGGAGCTCCTGAAGCGGCCATGTAGAGGCCGATCGTACCTGGTACCATCCAATAAATTGCAGTTATCAAATCCTCAGAAGCAATAGTTTCTGATGCAATGAGTCCATGCGGAGGGAATAAGGAAATCGTCAAACCTGCCAAAACTAACAAAAATCCAAATTTTGACCTATCAAATGCAGGTCCCATCCTAGCCATAGAATATCCCGAAACTAGTAGTGCTAGGCCCAACCACCACTGTATCCACCAGTCAGTCACAGCGTGTCGGAGTAGAGGGACATTATTGTTGATTTTGCTATGAACCGCCTCTGCTCACCAATCCTTGCAAGGTATTTCTCTCGATAGACTTCATAAACAGGCCATCGGTCGCCCGCCACGCTACTAAGCATTGAGGTGCACTGAATGGTAAAGATGCCGAGGAAAGTGAAGCGATACAGCCCCGCTGCTGGTAAGCACACGGAGCATACTGTTGAGCGTGTCAAGAAGAGGCGTGCTAGTGAGCTAAAGTGGGGACAGAGAAGATTCAGAAAGGTAACTTCTGGGTACAGAGGATTTCCAAGACCCAAGCCTTCAGGAGAGAAACCTACCAAGAGGGTCAACCTGGTTTACAGGTGCAGTGAAACTGGTAAAGCACATTCACCAAGAGGAAAAAGGGCGCGAAAGTTTGAGCTCGTGGATAAGTGAGGATTGAAAATGCCTGGAAAGTTTCTGAAGATTAGCTGTCGTGACTGTGGTGCAGAAGCTATTGTTTTCGATAGAGCATCGACAGAGATTTCTTGCTCGGTATGTGGATCTACTCTTGCCATCCCCAGAGGTGGAAAGTCGGATCTTTCGGGAAGTACCATTGTTGATGTCCTCGAATAAAGGGGGCTCTAAATGGCGAAACCAGAAGAGGAATGGCCTGAAGAAGGAGATCTTTTGATCTGTACGGTTAAGGACATCAAACAAAACGGTGCATACCTAACTCTCGGGGGTTATGATGGTCGAGAGGGCTTCGTTTTCGTAGGGGAGATTGCTGCGGGCTGGGTTAAGAATATCAGAACCCATGTGAGAGAAGGCCAAAGAGTGGTTGCCAAGGTAATTCAAGTAAAGAAGGAAAGAAAAAGAATTGAGCTCTCACTGAAGAGCGTCTCCGAAGAACGGAGGAGAGATACCGTACAGGCCTGGAAGAATGAGGAAAGAGCGATCCAGATAATGAGAGTGGCTTCCGAGAGAGTTGGTTGGGGCGATGGCAAGGGAATAGAAATCTCTAATGCCATGACAGAAGCCTTTGGTACCCTTTATGGGGCTCTAGAAGAATGTGCGATAAGTGAGAACGCATTAGTTGATGCTGGATTTGAGGGAGAATGGACGAAAGTTGTAACTACTCTGGCCATGGAGAATATTATTCCACCTTTCGTAGAGATAAGAGGAGTCTTCGATATCCAAGTATGGGGCAAAGAGGGAGTATATGCAATAAGGGATGCACTGTTAGATGCAGAGTCTTGTGCTAAAGGGTTGGAGGATGTGACCCTGACATGTCACTACGATGGCGCTCCAAGCTATCGAATCGATATCAGGGCACCTGACTATCAGGCCGCTGAGTCTGTTTGGCAATCTGCTGTGAAAGCAGTAGAGACTAGTATGTCAACGGTAGATGGCTCATTGTCCATAGAACGGTCTTAGAGCCCATTACTACCCGCATGGTTCATTGACCATTACACGCCCCTAAACGTTTGAGGAACATGGTAAGAACGAAACTACAGCATTGCAAGGCCTGTGATTTGTACGCCCTTGGACCCAATTGCAAGGCCTGTGGGGCCCTGATGGTTTCATCCGCCCCACTGAAGTATTCTCCAGAAGACCCCCAAGGAAAAAGAAGAAGGGAGCGGGAAAATGCAGGTAGTGATGAGTGGGCGGACAGTCTTCCGTCGCCATCAGATGGAGGGGACAATAGTGAGTAGGAGCAGTGTACATTGGATCGTCGGAGACGGCCTACCTGAGCATTCCGCAGTCCTTGAAGCGGTACCAGGTGTGGGCAATGTGGGAAAAATATTAGTTGACTCATTGGTATCAAAACACCCATCGAGAATATTAGGTTGGATATTGAATCACGATTTTCCCCCTCACTCTACGTTTGACTCGGATGGCCTAATGAGGCCTCCTCGTATGGAGATTATCTCCGTCATTCTTCCCGATGGTCAGACAGTGATTATCATTGGAGGGGAGATGCAACCCATGACATCTGCAGGTCAGAACGAGGTGGCCGAGGAAATCCTTAGAATCTGTTCGAATGCTTCAACGCCAATGCTACTGGTACTGGCAGGATTAGCTTCTGGATCGGAAGACAGAGGCATCCATGTTATTTGCGCAGATGAAGAAGTTAGGAGGAATCTGGAGATCAATGATATCCCAGTAAGCAAAGAAAGGCCAGAAGCAGGAATGATTGGAGTTGCAGGACTTCTAGTCTCGATGTCTCCACTATTCAATGTAAATACCTTCGGACTGGTAGCTGAGACATTGGGGGCTAGTGCCGATGTTTTGGCGGCTAGCAGATTGGCGAACTGGATCGAGAATGGCCTTGACTTGCCATTAGACCTAGATATTGATTCGACTGAAGAAACGGCAAGGAAGCTGATGGAGAATTATGAGATATCTGATTCACTAGAAGAGGCAATGGGAATTGGTGAGCCCCCTCAGAATGGTGATTTCTATGTCTAGGGACGTTCTATCATGAAGCTTCTCCTAGGGAGTGGCGGCATTGGAACTGAAAAGAGAAAGGAAATGTATCGGAAACTATTGTTGGAAAATTTCTCAGATTGTAGTAAAGTCGTCTTTGTCCCTTATGCGTCGGAAGATCATGATTCTTACACGGAAAGAATGAAGTCTTTTAGTGGTGATAAGATTGATTTTATTGGAATGCACCAGTTAGATGATCCTATTTCTGAATTGGACGAGATAGATGGGATATATGTCGGAGGGGGAAACACATGGTTGTTGGTTCGTGAGCTACATGAAAGGGGGCTAATGGGCCCAATTAGAGAAGCTGTCATGAACAGGGGGGCCGCTTATGCAGGAGTTAGTGCGGGTGCCAATGTTGCATGTCCTACGATGCAAACAACGAATGACATGCCAATTACCATGGTCCCATCTTTCGAAACTTTGGGATTGGTCCCATTTCAGATAAATCCGCACTACTACCCTGGAGGAATTTGGTATAGAGGGGATAAAGAGGAAAGCGTCTCTAAACACTTTGGAGAGACTAGAAGCAAAAGAATTGAGGAATTTCATGGGATCTACGAATATCCAGTCATAGGCCTGTATGAGGGTTCATACTTACGTAGTAAGGGAGAATATTTCGAGTTGATTGGAAACAAGGCCACTCTGATGAGGAAGGGGGAGGAAATGGTTACTGTGAACCCCGGGGCGTTGCTCTCGAATGACCTATCCACCACTTGAAACTACTACCAACTCAATACTCACATCATTGCTTATTATTGAGGTATGGGGTATGATAGTATCCCCGACTACTGCTAAGACTGTTGAGTGCGCTATTCCCAATTCGTCTAGAACAGTGCCGACCGATATTGGATCATTTGATTCAACTACCATAACATCATCGCCATTCCGTACCTCGACCCTCATAGCCTAGTGGAATCCAGTCATGCTTATCTCTGATTCGCTGGTGGGAGGCTTACTGGCCGAGATCGCATAGCCCGGTATTGCGGTGGATTCGAAATCCACTGTCCATTGGACGCGGGGGTTCAAATCCC
>DALI01000040.1:6897-7690 GCA_002496725.1 Euryarchaeota archaeon UBA181 | reverse complement strand
CAAATCCCTCTCTCGGCGCCATTAAAATTTTGGAACATCTTCCGATGTCCTAACTGTTACTATTCTCGTATTTGGCCCTACCTTGACCTGTGGCCTACCATTGAATTCTCCTACTTCCCCATTGAGGACCGCAATCTCATCTCCCCTAGATAGTCCGGCTGCCAAGACTGGGATGAACTGCTTGAAGGCTATTAGGCCAGCATATCCAGAACTATCAATCAGAGTTACGGACCAACGAGAAATTCCCTGTCCGTCTGGGAATGCATCAACAGACCATATCCTTCCAATTACACTTATTCTGGTCTCAATCTCAACAATTGGACAGGAGTCTTCTTCAGTTGCAAGGGAGATAGATGATTCATCATCAATATCCAAAACTACCTCCCCTCTCCAAACCGAAGGAATTGCATCAGTGACTCTGACCTTGACTTCATTCGCAATCGACCTAGTGACATTCTTCGGAGCCCTGTATCTGCTTGGCCTCACCTTAGCACGATCATATCCGTCCTGAAGTCTGAATGAAAGATCCACCCCCCCTGCTTCATTCAGAGATGGGCCACTCAACCCTGAGACGATACCTGTAGCATCCACCCTGGTCTTGATATCCCCTAGTTGAGTAATTGGCCATGCATGTCCGAATCTCTCAATTCTCTTTTCCGAAGGGAGTTGGAGATCGTAGTCTCCGTTCTCACAAACTCCTCTGAGATCGCATCTTCTACATCTGGACTTCGGATCTGAGCTTACGGGGGAAGACGATGGCTTCCCACCAATGTCGAAGTAACGCAAGGGGGAT
>DALI01000040.1:1028-6599 GCA_002496725.1 Euryarchaeota archaeon UBA181 | reverse complement strand
ATGTCGAAGTAACGCAAGGGGGATGGCTCTGCTGGGCAATCTTCCAGTGAGGGCTTCCTAGCGTGAATCATAGAATAGAGGCTCTTCAGATTAGTTGAATAATCGTGCAGTTCGTCCAAAGAAGGCAGTTCGATATCTTTCACTTTGCCAGGCCCTAGATACCATATTGCTAAAGATTCAACTTCTTCGGATCTAGAATGTGTTTCCCACCATAGCCAGGCATATAGGCGAAGCTGTTCGACATACCCACCTGATCTATCTCCCTTCCCCATAGAAGCCTTGATGTCTATGACCGAAGGTTTCCCAGTCCATCTGTAAACCAAGTCATACTCTCCTTGAAACCATCCCTCGGGGTGGGAAGTGGTCTGCGTGAACGATCCAGCATCAGGATCTACAAACCAAGGCCGGGACATCTCCCATGCCTCTGGCCACGTCACATCGGAATCTAATGACTGTGCGCAGGGATGTGCCTCGGACCAGAGGGGAGGAAAACCATCTGGAGCTGGCCATTCTGAGCGAAATGTACCCTTTCTCCAAGAATCTAAAAATTCCCCTCCTACTGAATTTAGGCACTTTTCTACTTGATCCAGATGCAATCTTATTCCATTTTCTATCATCTTACGGCATTCTGAAGCATCTGCAGAATCCGATTCTCCGACCCTATTAGTCAGGGACTCCCAATCCTTGAGGGCGTCATTCCAGCATTTCTCAAAATGGGAATCTGCACGAGCCAATGCCCATTCCTCTAGAGCCACTCTATCCATGGGCCACTCAGATCGATCTAAAGCTGGAACAGTCGGTGCTGGCCAGAGATCACCGTACTCATATGCTGGTTTGCCATCTTCCAGAATAGGGGACTTAAGGATATCTTCGGAGTCTCTGCTAATTAGTGATGGAGAGTCACGAAGAACTCTAGAAATACATGATTCTGCTGCATTACCCCTAATTATCTGAGGAGGTAGTGGACCCCTAAGCTTAGGGATATTATTGTAGTACCAGAGTCTTGGACACGCCTGCCATGTAACCATTTGTGATGCAGAAAGTCTTCTGTAGGGATTAGCTATGTTTGCCTCTGGACTGGCTAATCTCACTGGCACTAAATCGATACGAAGGTCGTAGACCTATCAACCCAACGCGGAACGTAATCACGGCCTTAGCTCGTTGAGCCAGACTAACATTACCTCAGTTCTCTTGAATGTTGGAGTGACCTCAACTATCGCCACGGGTGCGGCGACCTCGCTTGCGATTTGGTCGGCCACTGGTACTGGAACCTCTATTCTACCTTTTTCGGTATCGAAATGCATGAACCTAGGAGGGAGTCCAGTGAACTCTGAGATTTCAGAAATCCAAGACTCGTGTAGATTTTCTTCAGTGTATATAGCTCCGAAAATAAGAGTCGCATCTTCACTTAGCGTCTCATGGGGGGAAATCGTGGCCTCCCCCCTACGCAGGAATCTCCTTCTCATCTGTCCCGCATCCTTGTACACTGAAGTACAGTACTTCAGATGGAATCCATAAGGATCCCTCTTAACCCCGTCAATTGGATCGGGTGCACCAATAGAGGCGGCCATGACTCTGTCGCGGATAGACTGAGCCAGTTCTGAGGACCCCTCGGCACCCGCAGTAATCTCAGTCGATAGGTTGAATCCTCTGAGTTCCATATTGTCATGGTTGCCAACAGTTATCTCTAACTCATTTAGGTTCATGAAGCCGACATCAAAATCCCTGAGGTCTTCAATAATCTGGAAGAGCTCTTCCTCCTTGTCCGGTTCGCAGGGGAGTTCGACTCCTGTTAGGATACCAGCTTCAGAACACGCCTGAATTATCTCTTTGTATTCCATTGATGAGAGGTCGAGAAAGTGAAATCTTATCTCATCTAATCCTGCTTCTGCAAAGTCCTTGGCCCACTGAGACTTGAAGGGGATGCTCGTGTACATGTGAATGTGGAAATCAGCACCGAATTCTTCCTTCAGCCTCCTTATTCCTTCGATGCTTCTGTCCTTTGCCATCAGTGGATCTCCTCCCGTGATGCCTGCTCCAGTTGCCCTCATTGCCCTGGCCTCCTCTATGACTTCGTCGAAATTCTCACATGGCCTCTCATTGGCATACATGAAGTCTATCTCCCTCCTAGTTTCAGATAGAGGGCAATAATCGCACCTCCAATGACAATGCCCTGTTATGAAAAGTACTAGCTTACTTCCCATTTGGCACTGGATGCACCCCTCGCAGTCTGACATGTCAGGTGAGTCCGGAATCTCACTAATTTGATGCAACACAGTCATCCTAGTCCTCCTGTGAGTTTTCGATAATCCATTTATGGAACCAATTATCATCCGATAGCTCCGGGTGAAACGTGAGTGCGATTACCTTCTGATTCTTAACTCCCACAATTTCGTCCCCATGCATTGCACATATATCGTCATCGGTAGATGTAAATCTTGGAGCCCTGATAAAAACACCGGGAAATTCCCTAGCGAATAGGGAAGAGTGTACGGGGCCCTGGAATGATTCATACTGGGAGCCGTACGCATTACGATTCAAATCCGCATTGATCAAAGGTGGTTTTCCATCTTTCGGATTGGCCAGTAGAATAGCTCCTGCACAAGTACCGAGAATCGGTTTCGACGGATTGTCCCTTATCCAATCGAACATTCCGGGAATAAGCCTTGAAGCCCTATCCCGCCCTATCTTCCTCATCGTTGTGGACTCGCCCCCTGGAATTATCAAGGCGTTGGGATTGTAGGAAGTTAGTTCTTCTAACTTTCTTATCTCGAGGACCTCAATAGGCACCCCACACTCTTCTGAGGCACTATTGAGCATCCTGATATGGGCATGTCTGGCTCCCTGAAGCATTACCAAGCCTACTCGGAGCATGAGTGCTCGTCCAGACTTTCAAAGAAGAACCCTGTCGTGCATGCGATGGGCTGAAAGACCGGTTGCCATACGTGACTACATGGCCGTGCAGGGGCGTATACACAATTTCGGTGCTGGTCCTGCAGTCCTACCGTTGGAAGTAGTGGAGGAAGTGGCTTCTGCATTGCCCAATCTAAACAACAGTGGTTTCGGACTGTTGGAAGTATCACACAGAAGTGGCTTCTTTCAGGATGTTATCGACTCGGCGAGAGACAGGATAAGGAGGATACTGACAATCCCCGAAGATTATCATGTATTATTCCTGCAGGGAGGAGCCTCCACTCAGTTCTACATGACAGCCCTCAATCTACTGAATAAGGGAGATAAGGCAGACTTTCTAGTGACTGGTGGGTGGTCGGAAAAGGCCCTAAAGGAAGCCCTCAGAATAGGAGACTGTGTATCCGCATGGGATGATTCAGGGAATGGTTTCAAGTCTGTCCCAGTAGGAGGAGGATTCGAGATACGGGAAGACGCAGTCTATGTCCACTATACCTCCAATAACACCCTATTCGGAACTCAGTATCACAAAGTCCCTGAGGCTGGAGGTGCCCACCTAGTTGTTGACGCCAGCTCTGATATCTGTGGGGTCCCTCTCGATGTCTCAGCCCATGATGTGATTTATGCAGGGGCTCAGAAAAATCTAGGTCCCAGCGGAGTGACCCTAGTGATACTCTCTCCTTGGGCTGTATCGAGGATAGGTGACGATCTCCCAACTATGCTAGACTACAGAACTCATATCTCAAAGGGCTCTATGTTCAACACGCCGAATACTTTTGGAATATTTGTATTGGATCGGGTTTTGTCGTGGATCGAAATGAATGGCGGCCTGGAAGGGGCGATTGAGAGGAATCGCCAGAAAGCTTCCCTGCTTTATGACGAGTTAGACAGAACTACTTTCTGGGCCCCTCATGCAGATTCCGATTCACGTTCCCTGATGAATGTGACTTGGAGACTAGCTGATGAGAGCAAAGAGTCGGTTTTTCTCGAGGAGGCGGCCGAGGCTGGTTTGGGGGGATTGAAGGGGCACCGGAGTGTGGGGGGGATAAGGGCGAGCCTGTACAACGGATGCTCAATCGAAAGTGTGGAGTCACTAGTCTCATTCATGGTGAGCTTCGAGTCGAGGCACGGATAATGGTAAAATGGATGCGAGGGAAGTTCTAGGCATTCTTGATCTTACACTTCTTGACCACGATGCCTCAGAGTCTGAACTGGAGATATTCTGCAACAATGCGAACAAGCACAAGCCTTACTCGGTATGCGTTTTCTCAAAGCATGTCGAATTTGTAAGAAAGCGGCTTGATGATGGAATCTCCATAGCTGCCGTAGTAGGGGGATTTCCCGTAGGATGGCAGGACAAAGTGACCCTCAGAAATGCCTTGGAGGGCGCAGTTATATCGGGTGCTGATGAGATAGACTGCGTTCTAGAGCCTCGAGGCACGGAGGACTTTCCAAGCGAGGAGGACCTTGCTCTTCTCTCCATTATGAGAGAGGGGGCAACGGGATGCAAACTCAAGGTAATTATTGAGGCCCCCCTCCTAAGCGAACACTCCATCCGAGCAGTTTCTCGTATGGCTCTAGCCGCTGGTGCTGACTTCGTGAAGAGCTGTACGGGTAGAAGGGGCACATGCAGTGACGAGCACGCTACGATACTCGCGATGGAGGTCAAGAGGCATCAGGTAGTAATGGGCGAGGAAAGGGGGCTCAAACTCTCCGGGGGCATTCGAGTAATGGATGACGTGATTCGTCTAATGACGATAGTTAGAAAGCAAGACGAGGGGATCTTCGGCCCACTTAGAATCAGAATAGGTGCGTCGTCACTCTTGGACGAAATAGTTTGATGGTGGGCTCGGCAGGAATTGAACCTGCGATCTTCGCCATGTGAAGGCGACGTCATAACCCCTAGACCACGAGCCCCGGATTATGCAACAGAGTTGTGCAGATAAGGATGGTGAAACAGACTACATGTATTTTCTAGGTCCCATTCAAGAAAACATTCACCCACTGTAATGAAAAAGAGCGCGTCACTTCAGGAGGCATGAGTGGGCCAAAAGGAGACTCGCTGACTCAAAGGCTAGATTTCAGCATCCTCAGGGAAGGCGACACCTGGAGGGCTTTCGGCGTCGCTGTTGTGCTGTTCTGCGTCATTGGATATTCCTCACTATCCCTTTTTGGAATGACTTCGTCGATATACGGGGTCTCTGGAGACGTCAACGAGGTGTACGATTTCGAAGCTCAATCAATGAACAGGACCGGCATTGACAGCATTATCGCCGATGAGAACGGCACTGTTCAGTTGAGTTCCCAGAGAGGGAGTGTCGTTATCCTAGACTTCATGGCAGTGGATTGTGCAAACTGTCACTATGTGCAAGAACATATTCAGAGCAATATCGCAGAGTGGAGCGATCTCGAGGGAGAATATCCGGTGATAGTGATTTCAGTGGCCGCTTGGTACGGTTTGGAAACATTCGCGCAGATCAATTCGACCTTCGGGGACCATGATTCTGAGAAATTCATGAATTGGACTGTGGTGAATGGCGGATCCGAATCAATAATCCTGGAAAATGGATCGAGAGGCGACATAGTCGAATACTACTCTGCTCAACTAATCCCATTGGTCCTGGTAATTGACCATGAAGGATATGTGGTAGCGAAGGAAAA
>DALI01000040.1:0-612 GCA_002496725.1 Euryarchaeota archaeon UBA181 | reverse complement strand
GACAGGTCAGTCACAGGCGTATTCATCATCGGACTGTTCCTCGGAGTATTGGTGTACTTCTCCCCTTGCGCCTTCCCAGTCCTGCCTTCGTACATCACCTACTACCTCAGCCTGGGGATGAGGGAGGAGGAGTTGCATGCAGAGGGGAAGATAAGCGGGAGGATGCCCGGTTCATTCGAGATCGGGGGCTTTGCCGCTCTCGGGCAACTGACCTTTTTCGTGTCCGTTGGGATAGTCATCTTCGGGTTGAGCGAGATCGTCAACCTATCAGGGACCTTGCACACCATAGCTATCGGAATTGCATGCCTGCTAGTGGTACTGGGTAGCCTGATGCTTCTTGGGTGGACCAGTGAGATGATGTCTTTCGTGCAGAGGTGGTTGGACAGGTACCAGACGGTGGAGTCCGATGAGGTTTTCACACCACGGAGAAACATGTTCCTGTGGGGAATAGGATACTCGGCCGCGTCAGTGGATTGTACGGCAGCCGCGGTTTTCCCGTTCGTGGCATGGTTGGCGGTCGTTGGAGAGGGGGCCTTCGTGGCTGGCCTCGGCGGATTGATCCTCTCTGTGACCTTGTTGATGGTGATGGTGACGGTACTTGTCGGGATGGGG